>NZ_JAWIRX010000018.1:51207-113209 GCF_036319965.1 Stenotrophomonas sp. SMYL41 | reverse complement strand
GCAACAGCAACAGCGGCTATCCGTGGGATGGCGGGGTGGGGGGGGGGGGGGGGGGGGGGGGGAGCGCGACACAGGGGTCGAGGGGGGGGGGCGGCCGCGGGGGGCGCCCCCCCCCGCCCCCCCCCCCCCCCCCCCCCCCCCCCCCCCCCCCCCCCCCCCCCCCCCCCCCCCCCGCCCTCGACAGTTTCCCGCTGCTGTTGGTGGGTGTCGACCTTGGTCGACACAATGAACATGGCAACAAGCGATGGGGTCGGATCCGCTTTCCTATGGAAAACGGATCCGACCCCAACCATTTCAAATGGCCGGCAGTGCGCTGGACGCCAGCGCTGACAACAGCGAGGATGGAAGCTGGTTCTCCTGGCTGGCCCTGCATGGCGCAACGCATCCTTGAACCCGGTGAGATCGAGACGCTCGCCTCGCGCGATGTTCCGCGCATCATCCTGCCCGATGTCGCTTCCCTGTTCGTCGCACGCGCGGCACGTCTGCGCAGCCTGGCCGCGCACAGTGCCATTGGTGGCTACCTGCAGCTGCTGGCGGCACTGGCCGATGCGCAGCAGGCGCTGCTGGAGGCGTTGACACCCCAGCAACGCGAGGCGCTGCAGGACCACGCGCGCGCGCAGCAGTCCAGCGCGGCCGCCAGCGCCGGCATGCCGTTGCGGCCAGCCAATATGCTTCACCTGGATGGGTGCTGGCGCGACTGGCTGCGCATGCTGTGCCAGCACTGCGGCGAGGAAGCCGGTCTGCCGGCGGAAACCCGCAGGGAACTGCAGCGCGTTGCCGCTGCCGACGACGCGTGGCTGGATGCACAGGCGCATGCGGTGCTGGAGCGTGATGACGCGCCGTCGGTGGATGCGGTCGCTGCGCTGCTGGTGATGAATGCACTGCAGGTCTACTGGGCGGTGCTGGCGGACAGCTTCCGCCCCACCGACCTGAAACCGTTGGCCGATGCTCCGGGCCTGTGCCCGCTGTGCGGCTCGCTGCCAGTGACCAGCGTGGTGCAGGCACGGCCGCCCTATGCGTCCTACCGCTACCTGTCGTGCTCGCTGTGCGCCTGCCAGTGGCACTACGTGCGCGTTCAGTGCAGCCAGTGTGGTGCTGCCGGCAAGGACATCGCCTACCGCGCCCTGGCTGATGTGGACGGCGACAGCGGCGAGGCCGTGCGCGAGAGCGCGGTCCGTGCCGAGACCTGCGAACATTGCCACAGCTATCGCAAGATCCTGTATCTGGAGAAGAACCCCACACTGGAGCCGGTGGCCGATGACCTCGGCACGCTGGCACTGGACCTGCTGCTGGGCGAAGAAGGTTATGCACGCGCCAGCCAGAATCCACTGCTGTGGCAGTCTGACGGTGACTGACCTATGCCACGCACGCCCCCCATCCCTGCATCTGCCGCTACCCTGCCCTCGCTGGACCGGCTGCTGCGCCTGCCGGCCTTGTCACCACTGATTGACGTCCACGGCCGCAGCCGCATCACCCACCTGCTGCGCTCGCACCTGCAGATGCTGCGCGACCGTATCAGCGCCGGCCAGCTGTCGACCGCGCAGCTGCAGGAAGCGGTTGACGGCCCGGCACTGGTCGCAGCGCTCGACGCCGCCCTCGCCGCGGATGCACGGCTGGACCTGCAGCCGATGTTCAACCTGACCGGCACCGTACTGCACACCAACCTCGGTCGCGCATTGCTGCCCGATGCCGCCGTGCACGCCGTCACCCGCGCGATGACAGCGCCGGTCGATCTGGAATTCGACATCACCCGCGGCCGCCGCGGCGACCGCGATGCACGGGTGCAGGCGCTGGTCTGCGAACTGACCGGCGCTGAGGCCGCCACCGTGGTCAACAACAATGCGGCGGCGGTCCTGCTGCTGCTCAACAGCCTGGCCAACCGACGCGAGGTGGTGGTGTCGCGCGGCGAACTGGTGGAGATCGGTGGCGCCTTCCGCATTCCCGACGTGATGCGCAGCGCCGGTGCGCGGCTGCTGGAGGTGGGTACCACCAACCGCACCCACCCGGCCGACTTCACCCACGCCATTGGCGCACGCACCGCACTGCTGATGGAGGTGCATGCCAGCAACTACACGATCAGCGGCTTCACCGCCAAGGTCGACACCGCGGGGATGGCCGCGATCGCGCACGAACATGGCTTGCCACTGGTGGTGGACCTGGGCAGCGGCAGCCTGTGTGATCTGGCCTCGTTCGGCCTGCCGCACGAGCCCACCGTGCAGGAAACGCTGGCGTCCGGCGCCGACCTGGTTTGCTTCAGCGGCGACAAGCTGCTGGGCGGGCCGCAGGCCGGCATCATCGCCGGTCGCGCCGATCTTATTGCCCGTATCAACCGCAACCCGCTGAAGCGAGCGCTGCGCATGGACAAGATGGGCCTGGCTGCGCTGGAAGCGGTGCTGGCCCTGTACCGCGAACCGGAGCTGTTGGCGCAACGGCTGCCGACCCTGCGTACGCTCTCGCGGACACAGGATGACATGGATGCGCAGGCCCAGCGCCTGCTGCCGCCGATGCGTTCCGCGCTTGCGGCCGACTACAGCCTTGAACGGGCGTCGATGCACAGCCAGATCGGCAGCGGTGCGCAGCCAGGGGCGCAGCTGGCAAGCGCGGGGCTGCGCCTCACCAGCGCGCGTCGCGGCGGACTGGACCGTTTGGCCAAGCGCCTGCGCCAACTGCCGCGCCCGGTAGTGGGCCGTATCGCAGAGGACGCGCTGTGGCTGGACCTGCGCTGCCTGGAACCCGCCGACGAAGTGGCCTTCCTGGCCCAATGGAGCATGCTGCAGGCATGATCGTCGGTACCGCCGGGCATATCGACCATGGCAAGACACGCCTGGTGCGCGCACTGACTGGCATCGAAACCGATCGCCTGCAGGAAGAGCGTACGCGCGGCATCTCCATCGAGCTGGGCTACGCCTATGTCCCGGTGGAACGTTCGGGCAATGAAGGCCCTGCGACCACGCTGGGTTTCGTCGACGTACCGGGCCATGAGCGCTTCGTGCACACGATGGTGGCTGGCGCCACCGGCATCGATGTCGCCCTGCTGGTGGTCGCCGCCGACGATGGGGTGATGCCCCAGACCCGCGAGCACCTGGCGATCCTGCTGATGCTGGGCGTGAACCGGGGTGCAGTGGCCCTGACCAAGATCGACCGCGTGGATGCGGCGCGCATCGCCCGGGTCGAGATCGAGATCGCTGCGCTGCTCGCCGCGACACCGCTGCAGGATTCACCTCTGTTCGCCTGCAACAGCACCGCGCCCGGCGATGCCGGCATCAGCGCACTGCGAGCCCAGCTGCACGCGTGGGCGGCGGACGACGCCAGCACGCGCCAAGCCGAACTGCGCAGCGAGCTGTTCCGCATGCCGGTGGACCGCGTGTTCTCGTTTCCCGGCCACGGCACGCTGGTGACAGGCGCAGTGCACGGCGGCATCGCCACGGCTGGCGAGCACCTGAAACTGATGCCCGCCGCCACCGATGTCCGCGTGCGCAGCATCCACGCGCAGAGCCAGCCCAGCGAACACGCCATGGCCGGCCAGCGTTGCGCGTTGAACCTGGCCGCCATCGCCCGCGACGAGATTCATCGTGGCGACTGGATTGCCGACCCGCGCGCACTGCTGGCCACCACCCGCGTCGATGTGCGCCTGCGGCTGTCCGCGCGGGCCGTGGCGCTGCGCGACTGGGCGCCGCTTCACATCCACTGGGGCACGATGCATCGCCAGGCGCATGTGGTGCTGTTGGAGGACCAGGACGAAGGCGATGGGCAGCTGGTGCAGCTGGTGTTCGACGCGCCGGTCTGCGCGATGTGTGGTGATCGCTTCATCGCCCGCGATTCATCGGCCACCCACACCCTGGGCGGTGGCGTCGTACTCGATCCGGACCCACCGCAGCGGCGCCGGCGCAGCACGGCACGGCTCGCATGGCTGAGGGCACTGGAGCAGCTGGCGGCTGGGGCAGGTGTTGTCCCCCTGCTGCAGCAGGCACCTGCCGGCATTCCCCTCACCTCCCTGCAACGGTATTGCCGACGTGCCGCCGACCAGATCGAACTGCCTGAAGACGCGCGACGCATCGCTACCCGCGAAGACACGGTGATCATCCTTGCCCTGCACTGGCAGGCGTTGCGCGAGCAGGTGATCACCTCACTGCGTGGATGGCATGAGCGACGCCCCGACGAACCCGGTGTCGACAGTGGACGCCTGCAGCGCAGCACCCTGCCCGCGCTGGCGAGCAGCCTGTGGAATGCCCTGCTGCAGGATCTGCTCGCCGATGGCACGCTGCAGCGCGTGGGCGCATGGTGGCGCTTGCCCGGCCACGATCACGCACCGCCAGAATACGAACGCCTGCTGCTCGAACGCGTACTGCCGCAACTGCATGCCGGTGGCTTCGACCCGCCGTGGGTGCGCACGCTGGCCGCCGATCTCGGCCTCGCCGAAGACGATGTCCGCGCCCCGCTGCGCCGCGCCGCCACGCGCGGCGAACTGTTCCAGGTGGTACCTGACCTGTTCTATGCACCCACCCGCATCGCCGAGCTGGCCGCGATCGTCGCGCAGCTGTCACAGGCCAGCGGCACGGTGGATGCGGCGGCCTTCCGCGATGCCATCGGCCTGGGCCGCAAACGCAGCATCCAGATCTTGGAGTTCTTCAATCGCGTTGGCTACACTCGGCGCGTCGGTGACCAGCATCGGCCGCGCGGCGACCTGCAGTGGAACGCAGCCCACGAGTGAGCCCACCGGTACCGCCGTACTTTCGGAAGGCATGCGCATCCGGGCATGCGGCTGGGCTTCAAACCCAGTAGGGGGCGTCGATCGTTCCCTGGTAGGTTCGACTCCTGCTGCCTTCCGCCATTCGTGTTTCCGCAGGAGATGTCGGCATGGCCACGCACGCGCAGTCCCCCGCTCCTTCAACGGCCGATGTCCCGCAACGACTGACGTCTCTCGCGCATGGCGGTGGCTGCGGCTGCAAGATCGCGCCGGGCGTGCTGGCTGATCTGCTGCGCGGGGTCCCCGCGCTTCCGGCACCGGCTGAGCTGCTGGTCGGCCGCGAGACCAGCGACGACGCGGCGGTGTATCGCCTTGATGACCATCAGGCGATCGTCGCCACTACCGACTTCTTCATGCCGATTGTCGACGACCCGTTCGACTTCGGCCGCATCGCCGCCACCAACGCGCTGTCGGACCTGTATGCGATGGGCGCGCGCCCGCTGTTCGCGCTGGCCATCGTCGGCATGCCGATCAACACCCTGCCGCAGGACACCATCCGCGGCATCCTGCAGGGTGGCGAGCGCGCCTGCGCCGATGCCGGCATCGTGGTTGCCGGCGGCCACAGCATCGATTCGGTGGAACCCATCTACGGCCTGGCCGCGATCGGCGTGCTCGATCCGCAGCGGCTCAAGCGCAATGCCGATGCCCGCGCCGGTGATGTGCTGGTGCTGGGCAAGCCGTTGGGCGTGGGCGTGTATTCATCGGCGCTGAAGAAAGAAGTCCTGGATGCCGAGGGCTACCGGCAGATGATCGCGTCGACTACCCGCTTGAACAGCGTGGGCGTGCCACTGGCCGCGCTGGACGGCGTGCACGCGATGACCGACGTCACCGGCTTCGGCCTGCTCGGCCACCTGCTGGAAGTGTGCCGCGCCAGCGGCGTCGCCGCCGAAGTGGACAGTGCACAGGTGCCGCTGCTGCCGCAGAGCCTGGACCTGCTGCAGCGTGGCTGCGTGACCGGTGCCTCCAGCCGCAACTGGGCCTCGTATGGTGCCGAGGTGCGCTTCGACGAGGGCTTGGCCGCACACTGGCAGCCGCTGCTGACCGACCCGCAGACCAGCGGCGGCCTGCTGGTGTCCTGTGCCCCGGAAGCGGTGGATGCGGTGCTGGCCTGCTTCCACGACGCCGGATTCGGCCAGGCGGCCGTGGTGGGGCGCTTGAGCGAGGGAGCGCCGACCGTCAGGGTGCACTGATGCACTGATGCGCTGAAACAACAAGGGCACCCGAAGGCGCCCCTGCTGTACGGCTGGATGCAACATCACTCGATGTTCTGCACCTGTTCGCGGATCTGGTCGATCAACACTTTCAGCTCCACCGCCGCATTGGACGTACGGCTGTCCACCGACTTGGAGCCCAGCGTATTGGCTTCGCGGTTGAACTCCTGCAGCAGGAAGTCCAGGCGGCGGCCGACCGGTTCGCGCTGCTTGAGCACGCGCCGGATCTCGACGATATGGCTGCCGAGGCGGTCCAGCTCTTCATCCACGTCCAGCTTCTGCAGCCACAGCACCAGTTCCTGCTCGGCGCGGCCGGGGTCGACCGGGTGTGGCAGGTCGGCCAGGCGTGCGGCCAGCTTGGCGCGCTGCCCGTCGCGAATGGCCGGAATCAGGGTGCGGACTTCGGTGGCGATGCGTTCGATGCCGTCCACACGCTCGCTGATGGCCGCGGCCAGCTTGCCACCTTCGCGCTCACGGGCCTCGACGAAGCCGTCCAGCACCTGGTCCAGCAGGGCCAGCGCCTCGACCTGCAGGGCGGCGGCATCCGTGGCCTCGCCGCGGGTCACGCCCGGCAACTGCAGCAGATCGGTGAAGCTGACCTGCAGGTTCGGGAAATCGGAGGTCAGGCGGTGGGCCAGGCGGCCCAGCTGGCCCAGCAGGGCCTCGTCCACCTGCAGGTTTGCCGCCGCTTCCGGCGCGCGCAGGCGCATCACCAGATCCAGCTTGCCGCGGCTCAGGCGTGCGGCAATGCGCTCGCGCAGCTGCGGCTCCAGCGCCCGCAGTTCCTCGGGCAGGCGGGTTCCGACCTCCAGGAAGCGGTGGTTGACCGAGCGCAGCTCGCAGCCCAGCGTGCCCCACGGGGTGACCCGCTCGCCGCCGGCGTAGGCGGTCATGCTTCGAATCATGGATTGTGTCCGGTGCGTGCAAAGGGGGAATGGTACCCTAGCGCCCTCACCAGAGCCCCCTTGCCCGCCCCGTGAAGGCCGCGGGCGTGGCGGCGTACTCCCACGCCATTACGGAACCCGCACCATGTCCGATTCCCGCCCCAGCGGCCGCCAGCCCGACCAGCTCCGCCCGGTCGTCATCCAACGCGGCTTCACCCGCCACGCCGAAGGTTCGGTGCTGGTGTGCTTCGGTGAAACCCGTGTGCTGTGCACCGCCAGCGTCGAGAACCGCGTGCCGGGCTTCCTGCGCGGCAAGGGCGAAGGCTGGGTGACCGCCGAGTACGGCATGCTGCCGCGCGCCACCCACACCCGCAGCGACCGCGAAGCGGCCCGTGGCAAGCAGGGTGGCCGCACGCTGGAGATCCAGCGCCTGATCGGCCGCAGCCTGCGTGCCTGCGTGGATCGCAACGCGCTGGGCGAGCGCACCATCACCCTCGACTGCGACGTGCTGCAGGCCGACGGTGGCACCCGCACCGCTGCCATCACCGGCGCCTACGTGGCGCTGGTCGATGCGGTGAACGTGCTGATGAAGCGTGGCGACATCAAGCGCAACCCGATCCTGGGCGCAGTGGCCGCCGTGTCGGTGGGCGTGTACCGCGGCACCCCGGTGCTGGACCTGGACTACGCCGAAGACAGCGACTGCGACACCGACATGAACGTCGTGATGAACGATGGCGGCGGCTTCATCGAGCTGCAGGGCACCGCCGAAGGCCATGCCTTCCGCCGCGATGAACTGGACGCGCTGCTGGGCCTGGCCGAAAAGGGCGTGCGCGAGCTGCTGGACGCGCAGCAGGCGGCGCTGTCGGCATGAACCGCCGCATCGCCCTGGCCACCCTGGTGGTGGCCGACTATGACGAAGCCATTGCCTGGTACACCGGCAAGCTCGGCTTCGCGCTGCTGGAGGACATCGACCAGGGCCACAAGCGCTGGGTGGTGGTCGGCCCGACCGACGGCAGCGCTGCCGCCCTGCTGCTGGCCCGTGCCAGCGACGAGGAACAGCGCAGCCGCATCGGCAACCAGACCGGTGGCCGGGTCGCCTTCTTCCTCAACACCGACGACTTCCACCGCGACCACGCCGCGATGCTGGCTGCCGGGGTCGAGTTCCTGGAAGCGCCGCGCGAAGAACCCTATGCAACGGTCGCGGTGTTCCGCGATCTTTATGGCAACACCTGGGACCTGCTGGAGCCCCGTCAATGAAGAAACTGGTACTGGCCAGCCACAACGCCGGCAAGCTGGTGGAGATGCAGGAGATCCTCGCCGACCTGCCGCTGCAGATCACCTCGGCCGCCGAACTGGGCCTGGGCGATGTGGAAGAAACCGGCCTGACCTTCGTCGAGAACGCGCTGCTGAAGGCGCGCGCGGCCTGCGAAGCGACCGGCCTGCCGGCGCTGGCCGATGATTCGGGCCTGATCGTCGATGCCCTCGGCGGTGCACCGGGCCTGTACAGCGCGCGCTATGCCGGCCACCCGACCAATGCTGCAGCCAACAACGCCAAGCTGCTGGACGCGATGGCCGACGTTCCCGATGGTCAGCGCAGCGCCCGCTTCTATGCGGTGATCGTGCTGCTGCGCCACGCCAGCGACCCGCAGCCACTGATCTGCGAGGGCCGCTGGGAGGGCCAGATCATCCGCGAACTGCGTGGCACGAATGGCTTCGGCTACAACCCGGTGTTCCTGGACACCACCCACGGCCTGACCGCTGCAGAAATGGAGCCGGCCCTGAAGAACGCCATCAGCCACCGTGCCCTCGCCCTGCAGCAGCTCAAGCAGCAGCTGGCCACCTGGCTTTGACGCCTTGCTGAATACCCCAGGGAAGCCGGCCAGCGGCCGGCACTACCGATGACGCCCATGCCGCACGCCCACGACCACTGCAACCACCTGCCCGGCGAAGCCTGCCCAGGCGACCATGACACCGCGCCGCGCCTGGTACCACCGCCACTGTCGCTGTACGTGCACCTGCCGTGGTGCGTGCGCAAGTGCCCGTACTGCGATTTCAATTCGCACCAGGCCAAGGGCGAGCTGCCGTTCGATGCCTACATCGATGCCCTGCTGCGCGACCTCGACCAGGACCTGCCGCTGGTCTGGGGTCGGGTGGTGCACAGCGTGTTCTTCGGTGGCGGCACGCCCAGCCTGTTCCCGCCGGAAGCGATCGACCGCTTCCTGCAGCAGGCCAGCGCCCGCCTGCGCTTTGCACCCAATGCCGAAATCACCCTGGAAACCAACCCGGGCACGGCCGAGCATGGCCGTTTCGACCGCTACCGCGCAGCCGGCGTGAACCGCCTCAGCTTCGGCATCCAGAGTTTCGACGATGCGATGCTCAAGCGCCTGGGCCGCATCCACGACAGTGGCGAAGCCGAGCGCGCGGTGAAGATGGCGCAGGACGCGGGCTACGACAACTTCAACATCGACCTGATGTACGCGCTGCCGGAACAGACCCTGGCCGGTGCCGAGGCCGATCTTGAACGCGCGTTCGCGCTGCAGCCGGCGCACATCTCGCACTACCAGCTGACCCTGGAACCGAACACGGTGTTCTTCGCGCGGCCGCCGCAGGGCATACCCGATGAAGACAACGCCTGGGACATGCAGGAACACTGCCAGGCGCTGCTGGCGCAGGCCGGTTTCGGCCAGTACGAGGTCAGCGCGTACGCGCGCCCCGGCCGGCAGAGCGCGCACAACCTCAACTACTGGCGCTTCGGCGACTACCTGGGCATCGGTGCCGGCGCGCACGGCAAGATCAGCTCGGGTGCCGAGGAACACGTGCTGCGCCGCTGGAAGCTGAAGCATCCGCAGGCTTACCTGGACAGTGCCGGTACTCCGGGCTCGTTCGGGGGCGACGATGTGATCGCACCCGAGCGCCTGCCGTTCGAGTACATGCTCAACCTGCTGCGCCTGCACGAAGGTTTCAGCCTGCGCGATTTCGAGTCGCGTACCGGGCTGCCGCGCAGCGTGCTGGACGCACCCCTGGCCGAGGCCGTCCAGCACGGCTGGCTGGAAGTGACCGACGGCCATGTGCGGCCGACTGAACTGGGCCGCCGCTTCACCAACGATGTGGTGAGCCTGTTCCTGGAGGCGTGATCCCTGCCGCGGCTATGGGTAGTGCCGGCCGCTGGCCGGCGCAGGCAAGCGACATTCACCCTAAAGTAGCGCCAACCGCGGCCGACACGGTAGATTCACAGAATCGATCCGCGGGAATCCGGGTACCGCTCGCCGATGTCAGCTGTCTTTTCCATCACCTCTGCCGACAAAGCCCGCCTGGCCGCCAGCGACCTGCCACCGCGGGTGCGTGAGCTGCTGGGTGCATTGATCGGCCTGTGCCGGCAAACCCTGGCCGCCCCCCTGATCCTGACCGTCGAAGCGCTGGAGCAGACGCTGCTGCACGACGCCGACCGCGCGCGCAATCCCATGCAGCAGGCGGACCTGATGGCCCAGCGTGGCCAGCTGCACGCCTTCGCCGGCCATTTCGCCGACCGCATGCTCGATGCCGTGGCCGAGGCGCTGGCGACCCTGCGCGCGCCGTCCACCGCCGCTGCAGCCAACGCCACGCCACCGCCCCTGCCAGGCACGCTCGGCCTTTCACTGGTCGATGAGCACGAGGTTGATCGCGACCTGCTGCTGACCGAGATGGTGCGCCGGGAGACGCTGCGCTCGGCCAACACGCTGAACCTGCTGGGCCAGCGCCTGGGTGTGCTCGCTGCGGCGCCCGCCTTCGAGGCCGATACCCTGCCCCTGGCACCGCAGGCCCTGTGCACGATGGTGCGCCGGATCGCCGAGCAGGACGCCCTCGGGGTGGAGGTGCAGCTTGCGCTGTACCGCAGCTTCGAACGGCAGGTGCTGGAACGCCTGGGCGAAGTGCTGGACCGCGCCAATGCGCTGCTGGCCCAGCACGGCGTACTGCCGGGGCTGGTCTACACCCCGTACCTGGCACGCTCGTCGAGTACCCGGCGGATCCTCACCCAGTCGGTGGGCGGTGGCCGCGCAACCCAGCCTGCCAAGCGTGCCGCCGCACCACTGACGGGCTGGAACGGCTCCGCTGCCGCCGGTTCCTGGTCGAACCTGGTGCAGGATGCCTTCAACGATGCGGTCACCCCGGGTGCCGCAACTCCCGGCGTGACCACGTCCACCGGCAGTGCGCTGCATGAACTGCTGCAACAGGCGCGCCACGCCACGGCGCCCCCCGCAGAGGCTGCTGCCGTGCCCAGTGCGGCGGTCGACGCGGTCCTCGCGCGCCTGCAGGCCCAGTCCAGCGCGGCCACCGGCGTCGTCGACCTGCAGGCTGCGGTGGTCGCCCAGCTGCGCAGTGAGCACGGCGCGCAGGCCCAGTTGGGCAGCCACGACCGCGACAACCTCGACCTGCTGCGCCTGCTGATGCAGCAGGTACAGCAGCAGCAGCGCCCCGACCCGGTGCCGGCGGCCCTGCTGGCGCGCCTGCAGGTGCCGCTGGCGCGCGCGGCGATGGCCGACCCCGGCTTCTTCGTGCGCGACGAACACCCTGCACGCGAACTGCTCAACCAGATTGCCGAAGTCGGCGCGAACTGGCTGGGCGACGATGATGTTGACCCCCAGCTGCTGCAGCGCATGGCGCAGAGCGTGCAGGGCCTGCTCAGCCAGGATGCGCGCTCGCCCGAGGCCTTCGCCACCGCCAACGAAGACGTGCAGCAGCACCAGCGCGCGGCGGCCCACCGCGCCGAACTGGCCGAGCGCCGCCACGTCGAGGCCGCGCGTGGCAAGGAACGGCTGGAACTGGCGCGCCGCCAGGCCAATGCACAGATCGACCAGTGCTGCGACGCACAGGAACCGCCGCGCTTCGTGCAGACCCTGCTGCGCCAGGCCTGGGCCGATGCACTCACCCTCACCCGCCTGCGCCATGGCGACGATTCACTGCAATGGCAGGAGCGCCTGCAGCAGACCCAGCGCATCGCTGCGATCACGGCACAGGCCGTCGATGGCCCCGGTGGCACCGATGCCGCACTCGCCGCGGACGTCGAGGCCGCCCTGCTGCAGGTCGGCTACCACGCCGAGGAAGCCGCCGCCGTCGCTCGCCGGCTGGCCACGCCCGGCGGCGAGGACGAAAGCACCTCGCGTACCGAACTCAGCGCCCGCCTGAAGGCGCGTGCGCGCCTGGGCGAGCATGCCGGCACGACGGCCGGCACGGCGTCCGCGACACCGCGCAGCAGTGCCGAAGAAGCTGCTTACCAGCAGCTGTGCACCCTGCCGTTCGGCAGCTGGTTCGACATCGATGCCGGTGATGGCACGCTGCGTCGCCAGCGCCTTTCCTGGTACAGCCTGCTGACCGGCCACGCCCTGTTCGTCAATCCACGCGGGCAGAAGATCGTCGACACCGATCTGGATACGCTGGCCCGGCAGATCAGCGCTGGGTACGCGCAGCTGGTCACCGAAGACAAGGCCCGGCTGGTCGACCGCGCCTGGGAAGCCAGCCTGGGCACATTGCGCGCACTGGCAGCCAGCCGCACGCAGGAGACCCACGCATGAAAGCCGTACCGCCGCAGGACACACGCCGCGCGCCCCGCCGCCAGGTCTCGGACCTGGTGCCGGTCACTGACCAGATGCGCGAATGCGTGGTCGGTCGTCTCGGCAATGTCTCTGAAACCGGCATGCTGATGCTGGCCAGCGCGCCACTGCGCGAGGATGCGCTGTACCAGCTGCGCTTCCCGCTGCCGCTGGGCGATGGCCGCCAACAGGACATCGATGTGGGCGTGCACCTGCTGTGGAGCGAGCCCGCGCATGCCCCCGGCCAGAGCTGGACCGGCTTCCGGTTCCTCACCCTGTCGCGCGAACATCGGCAGCTGCTGCGCCAGTGGGTAGGCGAAGACAGCGACGAGGGGCAGGTTTCGACGACCTGAGTGCCGGTTCCAGCACAGCGGTTTTTCCCGGTATGCGGCAGAATCTAGGGCCGTTTCCCGTGTCGAGCCACCGCAATGATCCAGCAAGACCCCGGCGCCCTGTATCCCGACCACCTGGCCGTGCTGTGCCGACGTGCCGAACAGGCGCTGGCCCGCGGCGGCTTCGATCATCTGGTGGTGCCCAGCGGCACCCTGCACTACCAGGTGTTCGATGATCGCGACTATCCCTATGCCGCCAATCCGCAGTTCAAGGCCTGGCTGCCACTGACCCGCGTACCCAACAGCTGGATCGTGTTCACCCCCGGCAAGCGCCCGGCGGTGATCTTCCACCAGCCCTTCGACTACTGGCACGTGGTGCCGGATGCGCCGAGCGGCTGGTGGGTGGACCACTTCGACATCCACATCATCCGCACGCCGGAAGAGGCGCTGGCCCTGCTGCCGGCCGATCCGTCGCGCTGCGCGATCCTCGGCGAGCCGCAGAGCGCACTGGGCAACTACGTGCCGAACAACCCGGCGCCCGTGGTGAATTACCTGGAATGGCACCGCGGCAGCAAGACGCCGTATGAAATCGCGCTGATGCGCCAGGCGCAGGTGCTGGGTGTGCGCGGCCACCGCGCCGCCGAAGCCGCGTTCCGCAACGGTGCCGACGAGTTCAGCATCCACATGGCGTACTGCCAGGCCGTCGGCCAGGATGCCAACGAGCTGCCCTACGGCAACATCGTGGCACTGAACGAACATGCCGCCGTGCTGCATTACACCGAGCTGGGCCGCAAGGCACCGCAACCGCTGCGCAGCTTCCTGATCGATGCGGGTGCCAGCGCGCATGGTTACGCCAGCGACATCACCCGTACCTACGCCGCGCACGGCCACGACGAATTCGCAGCGATGATCGCCGCCGTCGACGCCGCCCAGCAGCAGATGTGCGCAGCCGTGCGCCCCGGCTTCGACTACAAGCAGCTGCACGTGGACGCACATCTTTCGCTGATGGGCGTGCTGAAGGACTTCGGGGTGATCAAGGTGTCGCCGCAGACCGCGCTGGAAACCGGCGTCAGCGCCGCGTTCTTCCCGCACGGCATCGGCCACCTGATCGGCCTGCAGGTGCACGACGTGGCGGGTTTCGCAGCCAGCGACGAAGGCGGTCGCATCGAGCGCCCGGCCGGCCACCCGTACCTGCGCCTGACCCGCGTGCTGGAACCGGGCATGGTGGTGACCATCGAACCGGGCCTGTACTTCATCGACATGCTGTTGAAGGAAGTGAAGGACGCCGGCCATGGCGATGCGATCAACTGGGAGCGCGTGGACTTCTTCCGTCCGTATGGCGGCATCCGCATCGAAGACGAAGTGCTGTGCACCGAGGGCGAAGCGGACAACCTGACGCGGCCGGAGTTTGCGGCGGCGAACGGCTGAGCCCCTCGTGGTTGGTCGCTTAGAGCAAAAGCCGCGCTTGGCGGTGCGGGTGGGCCATGCAGGGGACGCTGCAAGTACGTCCCTGTAAGCTCGATGGCGCCATCCATGGCGCCAACGCCCCTGCATGGCCCACCCGCACCGCCTTTGACAGTTTCCTGCGCGCGTCCAACCACGGAAAAGAAAGAAGAAGAGCAAAAGCGGGCCGCTCGCTGCGCTCGCTCTGTGTCGACCAAGGTCGACACCTACGAACAGCCGCGCGTTCCAACGGCCGCAGTCGCCAGTAGATCCACGCCATGCGTGGAGGATTCATTCGATATCTGACAGATGTGCCGACCAACGGTCGGCACCCACCAACAGCCGCGTGAACCTGTCGAAGGCGGGGCACTGTGGGTTTGCGGGGTGTGAGCCGCATGGATGCGGCGACCAAGCCTCCAGGGATGGATTCACGGCGTCCCCGCAAACCCACAGTGCCCCGCCGTCCCACGGAATGCCCGCCGTTGCTGTTGCTCTTGCGTGTAGCAGATGCAGGGCTGCAAGCCCTGCAGAAAAGCCCCTTACCCCGCCATCACCGCTTCGATCTCATCGGCGCTGCGCGCCAGGCCTTCGGTCAGCACGCGATGGCCGTCGTCGGTGATCAGCACGTCATCCTCGGTACGGATGCCGATACCGCGCCAGCGCGGCTCCACCGTCGTGTCGTCCACGCCGATGTACAGCCCCGGCTCGATGGTGAACGCCATGCCCGGCTCCAGCAGGCGCGAATCGCCCGCCAAGCGGTAGTCGCCCACGTCGTGCACATCCAGCCCGATCCAGTGCCCGGTCTTGTGCCGGTAGAAACGCTGGTACAGGCCTTCGGACAGGTTCTTTTCCAGCGTGCCCTTCAGCAGGCCCAGCCGCAGCAGGCCCTCGGTCAGGGTCTGCACCGCCGCGAGGTGACCGGCCTCGTATGGCACGCCCGGCTGGGCCTGGGCCAGCGCCGCAGCCTGTGCCTCGCCGACCAGGTCATGCAGCGCGCGTTGTTCGGCACTGAAGCGGCCGTTCACCGGGAACGTACGGGTGATGTCACTGGCATAGCCGCGGTATTCGGCACCGGCATCGATCAGCACCAGTTCGCCATCACGCGAACGTGCGTTGTTGTCGCGGTAATGCAGGATGCAGCCGTTGCGGCCGGCACCGACGATGCTGCAATAGGCTGGCACTGCGTCGTTGGCGCGGAACACGCGCTCCAGTTCCGCCTGCAGTTCGTACTCGTGGATGCCCGCCCTGGCGGCCTTCATCGCGGCCAGATGCGCACGCACGCTGATCTGCGCGGCGTGGTGCATCAGCGCCACTTCTGCACCTGATTTGAACAGGCGCTGCTCGTGCAGCAGGTGCCCCAGTTCCAGGAACTCATGCGGTGGCTGTGCGCCGTGGCGCACCTGCGAGCGCACGCGGTTGACCCAACCGATCAGCTTGAGGTCGAAATCGGCATCGCGGCCGAAGTGGTAGTAAACGCGCGAGCGCCCTTCCAGCAGGCCTGGCAGGATGTCGTCCAGATCATCGATCGGGTAGGCATCGTCCATGCCGTACTGCGCCACTGCCCCTTCCTGGCCGGCGCGACTGCCGTCCCAGGCCTCGCGCTCGGCATCGCGCTCGCGGCAGAACAGGATGGCCTCGCCGTGGCGGCGGCCCGGAATCAGCACCAGCACTGCTTCCGGTTCCGGGAAACCGCTCAGGTACTGGAAGTCCGAATCCTGCCGGAACGGATAGTGGGTATCGAGGCTGCGCACCTTCTCGGCCGCGGCCGGCAGTACCAGGATCGCGTCCTCGCCGGCCATGTCCATCAGCTGGCGGCGACGACGCTTGTATTCGCCGGCCGCGATGCCGGTGCGCTGCTTGATGTCCATCAGTTCAAGCGCTGCCGATGGCGCGAGGCCAGCACCACGTCGCCGTGCAGCAGCAGTACTGCCACGCGGATGAATTCCTCGATCTCCGACAAGGCTTCGTCGTCATCGTCGCCACCGGCCTCGAAATCCTCGCTGGAGGCACGGGCCAGGCTGGCCATGTCGGTCAGCGCTTCTTCGCCCTCTTCAGACAGGGCCGGGCGGCGACCACCGCTGCCCAGGCCGAAGCCGCCCAGGAACGAGCGGGTCCAGCTGAACATGGCATCAGCCTGCGCGGACACGTCGTCGCCGTCGGTCAGCAGCAGTTCGAAGGCGAAGTCGCGGTCTTCCAGCTGCTTGATGGTGGCCTGCAGCAGCTGCCCCAGCACGCTGTCGGCGGCCACCGGCGGCAGGTTGTCGTCGGCCAGCACCCGCGCCGGCCAGTCATTGCCGGGGGCGCCGCCCGCGGCCAGCCAGCCACACAGCGCACCATGCAGCTCGGCAGCGGTGGCGCCCAGGCCCAGTTCCTGGCTGGCGCGGGTAACGTCGTCGACGGAGGGAAGTTCGGTCATCGTGCGGCTCGTTCGGAAAGGAAACCCGGGGCGCGCACGCGCGCGCCCGTGAGACCCCGTAGTGTAGCAACCCCGCAGCATCCTCTCTGCGGCCGCCAGGCCTTGCTGCGACAACGCTTGACCGCCCTTACCCGGCTTGCCTATCGTGCCTGCATGGAACCCGCCGATCCCCTTGCCCAGCTGCAGGACTTCGCCGCCCGCGTGGAAGCGTTGCTTGAACGCAACCAGCGCCTGGCCGAGGAGAACCGCAGCCTGCGCCACCAGCAGGAACAGCTGGTGGCCGAGCGTTCCACGCTGCTGGCCAAGAACGAGCAGGCACGCTCGCGGGTGGAAGCAATGATCAGCCGGCTCAAATCCCTGGAGCAGCACACATGAGCGCCGAACCGGTCAGTGTCCGCATCCTCGATCGTGAATACACCGTGGGTGTTGGCGGCGATGAACGCGACAGCCTGATGGCCGCCGCGCGCCTGCTCGATGCGCGCATGCGCGAAATCCGCGGCAGCAATCGCATGGCCGCCGTCGACCGCGTCGCCGTGCTGGCCGCACTGAACCTGGCCCACGAACTGCAGCTGCTGCGCGACGAGAACGCCCGCCAGGCAGTGGCCCTGCAGCAGACGCTGGCCGACCTGAACCGGCGCCTGGACCGCGCGATCGACGCCCCCCCCATAGAAAAAGGGGACGGAGGGAATTAAGGCGCATTCGCCCCTTCCGTGCTGGAAACGTCTTAATTCCCTCCGTCCCCTTTTTCGCGTATCTGAATTGGCACGGACTGTTGCCGACGAACGGCCTATCCAGATCCTGCACGCTGGCTATAATGGTCACGCGTTCTCTGCGGTACTCGACGGCATGTGCAAACATTCGCCTTGTCCCTTAAGAACGACACCGGGAGCGCGACAGCGCCGGGAGTGCAGGTCCGCCTTGTAGCGGGAAGCCCGATGGTTCTCCAGCGTTCCCACTTGAGCCCCCGGGTTCAAGGTCGTTTCGCATGCATCGACATTGCGGAGAATGCAATATTCCAGCAAGGGCGGCGTCTTCGGGCGTCGCCCTTGTTCTTTCCGGCACAATGGCGGCTGATCCTTGCCGCACGCTGCCATGACCGACCCGCGCCAGGCCCTGCGCCACGACCTGCGGCAACGCCGCCGCGACCTTTCCGCCGGTGAGCGCATTGCCGCCGCCGAATCGCTTGCCGAGTCTCTGCTCGCCCTGCCGTTCGCCCCGCGCGAAGGCGCCGTGGCCGGCTACTGGGCGCTGGATGGCGAAATCGCCCTGCACCGCTGGCAGCTGCAATTGCCCGAGGGACTCACCTACTGCCTGCCGGTGCTGGCCGGCGACGTGCTGCGCTTCGCGCCGTGGCGGCCCGGGCAGCCGCTGACCAGCAACCGCTATGGCATTCCCGAGCCGGACGTGGCCATGGAGGACACCCTGGAACCGGCGCAGATGGCGCTGGTGGTGGCCCCGCTGGTGGGCTTCGACACGCAGTGCCGGCGGCTGGGCATGGGGGGCGGCTGGTATGATCGCAGCTTCGCCTTCCGCCACGACCGGCCGGCGCCGCCCTGGCTGGTCGGTGCAGCGTTCGCGGTGCAGCAGGTCGAGTCCTTGCCGGTGGCGTCGTGGGACGTGCCGGTGGATGCGATCTGCACTGAAGAAGGCACCCTGTTCCCCTCCGCTGCCCCTGTGAACGCATGACCGCCCGCAAGCGCTACTGGCTGATGAAGTCCGAACCGGACGCCTTCTCCATCGATGACCTGGCCAAGGTCAAGGTCGAACCCTGGAACGGGGTGCGCAACTACCAGGCGCGCAATTTCATGCGCGATGGCATGCAGGTGGGCGACGGCATCCTGTTCTACCACTCCAATACCAAGGTCCCCGGCATCGTGGGGCTGGCCACGGTGGCCAGCACGGCCTACCCGGACGACACCCAGTTCGACCCGACATCCGATTACCACGACCCCAAGAGCACGCGCGAGAACCCGCGCTGGATGCTGGTGGACGTGGCCTTCGACCGCAAGCTCAAGCAGGTGATCGCGCTGGACGAGATCAAGCTGCACGCCGACGAACTCGGCGAAGGCTTCCCGCTGGTTGCCAAGGGCAACCGCCTGTCGGTGTTCCCGGTGACCGCCGCGCAGTGGAAGCTGCTGCTGTCGCTGGAAAAGAAATCCTGATCCCCTGCCTGAGAGTTCTCCCATGTCCGAAGCCAAGCGCCTGGCCGCCGAGAAAGCCATCGAGTACGTTGAAGACGGCATGATCGTCGGTGTCGGCACCGGTTCCACCGTGGCCTATTTCATCGATGCCCTTGCCCGCATCCAGCACCGCATCAAGGGGGCCGTGTCCAGCTCCGAACAGAGCACCGCGCGCCTGAAGCAGCACGGCATCGAGGTGATCGAGCTGAACCACAGCGGCAACCTGTCGCTGTACGTCGACGGCGCCGATGAGTGCGACGCCAACAAGTGCCTGATCAAGGGCGGCGGCGCCGCGCTCACCCGCGAGAAGATCATCGCCGAGGCCAGCGAGCGCTTCATCTGCATCATCGACCCGAGCAAGCAGGTGCCGGTGCTGGGCAGGTTCCCGCTGCCGGTGGAAGTGATCCCGATGGCGCGCAGCCTGGTCGCCCGCCAGATCCGCGACATGACCGGCGGCCAGCCGGCCTGGCGCGAAGGCGTGATCACCGACAACGGCAACCAGATCCTGGACATCCACAACCTGCAGATCACCGATCCGGAAAAGCTGGAGCGCGAGCTGAATCAGCTGCCGGGCGTGGTCTGCGTCGGCCTGTTCGCGCGCCGCCGCGCCGATGTGGTGATCGTCGGCGGCGAACCGCCGGTCGTGCTCTGACCCTTTCGAAGGATCCTGACGATGTCGCTGTTGCGTTCGCTGCTGATGCTTCCGCTGCTGGCCCTGGCCGGTTGTGCCACCGATGCGGCCCGCCACTGGGTCGAGCTGGATGGTGCCCGCTACCAGGTCGAGCTGGCCACCAACGATGAAACCCGCGCGCGCGGACTGATGTTCCGCGACCAGATGTCGGCCGACCACGGCATGCTGTTCATCCACGACCGCGAAGAAATGCAGGCGTACTGGATGAAGAACACCAGGATCGCGCTGGACATCCTGTACTTCGACAGCCAGCGCAAGCTGGTCAGCCAGCAGCGCGACGTACCGCCGTGCTCGGCCGGCGACATGTGCCCGCCCTACCCCAGCGGCGGCCCGGCACGCTACGTGCTGGAGCTCAACGCCGGCCAGGCCGAGAAGCTCAAGCTGAAGGATGGCACGGAGCTGAAGCTCGGACCGGGCATCGAGTAACAAGGGTTCTGCCAGCGGTAATGCCGGCCGCTTGCCGGCAATCCTGCCGGGGTCAGATCCCTTTCGCACGCGAAAGGGATCTGACCCCTGAATTTTTCACGCGGCACCGCTTGAAACCGCCTGCGAATGACGCCAGTCTGTGGCCATGCAGGACCGGATCACACTCCCCGACTGGGATGCACTGGCCGACCTCGAAGACGAGGCGCTGCCACTGCTGCCGACCGCGCTGCTGATCGCGCGCGATGAATACCCCGATCTGCAGCCGTCGACCTACGACGCACTGATCCAGAGCCATGTCGACCACCTCCGCTCGGAAGTGGACAGCATCGACAACAGCCCGCTGAAGATGGCGGCGATCAACCGCCACCTGTTCGACGAGCTGGGCTACAGCGGCGACCATGACGAGTACTACGACCCGCGCAACAGCTACCTCAACCAGGTCTTCGAGCGCCGCCTGGGCAACCCGATCTCGCTGGCACTGGTGCAGATGGAAGTCGCGCGCCGGCTGGGCATTCCGCTCGACGGCGTGTCCTTTCCCGGCCACTTCCTGGTGCGCCTGCCGGTAGACGACGGCGTGCTGGTGATGGACCCGTTCAACGGTGGCCGCCCGCTGGACGTGGACGAACTGCGCGAACGCGCCAAGTCACATCTGGGTGGGCAAATGCCGGACGACCAGGTACTGGCGCAGATCCTGGACCCGGCGCCGGCGCGTGCGATCCTGATGCGCATGCTGCGCAACCTGCATGGCGTGTACGCCGAAGCCGGCGAATGGGACCGTGCCGCGCGCAGTGCCGACCGCCTGCTGAAGCTGGCCCCGGAGCAGGACGACGCGCTGCGCGACCGCGGACTGGCCTACCTGCAGCTGGAATACCTGGCCGGTGCCCGCCACGACCTGGGGCAGTACCTGAAGCGCAACCCGGAAGCCAGCGATGCGCAGTGGCTGCGCGAGAAGCTGATCGACCTCGGCGGACCGGTGCCGCGGTTGCATTGAAGGTGTCAGTGTGTGGATCAACGGTCCACACCCACCGGAGGGGCCCGGTGGCCCACCCGTCAATCGACCTCGACCATCTCGAAATCGGCCTTGGTCACGCCACAGTCCGGGCAGGTCCAGGTCTCGGGAATGTCCTCCCAGCGCGTCCCCGGCGCGATGCCCTCCTCCGGCAGGCCGTCCGCTTCGCTGTAAAGGAAGCCGCAGACCACGCACATCCAGGTGCGCAAGGTGGTGGGGGTGGCATCGCTCATCGGATAATCAGGGCTGGATTCACGGGCCGCCATTGTCCCATCGCGGTCCACTCACCGGTAGCCATCGATGACTTCTGCTTCCCCGGCGCCCCGCGGCGTCTACCTGATCACCCCGGACGAGCCCGATACCGCGCGCCTGCTGGCCCGTACCGCGCCGCTGCTGGCTGCGGGCGCCACCTGGCTGCAGTACCGCAACAAGACCGCCAGTGACGCGCTGCGGCGGGAGCAGGCCACCGCCCTGCAGGCGCTGTGCGTGGAACACGGCGTGCCGCTGATCGTCAACGACGACCCGGCGCTGGCCAAGGCAGTCGGCGCCGCCGGCGTGCACCTGGGCGGCACCGACGGTGACATCCCCAGCGCGCGCGCCCTGCTCGGCCCCGAAGCCATCATCGGCGCTTCCTGCTACGACCAGCTGGCCAATGCCGAGCAGGCCGTGGCCGCCGGTGCCAGCTACGTGGCCTTCGGCGCCTTCTTCCCGACCACCACCAAGATCACCAGCAGCCGCGCCCATACCGACCTGCTGCGGCAAAGCGCCGCACTGGGCGTGCCGCGGGTGGCGATCGGCGGCCTGACGCCGGACAATGTCGGTCCCATCATCGACGCTGGCGCCGATCTGGTCGCCGTGGTCAGCAGCGTGTTCGCCGCCGAAGACCCGGTTGCGGTCCAGCGCGCCTACCTCGCCCAGTTCGCGTAATGCCCAGGAAATCCGCATGAACCACGACCAGTCCCACGCCCTGTTCTCCCGCGCCCAGCAGCTGCTGCCGGGCGGCGTCAATTCGCCGGTACGCGCGTTCAAGTCGGTCGGTGGTGAACCGTTCTTCGTCGAGCGCGCCGACGGCGCCTACCTGTACGACGTCGATGGCAACCGCTACATCGACTACGTCGGTTCCTGGGGCCCGATGATCGTCGGCCACAACCATCCGGCCGTGCGCCAGGCGGTGAAGAAGGCGATCGACAACGGCCTGTCGTTCGGTGCGCCGTGCGCGGCCGAAGTCACCATGGCCGAGACCATCACCCGCCTGGTGCCGTCGTGCGAGATGGTGCGCATGGTCAACTCCGGCACCGAAGCCACGCTGTCGGCGATCCGGCTGGCGCGTGGTGCGACCGGCCGCAACCGCATCGTGAAGTTCGAAGGCTGCTACCACGGCCATGGCGACTCGTTCCTGGTCAAGGCCGGCAGTGGCATGCTGACCCTGGGCGTGCCGACCTCGCCGGGCGTCCCTGCCGGCCTGAGCGAACTGACCCTGACCCTGCCCTACAACGACTTCGAAGCGGCCACGGCGCTGTTCGAACAGCAGGGTGACGACATCGCCGGCCTGATCATCGAACCGGTGGTCGGCAACGCCAACTGCATCCCGCCGCGCGAGGGTTACCTGCAGCACCTGCGCGAACTGTGCACGAAGCACGGCGCGCTGCTGATCTTCGACGAGGTGATGACCGGCTTCCGCGTCGCCCTCGGCGGTGCGCAGGCGCACTACGGCATCACCCCGGACCTGACCACCTTCGGCAAGATCATCGGCGGCGGCATGCCGGTGGGTGCCTACGGCGGCCGCCGCGAGCTGATGCAGCAGATCGCCCCGGCCGGCCCGATCTACCAGGCCGGCACGCTGAGCGGCAACCCGGTGGCGATGGCTGCTGGCCTGGCGATGCTGGAACTGATCCAGCAGCCGGGCTTCCACGCCGACCTGGCCGAGCGCACCGCGCGCCTGTGTGCCGGCCTGGAAGCGGCCGCCGCCGAAGCCGGCGTGGCAGTGACCACCACCCGCGTGGGTGCGATGTTTGGCCTGTTCTTCACCAGCGAGAAGGTGGAGACCTATGCGCAGGCCACATCCTGTGACATCCCGGCGTTCAACCGCTTCTTCCACGCGATGCTGGAACAGGGCGTGTTCCTTGCGCCGTCGGCATACGAGGCCGGGTTCCTCTCCAGCGCCCACGATGATGCCGTGATCGAGGCCACCTTGGCCGCTGCACGCGTGGCATTCAAGACCGCCAAGGGCTGAGCCCGCTCTGCACGAAAAAGGGGACGGAGGGGATCAAGTCGTTTGTGCACAAACGACTTGATCCCCTCCGTCCCCTTTTTCCATCCACTCAACCAAAGACGAATTTGCCCTTCATCATCGCGAAGTGGCCGGGGAACGAGCAGAAGAAGGTGTAGTCACCGCCCTTCTGCAGGCCCTGGGTAGAGAAGCGCACGCGCGTGGTCTCGCCGCCGCCGATCACCTTGGTGTGGGCCAGCACACGCTTGTCAGCCTTCGGCAGGTAACTGTCGGCCAGGGTCATGCGCATGCCTGCCATCGCCACCGGCTGGTAATCAGCGGCGCGGGTCAGCACCC
Source organism: Stenotrophomonas sp. SMYL41 (assembly GCF_036319965.1). Lineage (NCBI taxonomy): Bacteria > Pseudomonadati > Pseudomonadota > Gammaproteobacteria > Lysobacterales > Lysobacteraceae > Stenotrophomonas > Stenotrophomonas sp. SMYL41. Next base: position 89,737 of record NZ_JAWIRX010000018.1, on the reverse strand, counting down.
AGTTGTGGCCCATCGCGGTGGCGGCGAGCTTGCCGGTGTGGCGCAGGGTCAGGTCCACGGCGGTGCAATCAGCGGCGACCTTGATCTCGCGACTGCTGAAGCTCATCTGGTCGGTGCTGTCGATGCTCACCGCACACACCCGCGCCATCGCCGACGGCGCCAGCACCAGCGCACCCAGCCCCACTGCCACCATCCAAGCCTTCATCATTGCGTCTCCTGCGGATTCAAACGTCATTCTAGGCAGGCCCCCGCGTCCCCGTCTGCGACCGTCTGTCGCATGCCAACTCCAGGCTTTCCCGCGCACTCACTGCAGTGGCATGCTCGGGCGATGCGGATCGATCTGTTGCTGCTGGATGTAGATGGCGTCCTGGTGCAATACCAGCGCGCGCAGCGCGTGCTGCACCTGGCACAGGCACTGCAGGTTCCGACGCCGGCCGTGCAGGCCGCGCTGTATGACAGCGGGCTGGAAGCTGCGCATGACAATGGCACGCTGGACGGTCCGGCCTACCTGGCACGGCTGGGGGCGCTGCTGGGCAGAACCGTTGATGTGACGACATGGACCGCCGCGCGCCAGGCCGCCAGCCACCCGCAGTTTGCCGTGCTGCAGCGGCTGCAGGCCCTGCAGCTGCCAATGGCAGTACTGACCAACAACGGCGCGCTGATGGTGCAGGCGTTGCCCAGCCTGTTGCCGGATCTGTTTCCTGCCTTGCAGGGCCGCGTGTTCTGCAGCGCGGATTTTGGCCTGCGCAAGCCTGCGCCAGCAGTGTTTCTGCGCACGCTGGAAGCGCTGGGCGTGGCGCCTGCGCGAACGCTGTTCGTCGATGACCTGTTCGCCAATGTGCGTGGCGCGCGCGCTGCCGGCCTGCACGCGGAAACCGTGCGCGATGGCCGTGGGTTGGGCAAGGTGTTGAAGCGTTACGCCGTGAACTGATCGGGGCCAGAGCCCTCTCCGCAGGAGAGGGATCCGATCCCAGCGCCGGGGCTTCAGCGCGCTGCGATGAACGCTGCAATCGCAGCGCGAAGGCGCTTCAGCCCTTCGGCCACTTCTTCGTCGGTGATGTTCAGCGACGGCACGAAGCGCAGCACGTCCGGGCCGGCCTGCAGGGTCAGCAGGCCCTGCTCGGCGGCATGATCGAGGATCGCACCGGCCTGGCCGGCGAAGTCCTTGCTGAGCACCGCGCCCAGCATCAGGCCGCGGCCACGCACATCGCTGAACACACCGAACTCGTCGTTGATGCGGGCGAAGCCATCGCGCAGCGCCTTCGACTGGCGGCTGACGTTGGCGGCGATCTCCGCCGAGGCCAGCTTGCGCAGCGCCACGCGGGCCACCGCGGCAGCCAGCGGGTTGCCACCGAAGGTGGTGCCATGCGCGCCGAACTGCATGGTTTCGGCCACCTTCGGGCCAGCCAGCATCGCACCGATAGGGAAGCCGCCGCCCAGCGCCTTGGCCAGGGTGACCATGTCCGGCACCACATCGTCCTGCCAGTGCGCGAACAACGTGCCGGTACGGCCCATGCCGGCCTGGATCTCGTCCAGCACCAGCAGTGCGTTGTGCTGGTCGCACAGCTCGCGCACGCGCTTGAGGAAGCCAGACTTGGCCGGCATCACGCCGCCCTCTCCCTGGATCGGCTCCAGCATCACCGCCGCCACGTCGCCGGCGGCCATCGCGGTTTCCAGCTGGACCTCATCGTTGAAATCGATGTAGCGGAAGCCGCCGGGCAGCGGCTCGTAGCCTTCCTGGTACTTCGGCTGGGCAGTGGCGGTCACCGCGCCCAGGGTGCGGCCGTGGAAACTGCCACGGAAGGTGATGATCACCCGCTTGTCGGCCGGGCGGCCCTGGCTGGAGGCCCACTTGCGGACCATCTTGATCGCCACTTCGTTGGCTTCGGCGCCGGAGTTGCACAGGAACACGCGCTCGGCGAAGCGGCTGGCCTTCACCAGCTCCTCGGCCAGGTGCAGCGGCGGCGCGCTGTAGAACACGTTGCTGGTGTGCCAGAGCTTGCCGGCCTGCTCGACCAGTGCGGCCACCAGGTCCGGATCATTGTGGCCCAGGCCGCACACGGCGATGCCGGCGGCCAGGTCGATGAACTCACGGCCCTGGCTGTCCCACACGCGGGCGCCCTGGCCTCGCTCCAGTACCACCTGGCGGGGCTTGTAGACCGGCAGGTAATAGTGCGACAGGGAGATCAGCGGATCGGTAGCGGCGGTCATGGCAGTCGGCAGGGTTCAGGAACACCCATTCTCGCGCCGGAACCCCTGCGGCACAATGCGCCCATGCGACCGTTCTCCGCCCCCCAGCTGAACCCCGCCACCGAGACCGGCTGGCGCCGTCGGTGGTTCGACATCATCTACCGCCACGACTCGCGGCCCTCGCGCAATTTCGACCTGATCCTGGTGGTGGCGATCGTCGCCAGCATCCTGGTGGTGATGATCGACAGCGTGCAGCACCTGCATGCCGAGTGGTCCACCGGCCTGTACATCCTGGAATGGGGCTTCACGATCATCTTCACCGCCGAGTACCTGCTGCGGCTGGCGGTGGTCAAGCGACCGCTGCGTTACGCGGTGAGCATCTGGGGCATCATCGACCTGCTGTCGATCCTGCCCGCCTACCTGTCGATGTTCATCCCAGGCGCGCAGAGCCTGCTGGTGGTGCGCGCACTGCGCATCCTGCGCGTGTTCCGCATCCTCAAGCTGACCCGCTACATCGAGGAAAGCGGCGTCCTCATGACCTCGCTGTGGCGCAGCCGGCGCAAGGTGCTGGTGTTCCTGTTCACGGTGATCACCATCACCATCATCGCCGGTGCGCTGATGTATGTGATCGAGGGACCGGAGCACGGCTTCACCAACATTCCGGCCAGCATGTACTGGGCGGTGGTGACCATGGCCACGGTCGGCTTCGGCGACATCGTGCCGCAGACCGTGCTCGGTCGCTTTGTCACCTCGGTGCTGATCCTGATCGGCTACAGCATCATCGCCGTGCCCACCGGCATCTACACCGCCGAACTGGCCAGCACCATGCGCGAAGCCGAACTGGCTGCGCGCCGTGACGCGCGCGGGTGCCCGCACTGCGGGCTGGAAGGCCACGAACCCGACGCCCGCCACTGCCGCAGATGCGGCGGTGAACTGCCGGATGCATTCAGCCATTGAGGGTCATGCCGGCCAACGGCCGGCACTACCTCCGGCAGAACCACGCCTCGCGTGGATCCTGCTCAATGCATGCGGTTGCTGGTGGTCACCAGGTCGTTGTAGGCATCCAGAATCGTCGACTGCGCCCCTTCAGGATCGGTGGTGAGCCAGCTGCCCGATGCCTTGCGCTCGGCCGCCAGCGCATCGGCGGTCATCGGCTTGCCCTGTTCCAGGCGCTCGACTCCGCGCCCGGCGGTACGCACCAGCTTGTCGGCCGAACGCTGCACATGGCCCCACATCGGGTCATCCTTGCCGACACCGCTGTTCTGGATGTCCGTCACCAGCGCCTGATAGTCGGCCAGCTGGCCGCGCAACGCCGCAACGTCCGGCGCGTCGCTCTGGAACGCCATCGCCAGCTGCTTGCCGTCACCGACAAGGCGCAGGTGGTAATAGGCCAGCGAGCGGCCTTCGCGTTCCTCGATCTGCTTCAGCTGCGCGGCGCGACGATCGTTCTCGTTCTTTTCCAGCGCCGCATCCATCGCTTCGCTGGCCTTGAAGAACTCGGCATAGGCCTGCATCAGCGGGGCATGCTGGCTGCGCATTCCTTCACCACCATCGCGGCGAAAGTCTTCGCGGGTGAAGTAGCCATCTGCGCGCTCGACCAAGGTGTTCAGTGCCTGGAACGCCTGCTGGTACTGCCGCGCGGGCGCATCCAGCGGCGTCGCGGGGCTCTTTGCCAGCGCATCGGTCAGCGGCTGGCCGCAGTACTCGACGCGGTGCGACAGCACCTTGCCGGGGGAGCGCGGCTGCGCTTCCTTGCCGGTTGGACCTGCCTTGGGATCCTTCATCCAGCCCGTGTAGGTCTGGAAACCTTCGTGGATGGGCTGTTCGACGCCGTTGTAGCACTCGATGTAGGCGTTGATCTTTTCCAACCCGGGATCGGCGACAGCCAGGCCCGCCGGGTTGTTGCAGCCGGCCAGCGCGCCGAGCAGGAGAACAGGAAGCAGGCGTGTGGATGCGTTCAAATCAGTTCCTTGCACCAGTGAAAACTGCAGGCATCTTCATGCATGGCGCGGGCGCGCGCTCCAGCACCTCGGGAAGGTGCTGGCATTCGGGGCTGCGGGACGCGTCATGTCGCAATCATCCTGCTCGATCGCGACAAAAATAACGTTGAGCTTCGCTACTGGCGGTTGCTCTGGAAAACCAGCGAGTTGTATTCCTGCATCAGCTTGTTGGCGGAGCCACGCGGCGCCATCGAGGGCGAATCCAGCATGCGTCGTTCGAAATCGCTGTAAGGCTTTTTCTCGCTGACGCGCTGCAGCCGCTCCTTGCCTTCGCGACGGAAGTTCTCGGCTTCGCGCTCGAAGCTGTTCCAGTCCAGCTTGCCCGGCTCCTGATCGGCCACCTTGGCATGCGCCTCGTCGGAAATACGGTTGAAGGCGTCGAGGCGTTCACGGGCTTGGGCCGGATCAAAGTCGTCCTCGCTCATCAGCTCCACGATGGCCTTGGCTTCCAGCATCATCGCCAGACGGTAGTACTCGCGCGTGCGCCCCTCGGCCTGTTCCAGTGCCTTGAGCTGCTCGCGCTGGGCAGCGTCGTTCTGGCGCTCCAGCTCGGCATTGAACGTTTCGCTGGCAGCCACGAAGTCCTTGAAGGCGGCCATCAAGGGCGCGTGCAGCTGCTTGCCCCTGGCAAACTGGTCGTCTTCGTAGTCCTGGCGATCATAGTAGTCGTGCGCCTCCTTGCTGACCGGCACCAGCGCCTTCAGCGCCTGCTGATAATGGCTGGCAGCAGCATCGAGTTCGGCCAGCGCCGGCTTGGCAGCCATCGCCTCGGTCACCGGGCCATCGCACTGCTTCATGTCGTAATCGCTGATCTCGAACGGACCGTACACCTGGGTCTCGCGCCCGGTCGGGCCGGCCTCGACGTCCTTGATCCAGCGCGTGTAGGACTGGAGGCTGTCGTGCGTCTTCGAATCAAGCGTGTTGAAGCAGCCGATGTAGGCGTTGAGCTTGGCGGTCAACTGCTGCTGTGTGTCGGACGGGGCCGTGCTGGCGTCCGGCGTGCCGGAAGCAGCGGCGCCAACCGCAGCCGCGGGGGCCTTGCCACCGCAGGCAGTCAGGATCAACGACAGCGAAGCGGCCAGCGCCGCGACGGAAAGCGTACGTGACATGCGTTCACATCCCTGTTGGAAACGATTACAGCCACGCATTCTAGCGCAGCAGGCCGGGGGGCGCAGCCCTCGGCCTCTTCCCGCGACGCGCGGTCAATCCAGGAACAGATCCGGCAACAACGGACGCGACGGATCCACCGCGTAGCCCGAAAGATCGGTGATACCGGCCTGCGCCAGCACTTCATCGTCGATCAGGAACTGGCCGTGGAAGCCGGCCGCTTCGCGCACCAGCACCGCATGCGCGGCGTCGGCCATGATCTGCGGCGTACGGCAGCCAGCCGCATCCACGCCCGGAATCATGTTGATCGCATCAGTGGCGATGACGGTGCGCGGCCACAGCGCGTTCACCGCCACCCCCTGCGGACCGAACTCCGCGGACAGGCCGAGCGTGACGAAGCTCATGCCCATCTTCGCCAGCGTGTAGCCGGTATGCGCGCCCCACCACTTCGGCTCAAGGCTCGGCGGCGGTGCCAGGGTGAGGATGTGCGGGTTCGGCGCCTGCAGCAGATACGGCAGGCAGGCCTGCGCACACAGGAAACTGCCGCGCGAGTTGACCTGCTGCATCAGGTCGAAACGCTTCATCGGCGTATCCAGCGTGCCACGCAGCCAGATCGCACTGGCGTTGTTGATCAGGATGTCGATGCCACCGAAGGTGTCGACCGTGGCCGCAACTGCGGCCTGTACCTGCTCCTCCTCGCGGATGTCGCACTTCAGCGCCAGCCCTTGGCCCCCGGCCGCCGTAACGGCCTCGGCCGCGGTGTGGATGGTGCCCGGCAGCTTCGGGTTCGGCACCGACGACTTGGCCGCGATGGCCACGTTGGCGCCGTCGCGCGCAGCGCGCAGTGCGATGGCCAGGCCGATGCCACGCGAGGCACCGGTGATGAAAAGGGTTTTGCCCTGCAGACTGCCCACGTTCCACACTCCAGCGTATGCAATGAGCCGCTAGTATGCCGCGCCGACGCGGAGTTCACCCGGCCTTGACGATACTCGGGCCTCCAGTCAACGCACGAGGTCCACGCCATGCGCCGTTCCCGCCTGTTGCTGCCTGCCCTGGGGCTTGCCCTGCTGACCGCCTGCCAGGGCCGTTCGCCGGAACCGGGCAAGGAGCCACCTGCCGGTGACACGCCCAGCGCAGAGAAGGCCGCCGCCGACGGCAAGCTGCGCTGGAGCGAGGCCGTGGTGTGGGATGGCGACCTCAACGCCTGCCGCCAGGGCGAGAATGCGGCCACCCGCGAGTGCCTGCGCGATGCGATGCGCGCCGGTGGCGCCAGCGCCGATGCCATTGCTGCCGCCGAGCAGTTGTCCACCGGCGGTGAGCTGGCCTATGTGACGGCCTGGCACGAGAACGAAGGCCTGGGCATTGCCACGGTCGAGTATCCGTTCCGCGCCAACACCAACGAAGGCACCCGCCTGGTCGACGCCAGCGGCAAGCGCATCGATGTGGATGCCGTGCAATTGGACGACACCCTGCGTGCCGACCCCGCCGTGCAGGAACTGCTGAAGGCCAACCCGCAGGCCACGCCGTTCGCCCCGGCGCAGTCGGCCGGGGCCACGCCACTGGAGAACGGTGGCATCCGCGTGATGTATCGCACGCCACTGCGCGACTGCCACGCCTGCCCGGATGTGGGCCAGCTGCAGATCGCCTACGACTTCGATGCCAAGCGCAACTTCATCGGCCAGCAGGTGGTGCCGGCGACGCCGTAAGGTTACCGGCGTCTGTAGAGCCGAGCCATGCTCGGCTCATTGAATGCAGCCGAGCATGGCTCGGCTCCACATCATCGCCACTAGCAAGACCCTTCACTCGAATTCGCAAGAATCGTCCGCGACGTCCACCGGCTCTTCGAGGCCGGCCATCCGCACATCGTGCTTGTTTCCACCAGAACCCTTCATTGCCACCTCAGGCATAGCAGACCAAGCTGTCAATTCGAGGAGATATCAGCTCGGCACCGTCCCAGCGGATGATTTCCAGCTCCAGCAGACGGTCGTTTGCGTCCGCATGAAGAATCGGCGTGAGTTCAGCACCATCTGCGTCCTGCATCTGCAGCTCGACGGGATACGCGTGCTGGCCTTGGTACGGAGGACGCTCATATCCGGAAATGACGAATCCCACCCGAGCTCCACCAAGACCCATTTCCACGGCCGCTGCGAGAGCAAGGTCGGCGTGAAGCTGCGAGGCAGAGGCCTCAGGCAGATGAGATGCCACAGCCTCGATCAACTGCCTTTCAAAGCAGGAAACAGCACGCGTCGGATTGCTCATCGCATCGTTGATCTCAGGGTTGCTCCCGTACCGACTCACCGCGCCCCCCGGCCCTGCTTACATCGCGTTGGACTGGTGCTGGAGTGCCGCATGCAGAATCCACGTTTCAGTGACACTTGGCAATGACCGACGAGCATGTAATGGATCGCAAACTGCATCCACGCATGGCGTGGATCTACCGGTACCCCTGCACCTGCTTCCTCAGCAGATGCGGCACGATCAGCCGATGCACGGGTGCAACCGGCAGCATGTACACGCGCCCGAACGCGTTGTGCGTATGCACCACCGTCGCCACCTCCAGCACGGCGCCCTGCCACTGCAGGGCCAGCTGCACACGCAGGTGGCGATCGTCGTCTTCCAGCACGATCGCATCGTCAGTCAGCGACTGCAGGGTGAAGATGCCCAGCCGCTGCCCGGGTTGAGGATCCGCAACATCCTGCACCGCGCGCAACGAGCCCAGGTGCTTCATGCCGAGCAGGCGCATGCCGTGGTTGCGCAGCGCCATCAATCCGTCGAACCAGCCGGGAATGGTCGCGGCCATATCGCGATAGGCCTGCAAGGCCGAGCGTCCATCACGATGGGTCGTTGCCTGGCAGGCATGCACGAAGTCGGCGCCGGCCAGCTGTGGGCGCAGGACACTGCCCGCGCTCGGCGGGCCGGCCACCACCTGCGCAGTGCTCACGGCTTCGGCCCCTGCCCCTCGTTGTCTTCCCAATGCAGGATGCGGCGGGTGACGAAGCGGTAGACCGGCTTGCCGGTGGCGAACCACAGTTCGCGCACCCACGAGGTGCGCTTGAGCACCCGCTTTTCCACCGGGGTGAGCGACTCGCGGCAATACATGCGCTTGTGCTTGAGCAGATGGCGCAGGTCCTCGCGGGCCAGCAGGCGCATCCAGCGCGAGCGCGGGTTGCCGATCACCGCCAGCTGGAAGTCGATCAATGCCGGGCGGCCATCGTCGGTGACCAGCCAGTTGGCTTCCTTGGCCAGATCGTTGTGGGCCACGCCATTGCGATGCAGCTGCTGCAGCAGGCGACGCGCGGCGCGGAACCAGGCCAGGTCACCGCGTGGCGGACGCTGGTACATGGCATCGCCGGCCATGAAGCTGCGGTCGAGATGACGGCCATCCCACGCCAGCAGCTGCGGCACATCGGCCATGCCGTGGATGTGGCGCAGCGCGCGCGCTTCGCGGCGGGCCAGCCACCAGGCCGGCAGCCGCAGCCACAGCGGCGTGGCGCCCAGGTCACGGCGTACGAAGGGACCGGCAGGCCCGTCCACAAGGAGGATCCGACCGAAGCTGTCGGCCTTCAGGGCGTGCGAGGGCGTGTCTGGCGAATGCGGCATGTGCCCATTCTAGGCGATGGCGCCGGTTGCAAACGGTCACGAAGCGGCTGGGAACCAGTCACCTTCACGCCCCTATAATCGGGCAATGGACTCTTCATGGATCGACGCCACCCTTGCGTGGATTGCCGCTCACCCCGTGCTGGCGGGTGCCGTTATCTTCCTCATCGCCTTCTGCGATGCGGTGATCATTCTCGGTGCCATCGTGCCGGCCCTGCCGCTGCTTTTCGCGGTGGGCGTGTTCATCGGCCTGGGCCAGATCTCCGGGCCGTATGCGGTGGCGGCGGCGGCGCTGGGTGCGTTCGCCGGTGATGGCATCAGCTACTGGATCGGCCGCCGCTGGGGCGACCGCCTGCGTGGCGTGTGGCCGTTCAGCCGCTACCCGCAGCTGCTCGACCGCGGCGAGAACCTGTTCCGCCGCAATGCCTTCAAGAGCATCCTGATCGCACGCTACGTGGGCGCTATCCGCCCGTTCGTGCCGGCCATCGCCGGCATGATGAAGATGCCCGCCAGCCGCTATGTGCAGGCCAGCGGCATCGCCAGCATTTCCTGGGCGGTGCTGTTCCTGGCACCGGGCTGGATTCTCGGCGAGGCCTACGACGCGGTGGCTGCGGTGGCCGGGCGACTGGTGGTGGTGGTCGGCCTGCTGGCGGTGATCCTCGGCCTGGTCTGGGCCATCGTGCTGTACGGCTACCGCTGGTCGGCCGCACGCATGGACAACTGGCTGGCACGCCTGCTGGACTGGTCCAACCGCCACCCCACGCTGGGCCGTTATACCGTCGGTGTGCTGGACCCGAAGCGGCGCGAGTCGGTGCCGCTGGCGATGCTGGCGCTGATGCTGCTGGTGCTGGGCTGGGGCTGGTTCGCGCTGCTGACCGTGGTGGTCGCGCACGGCGAGCCACTGGCCATCGACCTGCTGGTGCACCAGGCCATGCTGGCGCTGCGCAACCCGCTGGCCGATTACCCGATGGCCGCGCTGGCTTCGCTGGGCGCCTGGCAGGTATTGCTGCCGGCCACTGCGGCGGCGATGGGCTACCTGGTCTGGCGCCGGCGCTGGATGGCGGCCGCGCACTGGCTGGCCGCGCTTGCGTTCGGCCTGGCGTTGACCATGCTGCTCGGCGCCACGGTGGATGTGGTGCGCCCGATCGATGCCAGCAGTGGCTTCGGCTTCCCGTCGGTGTCGGTGACCATGGCCACCATCACCTTCGGCTTCTTCGCGGTGCTGATCGCCCGTGAAATGCCCGGCCGCACCCGCGTCTGGCCGTACCTGGTGTCGGGCATCGTGGTGAGCCTGATCGGCTTCGCGCGCCTGTACCTGGGCGCGCATTGGCTGAGCGATGTGATCGGCGGCATGCTGTTCGGCACGTTCTGGCTGCTGGTGCTGGGCATCGCCTACCGCCGCCGCTTCAACCGCTCGTTCTGGGTGAAGCCGGTGGCGTGGCTGTTCTACGGCGTCTTCGCCGTCGCTGCGATGTGGTACGCACCGCGCCATATTCCGGTGAAGCTGGAACGCTTCGAGCCGACCCTGCCGGCACCGCAGGCGATGGAAATGCAGGCCTGGTGGCAGCACGACTGGGCGACGCTGCCAGCGCGCCGCAACGAGTTCGACGACGACCAGCGCTGGCCGTTGGACGTGCAGGTGGCCGGCCCGCTGGCGCCGCTGCAGGCGCAGCTGGAAGCACGCGGCTGGAAGCGGCAGGAACAGGCCGGCTGGCAGGAAGCGCTGCTGATGCTGGACAAGAACACCGGCGCCGAGGAATTACCGGTGCTGCCGGCCACGCTGGAAACGCGCGTGGAAGCGCTGCTGATGGTGCGCCAGGGTGCGAAGCCGGATGAGCGCTATGTGCTGCGCCTGTGGCCGGCGCCGGCCCAGCTGCAACCGGGCCACACGCCGCTGTGGCTGGGCAGCGCGCAGACCCTGCGCTACGAGCGCCATTTCGAGTGGATCGGCATGTGGCACCCGCTGCGTGGCGTCGACCCGGCGCTCAATGCAGTGAAGGAAGCCGTGCAGGACTTGCCGCAACGCGAGGCTGTGCACAGCGAAACCGGGTTGCCGGTGCTGCGGTTGAAGACCACCACGCCCTGACTGCAAGCGACGTACTGTGGAGCCAAGCCTACGCTCGGCTGCGATTCGCGCGATCCAACCAGCCGAGCACGGGCTCGGCGATACAGTAGATCCACGCCATGCGTGGATGGCACTCCACGCACGCCCCAGCGTGTGCACCGGGTGCACACCCACCTGAGGCAGTCGGCTACGGCATCCAGCCCAGCAACTGCTGCAGGCGCTGGTGCGGGTCGTCCATCTGCAGCAGCTGCAGGCGCTGCTGCTCGCTCAGCGGCAGCAGCTCGGCCAACCGCCAGCCGACCCAGCTGGCCTGGTCCAGCAACGCCGGGTTGGACGGCGCATAGGCCTCGCCGGCCTGTTCGATGATGTGCCCCAGTACCGTGGCCAGCAGCGCATGCTGTGGCCGAAGTTCGTCGTCAGGATCCTCCTCGCACCAGTGCACGTCGGCCACCACCAGGCCATTGTCACGCACACGGGTGCGCTCGACATGGAAGCGACGGGTACCGCGCAGGCGCAGCTGCAGCACGCCATCGGCGCCGACATCGAAGTCTTCGATGCGTACCTGCACGCCGTAGGCCGCCGGTGTCGCTGGTGCGCCGACTTCCTCGCCATCGAGGATCAGGCAGACACCAAACCCCTCACCACTGCGGCCGCAGTCGCGGACCAGGTCCAGGTAGCGCCGCTCGAATACGCGCAGGCCCACCGCCGCGCCTGGCACCAGCGTGGTGTGCAGCGGAAACAGCGGCAGCGAGCTGTCGACGCTCATCGGGCCTGCAGCGCGGCGAGGAAGCGGCGCGGGGCGCCGTCGAAGCCGCCGTTGGACATGAACACTACGTGGTCGCCGCTGCGCGCACTGGACTGCAACTGCGCGAGCAATGCGTCGGTATCCGGCACCGCGTGGGCTTCACCGCGCACCGCGGCGATCACCGCAGCGGCATCCCAGGCCAGTTCCGGGCGATGCAGGAACACCACTTCATCGGCCAGCGCCAGCGACGGGGCCAGCGCCTGCGCATGTGCGCCCAGCCGCATCGAGTTGCTGCGCGGCTCCATCGCGACCACGATGCGCGCATCGCCGACCTTGGCACGCAGGCCTTCCAGCGTGGTGGCGATCGCGGTCGGGTGATGGGCGAAATCGTCGTAGACGGTGATGCCGCCATGGCCACCGATCACTTCCATGCGGCGCTTGACACTGCGGAATCGCGCCAGCGCCGGAATCACGTCGGCCGGTGCCACGCCCACCGCATGCGCGGCGGCCAGCGCGGCCAGTCCGTTGAGCACGTTGTGGCGGCCCAGCAGCGACCACTGCACATCACCCAGCGCCTGCCCACGATGGTGCACGCGGAAGGCGCTGCCATCGGTGGCCAGCAGTTCGGCATGCCATTCCAGCGACGGATCGAATCCGAAACGTTCGACCGGGGTCCAGCAGCCCATCGCCAGCACTTCGGCCAGGTGCTGATCCTCGCCATTGACGATCAGGCGGCCGCGCGCCGGCACCGTGCGCACCAGGTGGTGGAACTGGCGCTGGATCGCCGCCACGTCCGGGAAGATGTCGGCGTGGTCGTATTCAAGATTGTTGAGAATGGCCACCAGCGGCCGGTAGTGCACGAACTTGCTGCGCTTGTCGAAGAAGGCAGTGTCGTACTCATCGGCCTCGACCACGAACTCGCGGCCCTGGCCCAGGCGCGCGGAAACACCGAAGTCCTCGGCTACGCCGCCGATCAGGAAGCCGGGTGATCGCCCGGCGCTTTCCAGCAGCCAGGTGAGGATGGTGGTGGTGGTGGTCTTGCCATGGGTACCGGCCACGGCCAGCGTGTCGCGCCCCGGAAGCACCTGCTCGGACAACCACTGCGCACCGGAGATGTAGCGCTGGCCGGCGTCGAGCACGGCCTCCACGGCTGCGTTGCCGCGTGAGAGTGCGTTGCCGATCACCACCTCGTCGGTGCCGGCCGGCACGCTGTCGGCGCGGTAGCCCTGGTCCAGGGTGATACCCAGCTGTTCCAGCTGGGTCGACATTGGCGGGTAGATGGCCTGGTCGCTGCCACTGACCGAGTGGCCCAGTTCCCGCGCCAGGGCGGCCACGCCGCCCATGAAGGTGCCGGCGATTGCAAGGATATGTACGCTGCTCATGACCGAGGATTGTGACCGATGACGGCTGTATAGGGCCAATGTCCGATTCCGGGTAAGACAACCCCTACACGGGATGTGAGAAAACTCCAATCAGCTGTCAGGGAATTCCCGATAGCGATGTTCTGTGAACCCGGACACAATTCGAACTGCCAGCCGCAGTACCCGAACCGGTCCTACTCCCCAAGAGGCCATCCCCAAGGGAGCTCATGCTGCGGGGCCCTGAGCAAGCCCTTCGCTGGCGCCTATCAAACGACACAGGCCTGATCCTCGCGGACCAGGCCTGTGTTTTTTTGCGCCCGAAGCGCCGGAAGCGTACCGGCCCTTCCGGATCAGGCCTTGATCGCCGCCAGGATGCGGGCTTCGATCTCGTCCAGCTCACCGACGCCGTCAACGCGGGCCAAGGTGCCACGGCTGGCGTAGAAGTCGACCACCGGGGCGGTCTGGTCGTTGTAGACCTGCAGGCGCTGGCGCACCGCTTCCGGATTGTCATCGGCGCGGCCCTGCTCCTTGGCACGACCGGCGATGCGGTCGACCAGCAGCTCGGTGGCCACGTCCAGCTGCACCACGGCGTCCAGCGGCTGGCCGATCTTGGCCAGCAGGCCGTCCATCGCATTGGCCTGGGCCACATTGCGCGGGTAGCCATCGAGGATGAAGCCCTTGGCGACATCAGCCTGGGTCAGGCGCGACTCCAGCATGCCCAGCAGGATGTCGTCCGACACCAGGTTGCCGGCATCCATCACCGTCTTGGCCTGCTTGCCCAGCTCCGTGCCGGCGGCGATTTCCGCGCGCAGCATGTCACCGGTCGAAATGTGGGCGATCCCCAGCTTTTCCTTCAGGCGCGTCGCCTGTGTCCCCTTGCCCGAACCGGGCGGTCCCAACAGAACCAATCGCATTGACCTGACTCCAACGTGTTGAAAACAAAGAAGGTTCGCGTCCCGGACGGTCCGGTATCGCTGCACCGCAATAGCGCCACTTTACCGCATCCGGGTAATGTCCCTGCAATGTCCCCTCCCCCGAGCAGGTAGAAGCATGCGCAACGGTACTCTCCTTTATGCCCAGTCCGGCGGTGTCACCGCCGTCATCAATGCCACGGCGGCAGCGGTGATCGAGCAGGCCCGGGCCAAGGGCATCAAGGTCCTGGCCGCCCGCAACGGCATCCTTGGCGCCCTGCGCGAAGAGCTGATCGACACCAGCAAGGAGAGCGCCGCAGCCATCCGCGCGCTGGCCCATACCCCGGGCGGCGCCTTCGGCTCGTGCCGGGTCAAGCTGAAATCGCTGGACGCCGACCGTGCCCGCTACGACCGCCTGCTGGAGGTGCTGCGCGCGCATGACGTGCGCTGGTTCCTCTACAACGGTGGCAACGATTCGGCCGATACCGCGCTGAAGGTCTCGCAGCTGGCCAAGGCCTCCGGCTACGACCTGACCTGCATCGGCGTGCCCAAGACCATCGACAACGACCTGGCGGTGACCGACACCTGCCCCGGCTTCGGCTCGGCGGCCAAGTACACCGCCGTCTCGGTGCGCGAGGCGGCGCTGGACGTGGCGGCCATGGCCGAGACCTCCACCCGCGTCTTCATCTACGAGGCGATGGGCCGCCACGCCGGCTGGCTGGCCGCAGCCGCTGGCCTGGCCGGCAACGGCGATGACGAAGCACCGCACATCATCCTGCTGCCGGAGCGCGCCTACGACGAGGCCGCGTTCCTGGCCAAGGTGAAGGCCGTGGTCGAGCGCGTCGGCTACTGCGTGGTGGTGGCGTCGGAAGGTATCGCGACCGCCGATGGCCGCTTCGTCGCCGACGCCGGTGGCGGCAAGGATTCGTTCGGACATTCGCAGCTCGGCGGCGTAGCCGCGCACCTGGCCGGCCGCGTCAAGGATCAGCTGGGCCTGAAAGTGCATTGGGCATTGCCCGACTACCTGCAGCGCTCGGCCCGCCACCTGGCCAGCAGGACCGACTGGGAGCAGGCGCAAGCGGTCGGCAAGGCCGCCGTGCAGCTGGCGCTGAAGGGTCAGAACGGCGTGATGCCGGTGATCGTGCGCAGCAGCGATGCGCCCTACCGCTGGAAGATCGAAGCAGCGCCGCTGTCGAAGATCGCCAACCACGAGAAGAAGATGCCGGCCGGCTTCATCCGCCGCGATGGCTTCGGCATCACCGCCAAGGCGCGTGCCTACCTGTCGCCGTTGATCAAGGGCGAAGCCCCGCTGCCGTATGGCACCGATGGCCTGCCGAAGTACGTCACCCTGAAGAACGTGGCGGTGAAGCAGAAGCTGCCGGCCTTCGAGGGCTGAGGTGCACCCGCGCCCAGTGTGGAGAGCACAGGGCGCATTGCGGCGGCCGCCGAAGCGCCTCACAATCGGGGTCCGGCCCGGGGCAAAGGGGCCGCCGCAAGCCAGATTCGACGCTGCCCGGCCTTCAAGGCCCGGGCCTGTGCTGCCATTTCACAAGGACTGTAACCATGAAGCACCCGATCCTGATCGCCGCGCTGCTGTGCGGTGCTGCCGCGCCGGCCTTCGCTGCGACCTGCGAAAGCAACTTCCAGAAGAAGGGCAATCCCTTCGTCGGCACCACCTTCACTTCATCGGTCACCCACCCGGACCTGACCGTGGCCAGCGCCATCGGCCAGATGCGGGTGATCGCCAAAAACGCCAACATGGACGTCCTCAGCGAGGACGTGGAAGGTGGCTCGATGCTGATCGAAGAGCCTGAATCCATGGCCCACAAGCCGATTCCGATGATCATCAGTGCCACCTCCGAAGGCGGCCAGGGCACCGTCGGCATGGTGGTGAAGGTCAACAAGGGCGCCATTGCCTCGGCCGACGGCGTGCGCGAAGAAATGTGCAAGCTGCTCAACCAGATCAAGCCGGGCAAGGCTGGCGAACAGGCGGCCAAGGCGACTCCGCAGGCGTCGGTGGTAACGATTGCCGCCGACCGTTTCGGCTTCCAGCTGCGCAACCAGAACAAGGACAACCCTGCCGCAGTCGAGCCGCGCTACAAGGGCAAGACCTACGCCATTACCGGCCGCATCACCACCGTCCTGCGCAGTGGCGGCACCTACAACACCAGCTTCGACCTGCCCAGCGATGGCAGCATCGACTTTGAACGCGTGGCCATTTCCTGCTCGTTCGCAGCCAACCAGGCCGCGTATGCGCTGGCCCTGCGTCCGCGCGAGAAGGTGACGCTGACCGGCGTGGTCGACAGCTACGACCAGATTGGTCGTGTGTTGTGGCTGAAGGACTGCCGCGGCAATTGATCGCTGCCGGCATGGGGAAAGGCCCGGGTGCGCAAGCGCCCGGGCCTTTTCGTTTCCACAACGGTTCACGCCTGGCGCACGTGCGTCGCAGCATGATGGATGCCCCGCCTGGAGATCACCATGGCACTGCGTGTTGTTCGACTGGGTACGCCGCGCCACCCCAGCGAAGGGCTGCGTATCGGCACCGTTCGGCGCCCGCCGCGCGGCGTACCACGCAGCGAATTCGCCAGACAGGACTGGTACGACGTCTGGTTCCCGACCCTGTCACCCAGCGCGGAACTGGTGAAGCAGGCGCACGAAGCGAAAACCGCGGCCGACTGGAATGTATTCTTCCGCCACTACAAGGCCGAGATGAAGGCGCCGGATGCGGCCCACGCGCTGGATCTTCTGGCCGCGATGTCACAGCACAGCGACATCAGCGTGGGCTGTTACTGCGAGAATGAAGCGCGCTGCCACCGCACGGCGCTGCGCGAGCTGCTGGTGGCGCGCGGGGCGACGCTGGCGGAGTGACGATTACAGGGTTGCCGGCCAGCGGCCGGCACGACCGAGTACCGTGCCGGATGGCCTCAATTGCAGGCCTTGCCTTCCATCTGCAGCTGCGCGGCGAACATCGTCACCTGCGGAATCTGACCGGCCGCAGCCAGCTTCTTCGCTTCTTCCAGGTAGATGCGCGACTGGCCCTGCCCATCCAGCTCGACCTTGTTGCTCGATGGCAGGCGCCACACCCGCACCACGGCCTGCTGCGCCGGGCACGCGGCATTGGGCACGCGGATTACATCGTTGAGCTTCCAGCCCTTGTCGGCACTCGGCTGTGCCTTGGTGTAATCGACGAAACGCGCGCGCGGCTGGCACTGCTCGCTGGTACGCACGGCGGAGAAGCGGTACGGCGCAGCGGCGTCGCCGGTGAACGCACCTTCCAGGCGCGCGCAGGCCTCGGGGATCTGGCGCAGGGTATGCACCGCGCCCACCGCCTGGGGGGCACCCACGGCGCGCTGCAGCTCCGGGGTTTCCGCGGCGAGTGCCGGCATGGCCGGGACCAGGGCGGCAAGCATCAACAGGGACAGGCGCATGGGGGATCTCCTTCAGGACTCCGCGCAGGCTTGCAGAGGCTGGCTTAACGGGGTGCAAAGGCGCATCCATCGAGCAGCCTCTGCGCTCGCCGGGCATGGCCCGGCGCTACCATCCGGGCGCAGGTGCACGCATACTGCGGGCACCAGGGAATGCTGAACACCGCCATACGTCGGACGACCACCAAGGTCGGTACGGGTTGGTTCCAGGCTGCAGCCCGTCGTCCCCCTCGTGGTGCCGTTCATCGCCACTGGATGCCTACATCCATTCTGCGGAGGGGTCTAATGCTGGAACGTCACGGGCTGTCACTGGCGCTGGGTTGCGCCATTCTCGCGATCCTGTTCGGAATCGTCTCGGCGCGCTGGATCCTGCGCCAACCCACCGGCAATGAACGCATGATCGCGATCGCCACCGCGATCCAGGAAGGTGCGCGTGCCTATCTCAACCGCCAGTACCTGACCATCGGCATCGCCGGCGTGGTGTTGTTCGTGCTGGTCGGCATCTTCCTCAGCTGGTACACCGCGATTGGATTCGTGGTCGGTGCGGTGCTGTCCGGCGCCGCCGGCTATATCGGCATGAACGTCTCGGTGCGCGCCAATGTGCGCACCGCGGAGGCGGCACGCCACGGCATCAGCGCGGCGATGGATGTCGCCTTCCGCGGCGGCGCGATCACCGGCATGCTGGTGGTCGGGCTGGGCCTGCTGGGCGTGGCCGGCTATTACGCACTGCTGCTGCGCATGGGCCTGCCGATGGAGCAGGCGCTGCACGCCCTGGTCGGGCTGGCGTTCGGCTCCTCGCTGATCTCGATCTTCGCGCGGCTGGGCGGCGGCATCTTCACCAAGGGTGCCGACGTCGGTGCCGATCTGGTCGGCAAGGTCGAAGCCGGCATCCCCGAGGACGACCCGCGCAACCCGGCGGTGAT
Organism: Stenotrophomonas sp. SMYL41; assembly: GCF_036319965.1. Taxonomy (NCBI): domain Bacteria; kingdom Pseudomonadati; phylum Pseudomonadota; class Gammaproteobacteria; order Lysobacterales; family Lysobacteraceae; genus Stenotrophomonas; species Stenotrophomonas sp. SMYL41. Next base: position 71,413 of record NZ_JAWIRX010000018.1, on the reverse strand, counting down.
CGCCGACAACGTCGGTGACAACGTGGGCGACTGCGCCGGCATGGCCGCCGACCTGTTCGAGACCTATGCGGTGACCGTGATCGCCACCATGCTGCTGGGCAGCCTGATGCTGGCCGAGGCTGGTGCCAATGCGGTGCTGTATCCGCTGGTGCTGGGCGGCGTATCGATCATCGCATCGATCATCGGTGCGTTGTTCGTCAAGGTGAAGCCAGGCGGCTCGATCATGGGTGCGCTGTACAAGGGCGTGATCGTCTCCGGCGTGCTGGCCGCGATTGCGTTCTACCCGATCACCACCGGGTTGATGAGTGACAACGCACATGGGCCGATGGCGCTGTATGGCTGCGCGTTGATCGGGCTGGTGCTGACCGGCCTGATCGTGTGGATCACCGAGTACTACACCGGCACCCAGTACAGGCCGGTGCAGCACGTGGCCCAGGCTTCAACCACCGGCCACGGCACCAACATCATCGCCGGCCTCGGCATTTCGATGAAGTCCACCGCGCTGCCGGTGGTGGCGGTGTGTGCCGCGATCTGGGGCGCATTCGCGCTGGGGGGCCTGTACGGCATCGCCATCGCCGCCACCGCGATGCTGTCGATGGCCGGCATGATCGTCGCCCTCGACGCCTACGGTCCGATCACCGACAACGCCGGTGGCATCGCCGAAATGGCCGAGCTGCCCTCGGAGATCCGCGACATCACCGATCCGCTGGATGCAGTGGGCAACACCACCAAGGCGGTGACCAAGGGTTACGCGATCGGCTCGGCGGCGCTGGCGGCACTGGTGCTGTTCGCCGACTACACGCACAACCTGCAGGCAGCACATCCCGGGCAGGAATTCCGTTTCGACCTCAGCGACCACACGGTGATCATCGGCCTGCTGATCGGCGGCCTGATTCCCTACCTGTTCGGTGCGATGGCGATGGAAGCGGTCGGCCGCGCCGCCGGTGCGGTGGTGGAAGAAGTACGCCGCCAGTTCCGCGAGATCCCCGGCATCATGCAGGGCACCGGCAAGCCGCAGTACGACAGGGCAGTGGACATGCTGACCCGCTCGGCGATCCGCGAAATGATCGTGCCGTCATTGCTGCCGGTGGCAGTGCCGGTGGTGGTCGGCCTTCTGCTGGGGCCGCGCGCGCTCGGAGGCCTGCTGATCGGCACGATCGTGACCGGCCTGTTCGTGGCCATTTCGATGACCACCGGCGGCGGTGCCTGGGACAACGCCAAGAAGTACATCGAGGATGGGCACTTCGGCGGCAAGGGCAGCGAGGCGCACAAGGCGGCGGTGACCGGCGATACCGTCGGTGACCCGTACAAGGACACCGCCGGTCCGGCGATCAACCCGCTGATCAAGATCATCAATATCGTGGCGCTGCTGCTGGTGCCGTTGCTGTAGATTCGCGCCATGCGTGGATGGCGGGCTTGACGGGGTCAGAGCCCTTTCCTGGGGAAAGGGATCCGACCCCGATGGCGGTCACCGCCCGCGCAGGAAGAACGACACCGGCACCATCACTTCCACCGGGTCGCCGGCCACTTCGGCCGGCGGCGCCGGTACCGGGCTTGCCCGCTGCACGGTGTCCAGCGTCTCCTGGTCGAGCAGCGCAAAGCCACTGCTGCGGCCCAGTTTCAGCCCCGAGACCGCGCCGTCGCGGGCCACGGCAAAGCGCACGTAGACCACGCCCTGCTGGCGCAGCCGCTCGGCCTGGCGCGGATAGCGCCGGTGCTTCTGCAGGTGCCCAAGCAGGCGTCCTTCCCAGCTTGCCTCGGCACGACTGCGCTCGCCGGCCGTGGTCTGCGGTGCGGTGTAGCGTGCGGCCGCGTCAGCCGCCACCTGCGGCGGTGCGCTGGTCTGCGCGACATTGGCCTCGGCGGTGTCCGGCGAGGGCGTCGGCTCCGGTGTACGCGGCGGTGGCAGCTCGCCCTGCGGCTGCACCGGCGCCTTGGGCTGTTCACGCACGGCCGGCGTCGGCGCCTGCCGCTGCTGTTGCTGCTGCAAGGGCCCGGTGGCGACCTCGCGCGGCGGTACCGGCGGTGCCTGCGCCATCGGCGCCAGTTCCAGCATCAGCGCCGCGGGCGGCGCCGTTGCAGCCAGCGCTGGCGCACGGGCCGCCCACCAGCAGGCCGCGCCGATCAACAGCGCATGCACCAGCAGCACGATCGCCAGGCTGGTCGCCCAGCGCCGCAGTCCACTCATCGCGCGCCCTGCTCCAGGCCGACCAGCGCCACCTTCAGGTAGCCGGCCGCTCGCAGCGCATCCAGCGTGGCCATCAGTTCGCCATAGGGCACGCGGGTATCGGCACGCAGGAAGATGCGCTGCGTGGTGTCACTGTGAGTGGCCGCCTGCAATGCAGCCGCCAGCCCGTCGCGCGCCACGGCCTGTTCACCAACGCGCAGCGACAGATCGGCCTGCACGGTCACATACACCGGTGCCTGTTCCGGCGGCGTGGCGCTGGCACTGCTGGCCGGCAGCTGTACCGGTACCGACACGGTGGCCAGCGGTGCGGCCACCATGAAGATGATCAGCAGCACCAGCATCACGTCGATGAAGGGGGTGACGTTGATCTCGTGCGCTTCTTCGGGTGCATCGTCACGGTCGGACGCGGTCCTGATCGCCATCGTCGAGCCTCACTGCACCGCGCGCAACGCCGTCGTTGCGGTGCGTGGTGCCGTGCGATCGAGATCGCGCGAGACCAGCTGCTGCACGGCCGCCGACAGATCGCCGAGCAGCCCACGCAAGCCAGCCAGCACGCGGCTGAAATGGTTGTAGACCAGTACTGCGGGAATCGCCGCAACCAGGCCCAGCGCGGTCGCCAGCAGGGCCTCGGCGATGCCGGGCGCGACCACCGCCAGGTTGGTGGTGTTGCTGTAGGCGATGCCGATGAAACTGTTCATGATGCCCCACACCGTGCCGAACAGGCCGACGAACGGCGCCACCGCGCCGATGCTGGCCAGCACGCCGATGCCGCGCCGCTGTACGCGCGCGGTTTCCAGTTCGATGCGGTCCAGGCGCGAGGCAACGCGTTCCTTGGTGCCATCGCGGCTGTCCAGCTCCTGCGACAGGCGCAGCTCGGTTCGCGCCGCGTCCAGCATGGCGAGTGCGGTGCCCTGCTGCAGGCTGGCCTCCGCGCTCCCGCCGGGCAGGCTCGGCGCCTGCAGCAACAGCGCACGCGCTGCACGCAGCTGCCGGCCCTGGCGGGCCAGCTCCCAGCCCTTGGCCAGCAGCACGGTCCAGGTGGCCAGCGACGCCACTGCCAGTGCGATCATCACCGTCTTCACCACCACGTCGGCGGCCAGGTACATGCCCCACGGGGTCAATGCGGGGGCGGCCACAGGGGCCAGGTCAGCAGGCAGCATCGTCTCGGTTTCCATCAACATCAGGGGGCGCGGCGCGGCGGCGGGCCGCGCGCGGATCATTGGCATCGTCGACTTCCACGACCGGGTTGGGCTCCAGCCGCGGCGCCGGGCGGCTGAGCACGTAGCCGGCGCTGACCGCGAAGAACAGGCCCACGCCCAACAGCAGGCGCCACGACGGGTGCGCGCCCCAGCAGAACAGCGCGAAGCCCACCGCCATGCCGGCGCTGGCGAACGCCTTGCCCTTGCGCGACACCGCGCCCTGCTCGCGCCACAGCCGCAACGACGGGCCGTAGCGCGGATGCGCCAGCAGGCGCTGCTCGAACTTCGGCGAACTGCGCGCGAAGCAGCCCACGGCCAGGATCAGGAAGATGGTGGTCGGCATCACCGGCAGCAGCGCGCCGATCACCCCGAGGCCGACCATCAGCCAGCCCAGCGCGAACCAGAGCCAGCGCATCAGCGTTGCGCCTGCGGGCGGGCGCCGTGCATCAAGCAAATTCCACTTCGACGTGGCCGTGCACGCTGCGGAACGCGGCGTCGGCCGCGTCGATCACCTGCTGCTCCTGCCCGGCACTCAGCGGTACCGCGTCCAGCGCGGCGGTGAACTCACGCCAGTGGCGCGCCGCGCCATCGGGGTGCGCGGCCAGGTGGCGGGCGCCGAAATCACGATCCAGGCCGAGCTTGGCAGCCATCTTGTACAGAATGGTGCCGCCCAGGTTGGAGCCTTCAGCCACATACAGCCATCCCAACGCGGCGGGCAGCGCCAGATCGGACGGCAACGGTGCGATGTCGGCCCCCGGCAGGGTCTGCTCCAGGTCCTGCAGGTCGCGCGCGACCTGTGTCAGGCGGCGGCGTTCGCCCAGGTCCGGCAGCAGTGCGTCCAGCGCAGGGTTGGCATACAGCGCATCGATGCTGCGATGGAAGCGATACTGCACGCGCAGGAAACGGGCGAAGTTGCTGCGGTCGGCGAAGATGTCGCCGGCCATGATGCGCTTGTCCAGCGCGCCATGGCTGTCGCGGGTGGCGGCCTTGAGCCGCAGGCTGCGGCTGTCTTCAGGGGCGATGTGTGCGTTCATGGGGGATGCCGAGGGGGTTCGTCCTGCTGTAGACGTTCGCCACGGGGCTTTCCCCAAGGCCATGTGCACCGATAATGGCGCATCCCTTCTTCCCGCAGGAACCGACGATGATCACCACCGAACCGCGCATGACCAACCTGTTCCTGCAGCTGGGCCTGGATGCCAGCGCCGAGGGCATCGCCCGCTTCATCCGCGAACACCAGCTGGCCACCGACGTGGAAGTGGTCGAAGCACCGTACTGGAACGATGCCCAGCGCCAGTTCCTGTCCGAATCACTGCAGGCCGATGCGGCATGGACCACGGTGGTGGATGAGCTGAACGAGTCGCTGCACGAAGATGCGGTGAAGGCGGCGACCGGGCTGTAACTGCCTGGAGGAAGGCGCCGGGCATGGTCCGGCGCTACCGTTGTCTCCCGCAGGGGTCAGAGCCCTTTCCCCAGGGAAAGGGATCCGACCCCGACGATCAGTACTTCCAGGTCAACGCCAGCCGCGCGGTACGGCCCGGGGCCGGCATCACGCCCAGGGCAAGCGGGTCCAGGTAGTAACGGTCGGTCAGGTTGTCCACGCCCGCTTCCACCGACAGCTGGTCGTTGAAGCTCCAGCTGGCGAACAGGTCGACCAGGGTGGTCGGCCGGTACAGCTGCTGGATCGCCGACAGGCCCACGTTCCAGTCCTTGTCCAGCTTGCTGATCGGACCGGCGTTGTGGATCACGCGGGTGCCGAAGGTCAGGCGCTCGTCGAACAGGCGCGAGCCCAGGGTCAGGTTGACCATGTAGCGTGGCGGGTTCTGCGTGTTGGTGTAAGAGCCCTCGAAGCCGCCGTCCACGCAGTTGGGCGTGTTGGCCAGCTCGTCATTCCTGCGCTGCGCACCGTACGCGCGTCGCTCGGCGGCGATGTCCGGCGCGCAGGTCTTGGCCTTGAAGTAATAGTGCGCGGACAGATCGGCAAACACTTTGCCGCTGTCATAGCTGGACTGGAACTCCATGCCCGAGACCTTGAACTGGTCGACGTTGCGGATCAGTCCGGCCGACAGCGTGCGGTAGTCACGGGTGATCAAGTCGTCGATGCGGGTATCGAAGTACGCCAGCTTCAGCGCCAGGCGATCGCCGGCGGTGAACAGGTCATAGCGGATGGTGCTGGCACCGATCTCCCAGCTGCGCGCGCGCTCCGGCTTCAGTTCGCCGACCGGCTTGGCGGCGGTGAACAGGCCCAGCGTGGTCTCGAACAGGCTCGGCAGCTTGGTGCCTTCGGCGTACTTCACGTAGACCATGGTGTCTTCGTTGAAGCGGTAGGCCACGCTGGCGGTTGGCGAGAACGCGCTGTCGCGGCGCCGGATCGGCTGCGACCAGCTCCAGCTGACCGGCACTTCCAGATCCTGTGCCTTGCCGGCATCGTAGAAGTTCCAGCCACCGATGTCGCCCACCGTGCCCTTCTTGTACGGTGAAGCCAGCAGCGATTCCTGGGTGAAGTTGCCGTTGGCATCCGGGTACCAGTTCAACAGCGCGATGCGCTTGGCGCGCCACGAGGGCAGTGCCGGGTTGCCGTTGAGCAGTTCGGTGTAGCGGTACTGGCCCTGCACCTCGTAGGCATCCGGCGTGGCCAAGCGGTTGCGGTCATGCACATCCACGCGGTTCCAGCGGCCACCGGCCAGCAGCTCCCAGTGCTCGTCGGGCTGCCACTTCAGCGAGGCCACGGCACTGTATTCCTTGCGCTCGGCGTTGCGCAGGAAGCGGTTGTTGACCAGATCGTCGTGCATGATCGGTGCCGAGCTGCCCGGGGCGATGTCTTCGTCGCTGTAGGACAGGCCGTAGTCGAGGGTGAACGCGCCGGCACGAGTGTCGAACGTCGAGGTGTTGCTGGCGTCCAGGCCGAAGCGTTTCTGTCGCAGCGGATTGCGGTAGGCATCCTTGTAGCCGGGGTCGCCGCTGAAGCTGGGCGCGTCATACCACTCGGTGCGGCGATCGAAGTACCACGGCGTGATGCCGGTCAGGCTGTTGTACATCACGCTGTCGGTGTCGGTGTAGGCGGCATTGACGCGCAGGTCGACCAGCTCGCTGTCCGGGTTGAAGCGGTAGCGCAGGCTGTAGCTGTCCATGTCGACATGGCCCGGATCCCATTGCGGAATGCGGTCACGATCCACCCGGATGATCTGCGAGGCCATGATCTCACCGGCGGTGCCTTCATAGCGGCGGTAGCCGGCCTCCAGGGTCTGCGCGTCGTCGATGCGCCAGGTGCCCTTGAGCAGCGCAGACTTCGAGCGCGACGAGGTATTGAACACCTCGGTACGCGGCGGATTCAGCGGCGCCAGCGTGCGCCGGGTCTGCGGGAAATCGTCGTAGCCATGCTTGCCGGAGAAGTAGTTGCCGTTGTCGCGGTAGGCGTAGGCAGCGACCAGATCGAAGCGGTCCCAGTGCCCCGCGGCGGCGACGTTGAAGAACTGGCTGCCAGTAGCACTGCGATCGGTACGCGGCGCGGCACTGTAGGACGGCAGGTTGTTGGCGCTGCCATTGGCCAGGCCACCGCGCACGCGCACGCCGAAGTCACGGCCCTCGCGCAGCACGTCACCGATCTTCAGCGTCTCCATCTCGACCACGCCGCCGATGCCGCCGGAGGCGTTCGCCTGCAGGCTCGGGCCCTTGGTGATGGTCAGGCTGGAGATCAGGTCCGGGTCGAGGTAAGTACGCTGTGACTGGCCTGCGTAGCCACGGTAGGTGTCCATGCTGGACTGGCCACCATCGATGATCACCGGCACGCGGCCCTGGCCCTGGATGCCACGGATGTTGACGTCGAAGCCGTTGCCCACGCGCGGATCACCAGCGGTGACACCGGCCACGCCCTTGACGATGTCGCCGTTGGAGGTACCGCGGAAACGCTCCAGGTGCGTGCGGTTGAGCGTGGTGGTGGAGCCCACGCTGCGGTAGCTGTCAAGCAGGCGCGCTTCATCACTGGTCGCACCGCTGTCGACGCGGTCGCCGGCCACGCTCAGCGTGTCGGTGACGATCACACCGCTGTCGGCCTGCACCGGCGTTGCCGCCTCCAGCGTGACTGCATCGGCGCTGACCCGGCGCACCGCCAGGCCACTGCCCTGCAGCAGGTGCTGCAACGCCTCGTTGGCCGACAGGCTGCCGCTGACCGCGCGCGAGGTTACGCCACGCGCCAGCGACGCGGGGTACACCACCTGCACGCCGGACTGGCGCATATAGCTGCGCAGCGCTTCATCCAGCGGCTGCGCGGGAATGTCGAAGCGCTGCACGGCAGCGTGGTCGCCGCTGGCGCTCTGCGCCAGCACGGGCGGCGCGGCACTGGCCAGACCGGCCGCGAGCAACGCGATGCACAGGCGGGACGGGCGCAGCACGCGGCCCGGACGATGGGAGTCGAACATGGGGGAACCTGTCAGGTAATCGGTGCCGCGGACGCGGCGTCATCCGCAACACGGGCGGACACGGCGACGTACGTGGCGGCGGCGGGTACGTTCGCGGACTAAGACGGATGAAATCGTGGCAACCCCAAGGGCAATTGCGGTCGCGGCAGGTGCCGGCCGTTGGTCGGCCGGTTGCAGTGGTGGGTGCCCACCGTTGGTCGGCCGGTTGCAGTGGTGGGTGCCGACCGTTGGTCGGCCGGTTGCAGTGGTGGGTGCCGACCGTTGGTCGGCACAGGGGGAATGGCGTCGATCTACCGATGGACGATGGCGACGCCGAGCGGCAGCCGGGTCACCTGCAATCCGGCCGTCGCAGCCAGCGCATCCAGTGCCTGTTCCGGGCGGTCGATGCGCAATGCTGCACTGACCGCCGGCAGCTGCGACAGATCACCACGCACGAAGGTCGGGCCAGCGCGATAGCGGCCCACCCTCTGTACCGCATCTGCGACGCGGGCCTGTTCCAGCAGTAGCTCGCCCTGGCGCCAGGCGCCGACGCTGTCGGCCGCCAGGTCCGCCAGTCGCGTTACACCGCTGTGCTCACCATAGGCCGCGCGCTGGCCCTGTTGCAGGTAGGTCCAGCCACCGTCAACCGGGTTGGCCACACGTACCCTGCCCTGCCCGACCTGGGCTTCCACCCGGCCATCGCCCCGCGCAACGGTGAACGCGGTCGAGATGTCCTCTACCACGCCATTGCCGGCGCGCACGCTGAAGCGCCGCTGTGCGTCCGCAGTGACCTCGAACCAGGCACGACCTCGCAGCAACTCGACCTCGCGCGCGTTCGCATCGAAGCGCACGGCAATCGCGCTGTCCGCATCCAGCACGGCGCGACTACCATCGGGCAGTCGCACGCTCTGCACGAAATGCGTACTGCGATGGTCGGCCTGCAGGCGCAACCAGGCCTCGGGCCACGCCACCAGCACCGCCAGTGCCGCCGCGGCGGCCATCGCCCAGCGCAGCTGCCGCGGCCGACGGCGCTCGACCGGCGTGGCTTGCGGGCGCGGCCCCACACTGCGCCACAGCGCGCGCTCCTGCTCGAAGGCCCGACGGTGCCCCGGCTGTGCCAGCCAGCACTCGAACTCGCGCATGCGCCCCTCGCCGATGTCCCCCGAGGCCAGCCACGCGATCCAGCCCCGGGCCTGTTCGGCCAGGGCGTCGTCATTGGCGGCGGGCAGTGTGTTTGGCGGGCTCATCGGCTGGCGGGCAGGCGCATTCAAGCGCGGGCGGGGGAACTAGACCGCATCCACGGTCCAGTGATCAAGACGTTTGCGCGAAGGCCAGCCCCAAGCTGGCGCGATCATCGACCGCTGCGCGCCCAGGCCAGGCGTTGCAGCGCGGCGCGTACGTGATTCTCCACCGTGGTCACCGATACCCCAAGGCGACGCGCGATCTCGGCCTGGGTCAGGCCCTGCAGTCGATTGAGACGGAAGATGGTGCGGGTCGGCTCCGGCAGATGGCCGGCCGCGTCGAGTACCCGCTGCAGCTCGTCCTGCGCCATCGCCTGTTCCTCGGTCGAAATCGCCTCATCCGGCCCCCACAGGTAGTGATCGGCCAGCAGGCGGTTGCGTCGGGTCGACTCGCGGCCGTGGTCGGTGGCCAGGTTGGCGGCCAGCCGGTACAGGTAGGCGCGCGGATTGTCGATCGCCTGGCTGTCATCGACCCCACGGGCCTTGAACCACACCGCCTGGATCACGTCCTCGGCGCCGTTGTCGCCCCCCAGGATGCGTTGCACCCGGCGCAGCAGCGCTGGCCGCTCGCGGATCAGCAGTTCGGTGAGGGAGACGGCATTGGAGGACATGCGCGGAGCCGGGACGACAGACGGGAGCCGCCGCGCATGCTACTCCGTTAATGCGAATCAGTCACGTTCGCATCATCCGCAGGGTCATAGGCAGTCGGTCAACCCGTCATAGACATGGGTCCGGGTGCCGGGCAGCGTCGCATGCAGGGCGTCGTACCCGGTTGCTGCATCCCACACAGCCAGCAGTTCGGCCAGACGGGTTCCCGGTGCAATCGGGAGCACGCAGGCATAGCTCCCATGGTCGACGTTGATCTGCCCGGTCTGTTGCACCTGGGTATAGCTTCCAGCGAAGGTCCAGATGCAGCTACCCACCACGCCGGTGGTTCGATGCACCGAACAGCGCAGGCGCATGGACCGGAGGTTGTAGTACTGCCCTTCGCAGAAGGTGTCGCCGCAGATATCGTCGAAGCCGCGCACCAAAAGGCGCTCAGCGGCAAGGAAGCGCTCGCGGCCGGCCGCCGGATCGGGATGGTCACGGGCATCCACATAGGGCGGCGCTGCCTGGGCGCCCGCTGCCATCAGCAGCCCACAGGCCAGCCATCGGGCGGGGAAGATGCGCATCAGCCCACCCTCCCAGTCTTCCGGATGCAGTCCGGCAGTGCATCGAACAGGCCATGGTCGAGGCCGGGCAGAGCGGCCGTCAGACCATCGGGCGCTTCCAGCGAAGCATGGAAGGCTTCTACGGGCACACCCGGCTGCAGCTCCACCGGACAGGCCCAACGACCATTGTCGACCTGCACTTCACCCGTGTCGGCCTGCACGACCAGCTCGCTGGCCGCCACCACCCACACGCATCGCTGCACCGTCCCGCGATGCGCCAGCACCGCGCAGCGGAACTCCATCACCCGGTAGTTGCTGTACTCCCCCTCGCACCAGGTATCGCCGCAGAGCCTGTCGAATTCACGCACGAGGGCGGCCTCCAACCCATAGGCGCGTTCCCAGTTGGCCTCGGGCGCGGGGTAATCGATCAGATCCACGTGCAGGCCGCGGGCGAGGACAGGCAGGGATACCAGCAACAGCACGGCCCCGATGCATCGGGCATACCAGGACATGGCAGGACTCCTTGGGAATGGGCATCCAGCCTGCGCCAGCACGCCCCCCGGCCCCATCAGCCCAGGCCGTAGTGCCCCGTCAGGCCTTGCCGCGCGGGCGGGTCGGCGCCCTCCCCCTGCACAGCGCCCGGCAAAGGCATAAAATGGTGAGCTGTCCGTCTATATCCCCCACCTGGAGCACACCATGGGTCTGGAACTCGTCTCGCCCGGCAAGAACCCGCCGGAAGAAATCAACGTCATCATCGAGATCCCGAAGGACTCGGAGCCGGTGAAGTACGAAGTGGACAAGGAAACCGGCGCGATCTTCGTCGACCGCATCCTGTCCACCCCGATGCGCTACCCGTGCAACTACGGCTACGTGCCGAGCACCCTGTGTGGCGATGGCGATCCGGCCGACGTGCTGGTGGTTCTGCCGCTGCCGCTGGTGCCGGGCTCGGTCGTGCGCTGCCGTCCGGTCGGCGTGCTGAAGATGAGCGATGAGGCAGGCAGCGACGAGAAGATCCTGGCCGTGCCGGTCTCGAAGATCTTCAGCGGCTATGCGCACGTCGAAGACATCGCCCAGGTCTCGAGCCACTGGCTGGAGCGCATCGGCCACTTCTTCGAGCACTACAAGGACCTGGAGAAGGGCAAGTGGGTCAAGCTGGACGGTTGGGGCGGCGCCGCTGAGGCCAAGCAGATCCTGGTCGAGGCGCACCAGCGCCATCTCGACAGCAAGGCCTGAGCCTGAACCGGATCGCTCCGGCGGTACCCTGCCGGAGCGATGCGGGTCACGTTTCATGACGACGGCACATCACTCTTGCTGCCGTATTAGGTAAATTGCGTCACTTCACACGTCATCGACATCCATCGTCGAGACAGCCAGGGGAATGTGTCGTGCGTATTCTGCTTGTTGGGGATGCAGCCAGCCTGCCGGCCGAGCTGACCGAATTCATTGCCGATCTTGGGGAAGACTGGCAGCCGTTGACCGCCACCGATGGCCAGGCCGCGATGACCGCGGTGGCCACGCAGGGCGTGGACGCGGTGATCGTCTGCCCGCAGTTGCCCGATCTCAATGCCACCACGCTGCTGGGCCAGATCCGGACCTTGCGCCCGGAGACCATCCGCATCGCGCTGGTCGATGCGCAGCATGGCAACCGGCCACCGCCGGCGCGCCTGATCGGTGTTGCCCACCGCTTCCTGCCGCTGCCGCTGGCGCCGGAAGTGCTGCTGGAGGCGCTGACCAGCCTGGAAGAACTGCGCGAAGTGCTGGACAGCCCGCGCCTGCGCGATGCCATCGGCCGTATCGAGAAGCTGCCCTCGCCGCCGCACCTGTACCTGAGCCTGACCCAGGCCCTGGAGCATGACGACGATGCCGACAGCGCCGATGTAGCCAAGCTGGTCGCCGCCGATCCGGCGATCGCGGCCAAGGTGCTGCAACTGTCGAACTCCGCGTTCTTCAGCCAGGGCCGCACCATTGCCGACCTGCGCACCGCAGTGACCCGGCTGGGCCTGGCGACGCTGCGCGACCTGGTGCTGGCCAGCGAAGTGTTCTCCGCACCGACGCTGTCGGCCGCCGAGCGCAACTCGCTGCAGCAGCGTGCACTGCTCGCTTCGCGGCTGGCGGCACGCCTGCTGCCCGAATCCAGTGCCGAACTGGGAGCAACCGCCGCGCTGCTGGCCGACATCGGCCTGCTGCTGCCGGGCGTGCGCAACGAGCGCAGCGAGCCTTCGCTGGCCGGTGACACCCGCCCCGGCCATGCCGAGGCCGGCGCCTACCTGCTGGGCCTGTGGGGCCTGCCGATGCCGATCATCGAAGCGGTGGCATTCCACCTGCAGCCGCAGCGTGCCAACACCCGCAGCTTCTGGGTGACCGGCGCGGTGCACGTGGCCCTGGCGCTGGTCAATGGCGATCCGGTGGACGAGGACTACCTGCAGCGCGCAGGCGTGCTGAACAAGCTGCCGCAATGGCGCGAACACGCCAACGCGCTGATGGGGCTGGTGCCCAGCGACGCCTGAGCGCGTTGCACGATTGCCGGAGGGCAGAGGGCGCACCCGCAAGGTGCGCCCTTTCTGCATCTGCGGGTCCTGCAGGCCGTCCTGCACGCAACGACGGCACTGCGACCGGCGGATGACCGGCGGCTTGCCGCTGGCCAGGCACTGCTGGCGGACTCTTCGCAGAAAAAAAGAGGGCGGACCTTGCGGTCCGCCCTCCTCCTGTTGCTACCGCACTTCGATGGATCAGAAGCGCTGGGTGTACTTCATGTACAGGAAGCGACCCACGTCGAAGCCGCCGTAGTAGGCGAACGCCGAGTTCGGAGCCGAGTACTGCAGCGAACCCTTGTGATCGAACACATTGTTCGCGCCCAGGGCGACGGTTGCATCCCACGGCGCCTTCCAGCTGACCTGCAGGTCGTGGAAGGTGTTGGAGCCAGTGTGACGCAGCGGATCGCTCTCGCCGTTGGCCATGTGGTTCGGGGCATCGCACCAGCCGTCGTCCAGCGAGATGCAGCTTTCCTTCATGCCGGAGTAGTAGCGCGCGGTGTAGTTCACACCGAAGTCGCCGTACTGCCAGTTGACGCCCAGGTTCGAACGGACGCGGAACAGGCCCGGCTCGCTGACGCGGCCGATCATGATGTTGTTGCCGGCGCTGTCCTGGCCCTGCTCGTCGTACTTGGAGGTGTAGCTGGTGGTCCAGTCGATGCTGAACTGACCGATGGCCAGTTCCGGCAGGCGGTACTTGACGCCCAGGTCGTAACCTTCGGTCTTCATCTTGCCGAGGTTGGCGGTACCGTAGGTGATCGCACTGACGTGGCCGTCAGCCGCACGGGTCACGCTCGAGCAGCGATCGGCATTGCCCAGCACGTAGCAGTCACGCAGGATGCGGTCAACGCTGTCAGCGATGATCATGTCGCTGATTTCGTACTTGTACCAATCCAGCGACAGGTCCAGGCCCTGCACCCAACGCGGGCTCCATACCAGACCGAAGGTGGTGCTCTTGGAGGTTTCCGGCTTCAGGTTCGGGTTGGCACCAGAGATGAACTGGTCACCCGACTGGCACGGCAGAGTCGAGCATTCCTTGCCACCCTGGCCCAGCTGCACGTAGTTGGCCGGCACGCCTGCGCCGGAGCACGCGGCATTGCCGGCAACGCTACCCGGAGCCTTCACGCCGCACGGATCGATGTACGACTCGAAGCTCGAGCTCAGGCCACCGTACAGATCGCTGATGGTCGGAGCGCGGAAGCCCTCGGCGTAGGTGCCGCGGACCAGCAGCTCGTCGAGCGGACGCCAGGTCAGGCCGAACTTGCTGTTGGTGGTGCCACCGAAGTTGCTGTAGTCCGAATAACGGCTGGCAACGTTCAGGGTCAGTTCCTTGGCGAAGGCCATGTCGGCCAGCAGCGGCACGTTCAGTTCGAGGTAGACCTCGTTCAGATCGTATTCGCCGCGGGTCGGCTTCTGACCCAGGCCGGTGGACTGGCCCGACTGCGCGAAGGCATCCGGCACGTAGCTGCCTTCTTCCTTGCGGTGCTCGACACCCAGGGCGAAGCCCAGGTCACCGGCCGGCAGGGTCACGATGGAACCGGACAGGTTGGCGGTGAAGCTGGTGGTCTTGGTGACACCACGGGTGGTGAAGACCGGGAACAGGAAGTCCTGCAGTTCCTGGTTCGCCAGCGAGCCCTGGCCATCAACGCCGTACGGCAGCAGCGGGTTCCACGGGCGGCAGTCGCCCAGGATCGGGTTGGCGGCGGTACCGCAGCGGGCAACGCCACCGGCATCGATGAACGACGGGCCCAGCGCCTGGCGTGCACCGATCAGGCTCATGTCACCACGGTTGCTCTTGATCGACTCGTTGCGGTTCCACAGCGCGCCGACATCCCAGTCGAAGGTCTTGCCGCCCAGCTCGAAGAAGCCGGTCAGGGTCGGAGCGAAGCGCAGGGTCTTCAGCTGACTGTCAGTGGTACGCGGCACTTCCCACAGGCGACGGCGGAAGCTGACGTCCTGGCCCACCGGGTTGAAGGCGCTGGCGGCCGACAACGGGGTGTTGATCGACTTCGAAGCGGACTGGTACGGGTAGCCGGCGATCTGCTGGAACGTCTGGCGCTCGTTGTAGAGCACGTCGGTGTTCAGGCTGATCGAATCGGTGAAGTCGTAGGTGCCGTTGATGTAGACCGACTTGCGCTTCACACCGGTGAGCAGGGTCATCTGCTCGTTCGAGTTGGCGAACTCGTCTTCGGTGATCGCGTGGTAGTCGTTCGGGTTCTTCGGATTGCCACCCGGGTTCAGGGTCTGCCACACGGCGCTCGACTTGCTGCAGTCATACAGCGCCGGGTTGCACCAGCTGCCGTTCTGGCTGATCGGGCTCCAGTCAGCCGAGGTCGAGTTCGGACCCAGCGAGCCGTCACGGCTGTACCAGCGGTCCTTGGCCCACACCGGGTCCTGCTTGGAGTACTCGGCCGACAGGGTCAGGCTGCCGCGCTCGCCGCGGGCACCGAGGGTCATCGAGTAGGTTTCGGTGTCGCCGTCGCCCTTGCCGTACTGGCCGACGTAGACGTTGGCTTCGCCGCCGTCGAAGTTCTTGCGGGTGATCACGTTGACCACGCCGGCGATGGCGTCGGAACCGTAGATCGACGAAGCGCCGTCCTTCAGGATCTCGATGCGCTCAACGGCCGACATCGGGATCTGGCTCAGGTCCTGCAGGCCCGAGGTGGAAGCGCCCAGGCGCTTGCCGTTCATCAGCACCAGGGTGCGCTCGGCGCCCAGGTTGCGGATGTCGACGTAGTAACCGCCCACGTTCTCGCCCGAAGCCAGCGACTCCGAACGCGAGATGGCCGGGGAGCCGGCCGAGGTCAGGTTGTTCAGCACGTCGGCGACGCTCGAGAAGCCCTGCTTTTCCAGGGATTCGCGGGTCATCGTCAGGATCGGCTGCTGGGTCTCCACCGAGGCGCCGCGGATGCGCGAGCCGGTGACCGAAATGCGGTCCAGGTCGGTGGTGCCCTTTGCTTCCTGAGCCGAAGCAAAGGCCGGCGCCAGCGCCAGCGCAATGCCGGCCGGCAGCAAGCCGAACCGCACTGCGGGATTACGAACGTTCATCTATCTCTCCAAGGTACGTGTTAGCAGCGTGTTAAAACACCCCAGCACGTTACGATTGCGTTGCAGCGCTGTATTTGCGCGAACCAACCGGAGACTTTGCGGATTGTGGCGGGAGCAAGCCGCCGTTCTCCCTGAAGCGCGATGCGGACTGGCCGTAGCGGGCGCGGAACGCACGCGCGAAGCTGCAGCAGTTGTCGAAGCCACTGGCGGCGGCGACCTCGCCCACCATCATGTCGGTGTCGCGCAGCAGGTCGGCGGCGCGCTCGAGGCGCAATCGCGCCGAAAGCGACTGCGGGCTTTCCTCGTACAGGCTCTGGAAGGTCTTGGAGAGGTACCAGCTGGAGAAGTTGGTCAGCTCGGCCAGTTCGCCGATGCGCACCACCCGGTGGCTGTTGCCTTCCAGGTACAGGCGCGCACGCTGCATGCGGCCGAACACCTGGCGCTTGCGGCTGCGCGAGCGGCCCGGGCAGCGCTGCACGTTGTCGGCCAGGCCACGCTGCAGGCCAGCCAGGTGCAGCAGCAGCGGGCGCAGGGCCTGGGCCGGCTGGCCGCTGGCCAGCGCATCGCGCCACAGGCGCAGTGCCACGCGGGCGTCACTGCGGTTCATGCGGCCACGACCGGCATACAGGCCGCAGTCGGCCATCTCGGTCAGCACACGAAGTGCTTCGACGTTGAGGTTCAGGCCGACGCACAGCCCGTTGCGACCGGCCTGCACCAACGGCCGCGATTCCTTTTCGAAGGCGATCCACTCGCCCTGGCGCAGGCGGAAGCGTCCTTCCTTGGCTTCGACCCACGAACTGCCACGCACCTGCATCCAGACGGTGAAGCTGGAGCCGGCGGTCTGCAGGCTGCCCAGCCGGGCCACACCCAGGCAGGTCGGCGCGACATCATCGAGCGACCGGTCCAGGGAGACGGTTTGGCCGCGATCGGCCAGCGAGAGTTGACGCATGGGGGCACCACGGATTTGCCTAGTACAGGGCTCCGTTTTGCCTAATCAGGCGGCACCGCGTCAGGAAAGTCAGACGAGATCGCCACGAATTCGCGACGAGATCCTGACGAAGAAATTACGAAGGTCCATTTCCCTTGAACAACAACAACTTGGAGAACGCCGGGAACAGTGCGGGCGGGCGTTCGGGCAACCGCATCACGCCGATGTCGGCGCCATCGCTGACCGCCATCGCCACGAACAGGTCACGTCCGTCAGTGCTGGCGCTGAGCCCGTTGCCCGCGCTGAGCCGCTCGGCGTCCAGGCAGCGTTCGGGCTCCTCGCGGCCGGGCTGGATGCGCACGAGCGTGGTGCCACAGGTCGTCGAGGTTCCAAGGTAGCCGATGCCACTGTTGCCGGCCACGGTCCAGGCCCGGTATCGCCAGCGGCTGGGCCGGTCATCGCTGATCTGCTGCACGCTGCCCGACGACAACGCCGCATCGACCGACCACAGGCCACCGGCGGCAAGGCGGGTGAACAACACGCGGCCACTGCTGCGGTCGAAGCGCGCCTGCGACACCCCGTCAATGCTGGCCAACCGGCGCCACGGCTGGGTGCTGCGGTCGAACAGGCTCAAACGGGTGCGCTGGTCGGCATCGCGTTCGACCACAAACAGCTGCTCCGGCGACGCGCCATACAGCGCCTGCAGCGGCTGTTCGGCCGGTACCGGCAAGGGTTGCAGGCGTTCATCGCGTGGCGCGATCTCGTAAACCACCGTGCGCCCGTGCGCATCGCGGCCAACCACGAGCAACTGGCGGCTGTCGGCCGACCAGTCCGGTGCCTGCCGCGCTTCCGGCCGCAGCCCTTCGATGGGGCGCAGCGAATCCGGTCGCTGCATGTCGGCCCACCATAGGGCAAAGCTGCCGGAGCGATCCGAGGTGAAGACCAGCTGGCGGCCGTCGGGCGCTGCCATCGGCTGTCCATCGCGGCCACTGGAGGCAAACAGGCGCTCAGGCGCGCCACTGCCCTGCATCGGCACCTTGAACACGCCGAACTGCGCGCGCCGGTGGACGAAGGCCAGCATGCCACCGCGTCGCGACACGGCCGGCCACTGCGCATCATCCAGGCCGGCATCGCGCAGCGTGTGCCGCTCGACGTCCAGGTAGTAGAGCCGCGCCTCACTGTCGACGCGGCGGCCGAACACAATGGTGCGGCCGTCGTCCAGCCAGGCCCAGCCGCGCAGTTCTGCCGCCTCGTTGGTCAACTGCTCGGGCGTACCGCCCGCGGCCGGCATCCGCCACAGATCGCCCAGCTGCGGGTTGCGCACGAACACCAGCCATTGCCCGTCCGGCGAATAACGCGGCGCGTAATCGAAGTCATCCTGGTCGACGCTGTAGGCCAGCGCGCGCCATTCGCCGCTGGCCAAGTCGAGCACGCGGATGCCACGGTGGGCGTAGCGCCCGACCATGCTGCCGAACACCAGGCCACGACCATCGGGCGTCCAGTCAAAGCTGAGCAGCTCGGTGCCATCGCAGCGCGTGGCCTGGCGCAGTGCGCCACCGGTAGCGCTGGCGATCAGCACCTGGCAACCACCGTCGGCGGAAAACCGTGCGAAGGCGATCTCGCGACCGTCCGGCGACCAGTTCGGGAATCGATCGACGGCACCGGCCGGCGGCACCAGCAACTGGCGCGCCGGCGCATTGCCCGAGGTCTGCACCTTGATCGCACCGCCACCGTTGCCATCTTCGTTGGCGCCCTCATATGCCACCAGCGAACCGTCTGGCGACAGCGTGGGATAGGTTTCAAAGCCACTGGTCGCGGTGATCAACCGATAGGGGCGTTGCGGGCTGCCGATCACCCGCGTGCCGTTCTCCACGGCAGCCTCCACCGGTGAACTGCTGGCCGGAGCGCGGCGCAGCAGCAGCGTTGTCATGACCAGCAGCGTGGCCAGCATCAACACGCCCAGCGCCAGCAGCACGCGGCGGCGGACATGGCGCCAGCGGCGGCGCGATTCCTGCGCACGCGGGGACGGCACAGCGGCGCCGGCAGGTGCCGGCTGCACGTCCACGCCTTCGTCGTCAGGCAAACCCACCGCCGATGGTTCCGCATCGTCCAGCACCTGTACCGGTACCAGAAGCCGATAGCCCGTCTTGGCAATGGTTTCGATGTAGGCCTGGCCGTTGTCGTCGTCGTTGCTGAACGCCTTGCGCAGCTGGGTGACGGCCTGGGTCAGCACATCGTTGGTCGGCAGCGTGTCCGGCCACACCTCGGCGAACAACTCGTCGCGGGTGACAACGCGGCCCGGCTGCCGCAGCAGCACGCGCAGCACGCCCAGCGCCTTCGGCGTCAGCCGGCGCGGGCGGCGTGCACCAACGACCTCGACTTCGCGCGAGGACAAAGTGACGGTGCACTCTCCTATCCGTATCCGATCGGATACGGGGGGCTGGATTTCGCTGCTGTTCATTTTCTGCTACACAGTTGAGACAGGTCCCGGGCAGTGTTTGCCTTCGATACCGCCCCGTCCTGGGAACAGCGAAAAGCCAGACTCCGCACAAAGCATCGGCGCATACCGCAAAAACAATCGAGCGCGCGAATACTAGCCTATGCAGGTTACCTCGCCTATCGCGTGGTCGACATCAGGCTCTCTCTCGCCGACGCATTCACATAATTTGCGACACCATTCGCGCCCTCTTGGGCGCGAAATTTTTATCTGGCGTTCATTTTCACATGCGCCGCACCATGGTCAATCCGACCAGTCGCGAAACCACCAAAGCCACGTACATCACGCCGGAAAACTGCTCCAGCATGACCAGTGCGCGTGCCTGTGGATGCAGTGGCACCACGTCACTCAAGCCGACTCCAGACAACAAGCTGAAGCTGAGATAAAGCAGTTCCATCCAACTGCGCTGCCCGCCCCCGCCGGTGCCCTGGAAACTGCCCGGATACCACTGCTGGCACACGGCGAATGCGAATGCGAATGCCCACGCCAGCAGGGTGAAGGTCGCGCCTGCGGCGAACAGTTCGTCCCGGGTGACCTTGTGGTCCTGGAGCATGTAGGCGATCAGGGCGCCAGCCGTATAGAAATACAGCAGGCTCTCCAGCAACTGCGCGGTGGTCAGCAGTGCCGTGCGGTCGAGCAGAGCTCCGGCCAGCGAGAACACCACCGAGGGGATGGCCAGCAGCAGCGCCAGCCACGTACCCAGCGGACTGCGCTGGACCACCCACAGCGCCAGGCCGAGTACCGCCATGCCGAACATGCCCAGTGCCGCGCGGCCCGCGGCGGTGTCATCCAGCGCGGGATACAGCATCACCGCCAGCAACTGCGCGCCCAGCAACCAGGCCGAAGGATGGCGGCGGGCAATGGCCAGCCAACGCGTGGTCATGGCAACGGGCATGGCGTCCTTCCCTTGGGCGATGGACGGAGCATAGCGGGGTACAGCGTGATGAGCGGTAGTGGCGGGCCACGGCCGGCCCCCCCCGTTGCGCCACAAACCAGGCGGTCGACCGCGGCGCCCCCCGCGCGGCACGC
>NZ_JAWIRX010000018.1:0-51197 GCF_036319965.1 Stenotrophomonas sp. SMYL41 | reverse complement strand
CGCCCGGGGGGCTCTGCCGGGCCCTTCGGGGGTTCCTGGTTGCGGCGCGGTCGGCCCGCCCCCCGCCCGCCACCCCCGTTTCCGCATCAACCCTGGCGGTAGACCTCGGCGCCAGCAGCGCGGAACTCTTCCGACTTCTCCTTCATGCCGGCCTCGGCGTAGTCACGCACGTCCTGGGTGATCTTCATCGAACAGAAATGCGGGCCGCACATCGAGCAGAAGTGCGCCAGCTTGTGCGCATCCTTCGGCAGCGTCTCGTCATGGAACTCCTTGGCCTTCTCCGGATCCAGGCCAAGGTGGAACTGGTCTTCCCAGCGGAATTCGAAGCGCGCTTTGCTCAGTGCGTTGTCGCGCACCTGCGCGCCGGGATGGCCCTTGGCAAGGTCGGCCGCATGCGCGGCGATGCGATAGGCCATGATGCCGTCGCGCACGTCCTGGCGATTGGGCAGGCCCAGGTGCTCCTTCGGCGTCACGTAGCAGAGCATGGCCGTGCCGAACCAGCCGATCATCGCCGCACCGATCGCACTGGTGATGTGGTCGTAGCCCGGTGCGATATCGGTGGTCAGCGGGCCCAGCGTGTAGAACGGCGCTTCACCGCACTCGCGCAGCTGCTTGTCCATGTTCTCCTTGATCAGCTGCATCGGCACATGGCCAGGGCCTTCGATCATGGTCTGCACATCATGCTTCCAGGCGATCTTCGTCAGCTCACCCAGCGTTTCCAGCTCACCGAACTGCGCCGCGTCGTTGGCATCGGCGATGCAGCCCGGACGCAGGCCATCGCCCAGCGAGAAGGTCACGTCGTAGGCCTTCATGATTTCGCAGATCTCTTCGAAGTGTGTGTAGAGGAAGTTCTCCTCATGGTGCGCCAGGCACCACTTGGCCATGATCGAGCCGCCCCGGCTGACGATGCCGGTCACGCGCTTGGCAGTGAGCGGCACATAGCGCAGCAGCACGCCGGCATGGATGGTGAAGTAGTCCACGCCCTGCTCGGCCTGCTCGATCAGCGTGTCGCGGAAGATCTCCCAGGTGAGCGCTTCGGCACGGCCATCAACCTTCTCCAGCGCCTGGTAGATCGGCACGGTACCGATCGCCACCGGCGAGTTGCGGATGATCCACTCGCGGGTCTCATGGATGTGCTTGCCGGTGGACAGGTCCATCACCGTGTCGCCGCCCCAGCGGATCGCCCACACCAGCTTCTCCACTTCCTCGGCGATGCCCGAGGACACGGCGCTGTTGCCGATGTTGGCGTTGATCTTGGTCAGGAAGTTGCGGCCGATGATCATCGGCTCGCTTTCCGGATGGTTGATGTTGTTGGGCAGCACCGCACGGCCGCGCGCGATCTCATCGCGCACGAATTCTGGCGTGATGATCTTCTGGATCGAAGCCCCGAACGCCTCGCCCGGGTGCTGCTGCAGCAGGCCGGCATCGCGGATCGCTTCCAGCCGCTGGTTCTCACGGATGGCGACGAATTCCATTTCCGGCGTGATGATGCCGCGGCGCGCGTAGTGCATCTGGGTGACGTTCGCACCTGCCCGTGCACGGCGCGGCAGGCTGCGCGCAGGGAAACGCACGGCATCGAGCTTGGGATCCTGCTCGCGGCCGCGGCCGAACGACGAACTCAGGCCGTCGAGCTGCTCGGTATCGCCGCGTTCCTCCACCCAACCGCGACGCAGCGCCGGCAGGCCCGCGGAAAGATCAATACGCACGTCCGGATCGGTGTAGGGGCCAGACGTGTCATAGACCGTGACCGGTGCATTCTCTTCGCCTCCGAACAGCGTCGGCGTGCGGGTCAGCGCGATCTCGCGCATCGGCACCTGCAGATCCGGACGCGAACCGGGCACGTGGATCTTGCGCGAGCCGGGAATGGGCCGGGTCACGGATTCGGAGAGTTGCTGGGCCTGTTGCTGCAGGGCGGAGAGCTGTGCGTTCATCGGGCATCGTCCAGAAAGGTCAGGGACGAAGCGGCGGCGCACTGCGCCCGCGCACGGACGGTCCTTGGGCGGAGTCCGGGCACGGCTGCACTGCAAAGCTTCCCTACGCCGGTATGAGCCGGATCAGGTTCCAAGGGACTGTCTCAACCGTGGCCGCTTGGCCGCGGTACCCCCGCTTCTTGATGTGCATTAGAGCATAGACCGCCCGCCTCCGGAGTTAGCCCCGAGGGTCAGATCCGCTTCCCTGCGGAAAGCGGATCTGACCCCAATCGCTATTCGTTAACAGAACCATGACGTCGCGTTCAGTAACGTGCACGCGCATCGTGTCGCTGCGACCGGTGTTTCCTTCGCCGTCTTCGCGGCCCCTGCCCGGCTCGTGCTGCATGCCGCCGGCCCTTCGCTGCAAGCTCTGCTCGCTCCCCTCAATCCCTTGATCGGAGAAGCTCCTTCATGGTGTTTCGCGTTTCCATCGCACTGGTCCTGCTGCTGGTGCTGCTTGCCGGTGTTGCACCGGGCCCCTTCAATGCCGTGGTGCAGAGCATCCTCGGTGAACTCATCCGCGGCATCGGCTGGCTTTACCTGCTGGTCGTGTTCCTGACGCTGGTGTTCCTGATGTACCTGGCGTTCGGCCGCTTCGGCAACCTGCGCATCGGTGGCGAAGACGCCGAGCCCGAATTCTCGCGGGCCAGCTGGATGTCGATGCTGTTCGCCGCCGGCATGGGTATCGGCCTGGTGTTCTGGGGCGCGGCCGAGCCCATTTCGCACTTCAGCAAGCCGCCCGAGGGCCTGGCGCCGGAAAGCATGGATGCTGCGCGCGCATCGATGCGCTATGCATTCTTCCACTGGGGCCTGCACCCGTGGGCCATCTATGCACTGATCGGCCTGGCAATGGCCTGGTTCCGGTTCAACCGCAATGGCCGCGGCCAGATCAGCGACATGCTGCAGCCCATCATCGGCCGCCACCATCGCGGCTGGATCGGGCACATCGTCAACATCTCCGCGGTCGTTGCCACTGCAGTGGGCGTGGCCACCGCACTGGGCTTTGGAACGGTGCAGATCGCGGCCGGCGTGGAGCGCGTGTTCGGCGTGCAGGCGGGCGTGCCCCTGCAGCTGACGATCATTGCGGTGGCCTTCGTTCTATACATGGCGTCCACGCTCAGCGGCGTCGGCCGCGGCATGAAATGGCTCTCCAACTTCAACCTGGCACTGGCGGCGTTGTTGCTGGCCCTGGTGCTGGTGCTGGGCCCTACCGGCGCGATCTTCAACACCTTCACCACCACGCTGGGCTCCTACCTCAACCAGCTGGTGACGATGAGCCTGCGCATGTCGCCGTTCTCATCCAGCACCTGGGTGGCCGACTGGACGATCTTCTACTGGGCCTGGTGGATTTCGTGGGCGCCCTTCGTCGGTTCCTTCATTGCTCGCATCTCGCGCGGGCGCAGCGTACGGGAGTTCGTTGTCTGCGTCGTCATGGCGCCGACGTTGCTTGGCTTCTTCTGGTTCTCGGTCTTCGGCGGCAGTGCCATCTGGATGCAGATTTTCGGACAGGCAGACCTGTTACAGGCATTGGGCAATGGCTATGAAACGGTCCTGTTTACGATGTTTGACAGCATGCCGCTGCCTGTGCTGCTGTCGTGCACTGCGCTGTTGTTGCTGATGATCTTCTTCGTGACATCCGCGGATTCGGCGGTGCTGGTGCTGGCCACCATGTCCACCGACGACGCAGGCGAGCCTTCGCAGAGGCACAAGATTGCGTGGGGCGTGGGAATCGCCCTGATCGCCGGCTCTCTGCTGCTGGCCGGCGGCCTCGAGGCGCTACAGGGCATGATCACGATTGCGGCGCTGCCGTTCGCGCTGCTGATGGTGCTGGTGATGGTGTCGCTGCACCGCGTGCTGGACCAGGAGTACACACGCGAGCGGCGGCAGGCGCAGCGCCAGCGGCACATGATCGATGCCTGGATCGCACGCGAGATGGCGGCGCAGGAGGAGACCCAGGCGGAGGCCGCGCGCGCGCACGATCAGGATTGAGGGGGTTTTGCAGCCTGCGGCTGCACTGCTTTTCTCAAGCAACAGCAACAGCAACTTCAACGGCGGCTCTGGGTTGCTGTTGGTTGGGCGGGTCGGTGTGGGCTGGCAGGACACGCCGTAAACCCGTCCCTGGGGGCTCGATGGCGCCATCCATGGCGCCAACGGTCCTGCCGGCCCACACCGCCCCACCCCCGACAGTTTCCGTGTGACGGTGGGTTTTCCACGCCATGCGTGTTTGCGGTGTAGCGCACACCCGGACGGGGTGGGAGCCGCTTTCCTATGGAAAACGGATCCGACCCCAACCCAAAGCGCGCGGCTGTTGCCTTTGCTGTTGCTGTTGCCTTTGCTCTTGCTCTTCTTTTTTCTTTTCCTGCGGTGACGGACACGGAAACTGTCCGTGGCCGGGCGGGTGGGTTGGCTGGGGGCGTGAGCCGCATGGATGCGGCGACCGAGCCTACAGGGACGTATTCACGGCGTCCCCCAGACAATCCACCCGCCCGGCCCAATCACGCAATCCAGCTTCTAAACCGACACCGCAGAGGGGGCTCAGCCCGGCGGCCGGGAAACCTCAATACCCCGCCGCCTGCCCATCCTTGCGGCTCTCCGAGGCACCGTAGTAAACCCCGGTGTCGGGATCACGCATGATCGCCTGGTACCCGCCATAGGGACCATCGGCAAACACGATGCGATGCCCCTTGCGCATCAGCGCACGCACTGTTTCATACGGGAACCCGGTTTCCAGATTCACCTCGCCGCCATCGGACATTGCCGTAGCCTGCCCGGTCGGTTCGGTCGAGCCTTCGTGCTGGATGCGCGGCGCATCACCGGCTTCCTGCAGATTCATCCCGAAGTCCACCAGGTTCATCACTATCTGCGCATGACCCTGCGGCTGCATCGCGCCGCCCATCACCCCGAAGCTGGCATACGGCTTGCCACCCTTGGTGATGAAGGCCGGGATGATGGTCTGGAACGGCCGCTTGCCCGGTGCGTAGCCGTTGGGATGGTTCTTCTGCAGCACGAACATCTCGCCACGATCCTGCAGGATGAAGCCCAGCCCCGGCGGCGCCATGCCACTGCCCATGCCGCGGTAGTTGGACTGGATCAGTGACACCATCATGCCGTCGGCGTCGGCCACGGTCATGTAGATCGTGTCGCCCTCTTCCAGCTGCTTCGGCGTCCCCGGCTGCACTTCCTTCAGCGCTTTGTCCATCGAGATCAGCGCGCGGCGCTGTGCGGCGTATTCCTTGGAGATCAGCTTCTGCACCGGCGCCGGCTGGAACGCCATGTCGGCATAGAAGCGCGCACGGTCGGCAAAGGCCAGCTTCTTCGCTTCAACGAACAGGTGCACGTGCTCCGGTGAACCGAACGGGATCTTGGAGAAGTCGTAGCCCTCCAGCACGTTGAGGATCTGCAGCGCAGCGATGCCCTGGCTGTTCGGTGGCAGTTCCCATACGTCGTAGCCACGGTAGTTGCTGCTGACCGGTTCGACCCACTCACCGTTGTGGTCGGCCATGTCCTGGTAGCTCAGGTAGCCACCATTGGCCTTGAAGTAGTCGCCGATGGTACGGGCGATGTCACCCTTGTAGAAAGCGTCGCGCCCGCCGTCGGCGATCTTCTGCAGCGTGCTGGCCAGGTTCGGGCTCTTCCACATCTCGCCCTTGCGCGGGGCGTGGCCGTTGATCGTGAACTGCTCCTTGAAGCCCGGGTACTGCGACAGTTTGGGCACCGAGCGGTCCCAGTAGTAGGCGATCACCTCGGCCACCGGGTGGCCCTCGCGGGCATAGCGGATGGCCGGCGCCAGGTTGTCCGCCATCGGCTTGCGGCCGAAGCGGTCGTGCAGCGCGAACCAGCCATCGACCGCGCCGGGCACGGACACCGGCAGCGGGCCGGTAGCCGGGATGTCCTTCAGGCCACGACGCTGGAACTCGGCCAGGGTCAGCGACTTCGGCGAGCGGCCCGAGCCGTTGTAGCCATAGAGCTTCTGCGTCTTCGGGTCCCAGACGATGGCGAACAGGTCACCACCGATGCCGTTGCCGGTGGGCTCCATCAGGCCGAGCGCGGCGTTGGCGGCAATCGCCGCGTCCACGGCCGAGCCACCGCCCTTCATCACGTCCAGCGCAATCTGGGTGGCCAGTGGCTGCGAGGTGGCGGCCATCGCATGCGGGGCGATCACCTCCGAACGGGTGGCGAAGGTGTGACCGGTGATGCGGTCGGCGGCAAAGGACAGCGCGGGCACGGCAGCCAGCACGGCGGCGGCGAGCAGGGAACGGGCAAGGCGTCGGGACACGGTCGGGTTCCGATGGAAGGGTGGTTCCCCGATCTTCGCCGCTGCAGCCTTCACGCGGTATCGGGCAGAGGTCATGGGCGTTGATCCTGGGGTGGGTGCGGAACACGGTCCGCCCCACCAAGGCCAAAATCCGCCGGATTCCGCGCAAAAGCGGCCCTGAAAGGAGTGAATTCGGGTTCACCGAATCACTTTCAGCGGCAACCATCCTTGTGCCACAAGCGATTGCGCTGGATGCAGCGGAAACCGATAAAAAATCCGTTGCGAGGGTTGACATCGCCGAAACGGCTGTGTTTCTCTCGATCACATGCTGCAACACAACACGCCACCGCGAACCCACATCGAAGCCGCCGACATCGGCGCCGCATCGCTGCGTTCGATTCTTGTGCTCGTACTTATTACCCAACCCACAGGTGCGGGACGAGCCAGCGTGTAAGCAACAAACACACCGGAACTCTTCAAAAACCCGCACCCGCTCCGGTGCGGGTTTTTTCATTCCAGAACCTGGTTTCAGACGCAACCACCATGAACAACGCCAACTTCAAAACCTGGAGCAGCACCACCACGACGCCTCGTGGTCGCTGTGCCTGTGCGACGCATGGCGCCTCCTCCACCGCTTTCCCCTGACCGGCCGGCACGTCACTTCGACGACCGGCCGTTCTTTTTTCTTCCCACCGCAAGGAACCTCCCCCATGAGCACCAACGACCTGCCCCAGACCAAGATCGCCGTCATCGGCTACGGCAGCCAGGGCCGCGCCCACGCACTGAACCTGCGCGAATCCGGCTTCGACGTGGTGGTAGGCCTGCGTCCGGGCGGCCCGACCGAGGTCAAGGCACAGGCCGATGGCTTCACCGTGAAAGCACCGGCCGACGCAGTGAAGGATGCGGACCTGGTTGCCGTGCTGACGCCGGACATGGTGCAGAAGAAGCTCTACGACGACGTGCTGGCTGCGAACATGAAACAGGGTGCGGTGCTGTTGTTCGCGCACGGCCTGAACGTGCACTTCGACATGATCAAGCCGCGCGAGGACCTGGACGTGGTGCTGGTCGCGCCCAAGGGACCGGGTGCGCTGGTGCGCCGCGAGTATGAAATCGGCCGTGGCGTGCCGTGCATCTGGGCGGTCTACCAGGACAAGAGCGGCAAGGCGGCCGAGTACGCCCTGGCCTATGCGGCCGGCCTCGGCGGTGCACGCGCCAACCTGATCCAGACGACCTTCAAGGAAGAGACCGAGACCGATCTGTTCGGCGAACAGGCGGTGCTGTGCGGCGGTGCCTCGGCGCTGGTGCAGGCCGGTTTCGAGACGCTGGTCGAGGCCGGCTACCAGCCCGAGATCGCCTACTACGAAGTGCTGCACGAACTGAAGCTGATCGTCGACCTGTTCTACGAAGGTGGCATCTCGCGCATGCTGGAGTTCATCTCCGAAACCGCGCAGTACGGCGACTACGTCAGTGGCCCGCGGGTGATCGACGCCGGCACCAAGGCGCGCATGAAGGAGGTCCTGAAGGACATCCAGGACGGCACCTTCACCAAGAACTGGGTGGCCGAGTACGAAGCGGGCCTGCCGAACTACAACAGGTTCAAGCAGGCCGACCTGGAGCACCCGATCGAAAAGGTGGGCAAGGAACTGCGCGCCAAGATGGTCTGGTTGCAAGGACAGGCCGCGTAACCGCGCGGCCCTCCCCCACCCGCTTTGCAAGGTTCCCCCATGAACTCTTCCACACATCGCAGCGCGCCGCCCAATGGCGCGCGCTGGCTGACCCAGGCGCTGGAGGCCGAGGGCGTCCACACGCTGTTCGGCTATCCCGGCGGCACCATCATGCCGTTCTACGACGCGCTGGTGGATTCGTCGCTGAAGCACGTCCTGGTGCGCCATGAGCAGGGCGCTGCGCTGGCTGCCAATGGTTTTGCCCGCGCCAGCAACCAGGTGGGCGTCTGCGTGGCCACCTCCGGTCCGGGCGCCTCCAACCTGGTCACCGGCATCGCCGACGCGATGCTGGATTCGGTGCCGATGGTCTGCATCACCGGCCAGGTCGCCACGCCGCTGCTGGGCACCGACGCCTTCCAGGAGCTGGATGTGTTCGGCCTGACGTTGCCGATCGTCAAGCACAGCTGGCTGGTGCGCAGCGTCGACGACCTGCCCCGCGTGGTCGCCGATGCCTTCCGCATCGCCCGCGAAGGCCGGCCCGGCCCGGTGCTGATCGACCTGCCCAAGGACGTGCAGCTGGCCGATGCCAGCCATCTGCCGGCGCACGTGCCGAGCAGCGTCGAGCCGCCGCCGGCCCCGGCCGAAGCTGCCATCGCCGAGGCCATCGCCGCATTGGCGGCCGCCGAAAAGCCGGTGGTCTACGCCGGTGGTGGCATCGCGCTGGGCGATGCGGTGCAGGACCTGCGCGACTTCGTCGAGGCCAGCGCCATCCCCACCGTAATGACCCTGCGCGGGCTGGGCGCACTGCCGGCCAACCACCCGCAGTCGCTGGGCATGCTGGGCATGCATGGCACCCGCGCGGCCAACATGGCGGTGCAGGAAAGCGACCTGCTGCTGGTGCTGGGCGCACGCTTCGATGACCGCGCCACCGGCAAGCTGGCCGAGTTCGCACCGTTCGCCCGTGTCGTCCACATCGATGCCGACGCCTACGAGATCTCCAAGCTGCGCAGCGCCGATGTCGCCGTGCCCGGCAATGTCGGCCATGCCATCCGCGCCCTGCGTGCGGCCTTCCCCTCCCCCGAGGCCCACCAGGACGCATGGCGCAAGCGCTGTGCACAGCATCGCGATCGTTTCGCTGCGCGTTACGACGCGCCCGGCCAGCACATCTACGCACCGGCCATGCTGAAGCGCCTGAGCGAGCTGGCGCCGGCCGATGCGGTGATCGCCTGCGATGTCGGCCAGCACCAGATGTGGGTGGCGCAGCACTGCCGCTTCAACCACCCGCGCAACCACCTGACCAGCGGCGCCCTGGGCACCATGGGCTTCGGCCTGCCGGCTGCGATGGGTGCGCAGTTCGCCTGCCCCGATCGCACCGTCGTGCTGGTGTCCGGCGACGGCAGCTTCATGATGAACGTGCAGGAGCTGGCCACCATCGCCCGCTGCCGCCTGCCGGTGAAGATCGTGCTGCTGG
The DNA here is from genome assembly GCF_036319965.1 of Stenotrophomonas sp. SMYL41. Taxonomy (NCBI): domain Bacteria; kingdom Pseudomonadati; phylum Pseudomonadota; class Gammaproteobacteria; order Lysobacterales; family Lysobacteraceae; genus Stenotrophomonas; species Stenotrophomonas sp. SMYL41. Next base: position 41,837 of record NZ_JAWIRX010000018.1, on the reverse strand, counting down.
ACAACAGTTCGCTGGGCATGGTGCGGCAGTGGCAGGAGCTGTTCTTCGCCGAGCGTTACAGCGAGATCGACCTGTCCGACAACCCGGACTTCGTGGCGTTGGCGCAGGTGTTCGGCATTGCCGCGACCCGCATCGACGCGCGTGATGACGTCGAGGGTGGCCTGGCCGCGCTGCTGGCCGAGCCCGGCCCGGCGCTGCTGCACGTGGCCATCGACGCACGCGCCAACGTGTGGCCGCTGGTGCCGCCGAACACCGCCAACAGCACGATGCTGGAAAGCAATCCCGCCCACGCCCGCCAGGAGACCCCCAATGCAATACCGGCTTGACCTGGTGCTGCACCCGGCCGAAGGCGCGCTGCTGCGCGTGATCGGCATGGCCGAACGCCGTGGCTTCGCGCCGCGTGCGATCACCGGTGCGCCGATGGCCGCCGACGATGGCCGCTGGCACCTGCAGCTGGTGGTGGATGGACAGCGTCCGCCGGAGACCCTGTGCCGGCAGATGGAGAAGATCTACGACTGCGTGTCCGTGCAGGTCACCGCCGTGGAAGGAGCATCCGTATGAACACCCGTACCGTAGCGAGCACGGTGCCGGTACGGAGGCGTCTTCTTCGCCGCCCGTGCCCGCATGCGGCGGTCGCCTGCACCGCGCCGGTGGCCCATGCCGGCCGCTGATGCCAGCCAGGAAAGCGATGTCGGCGACGTAAGCGTCGCCGACGTACTGGCGGCGCAGGCCCGGCTGCGCCGCTTCCTGCCGCACACCCCGCTGCACCATTCCGAGCGCTTCGGCACCTGGCTGAAGCTGGAGAACCTGCAGCGCACCGGGTCCTACAAAGTGCGCGGCGCGTTGAACGCGCTGCTGGCCGGCCGCGAGCGCGGCGATACCCGGCCGGTGATCTGTGCCTCGGCCGGCAACCACGCCCAAGGCGTGGCGTGGGCCGCCTACCGCCTGGACGTGCCGGCCATCACCGTGATGCCGCATGGCGCACCGGCCACCAAGATCGCCGGCGTCGCCCATTGGGGCGCGACCGTGCGCCAGCACGGCAACAGCTATGACGAGGCCTACGCCTTCGCGGTCGATCTGGCACAACGCCACGGCTACCGCTTCCTGTCCGCGTTCGACGATGCCGACGTGATCGCCGGCCAGGGCACGGTCGGCATCGAGCTGGCCGCACACGCGCCGGACGTGGTAATCGTTCCGATCGGCGGCGGTGGGCTGGCGTCCGGCGTTGCACTGGCACTGAAATCGCAGGGCGTGCGCGTGGTCGGCGCGCAGGTGGAGGGCGTCGACTCGATGGCGCGTGCGATCCGTGGCGACGTGCGCGAGATCGCCCCCGTCGCGTCGCTGGCCGATGGCGTCCGGGTGAAGATTCCCGGCTTCCTGACCCGCCGCCTGTGCACCTCGCTGCTGGACGACGTGGTGATCGTGCGCGAGGCCGAACTGCGCGAAACCCTGGTCCGGCTGGCGCTGGAGGAACACATCATCGCCGAGGGCGCGGGCGCGTTGGCGCTGGCCGCTGGCCGCCGCGTCGCCGGCCGCCGCAAGTGCGCAGTGGTCTCCGGCGGCAATATCGATGCCGGCGTTCTGGCCGGCCTGCTCACCGACATCCGCCCGCGCCCGCCACGCAAACCACGGCGACGGCGCAGTGAAACCCCGCGCTCGCCCGGCAGGGCCAGCGCTTCCGCATCTCCCACCTCTTCCCCTTCCCCCCTGCAAGCCGTTGCACCCGCTGTCGAGGAGATTTCCCTGTGACCACCATCGAACGAATTACCACCCCGCGCATCCGCATCTTCGACACCACCCTGCGTGACGGCGAGCAGTCCCCCGGCTGCAGCATGAGCCCACCGCAGAAGCTGGTGATGGCGCGTGCGCTGGATGAACTGGGCGTGGACATCATCGAGACCGGCTTCCCGGCCAGCTCGCAGTCCGACCGCGAGGCGATGGCGCTGATCGGCCGCGAACTGCGCCGCCCCAGCCTGAGCCTGGCGGTGCTGTCGCGCTGCCTGCAGGCCGACATCGAGACCTCGGCACGTGCCCTGGAGGCCGCCGCCAACCCGCGCCTGCACGTGTTCCTGTCGACCAGCCCGTTGCACCGCGAGCACAAGCTGCGCATGACCCGCGAGCAGGTACTGGAGTCGGTACGCAAGCACGTCTCGCTGGCCCGGTCCTACATCGACGATGTCGAGTTCTCGGCCGAGGATGCCACCCGTACCGAACTGGACTACCTGATCGAGGTCTCGCGCGTGGCGATCGCCGCTGGCGCCACCACCATCAACCTGCCCGACACCGTCGGCTTCACTACGCCGGAAGAAATCCGCGCGATGTTCCAGCAGGTCATCGCCGGTGTCGCCGACGTGCCGAATGCCGCCAACGTGATCTTCAGTGCGCATTGCCACAACGACCTGGGCCTGGCCGTGGCCAACTCGCTGGCCGCCGTCGAAGGCGGCGCCCGGCAGGTCGAGTGCACCATCAACGGCATCGGCGAGCGCGCCGGCAACTGCTCGCTGGAAGAAATCGCAATGGTGCTGAAGGTGCGCCAGGCCTTCTACGAGCAGGACAGCTCGATCAATACCCCGCGCATCGTCGGCACCTCGCAGCTGCTGCAGCGCCTGGTCGGCATGCCGGTACAGCGCAACAAGGCCATCGTCGGCGCCAATGCCTTTGCCCACGAATCGGGCATCCACCAGCACGGCATGCTGCGCCATCGCGGCACCTACGAAATCATGCGGCCGGAAGACGTGGGCTGGGAGGATTCACAGATGGTGCTGGGCCGCCACAGTGGCCGCGCCGCCGTCGAAGCGCGCCTGCGTGCGCTGGGCTTCTGGCTGGACGAAGACGAACTGAAGCTGGTGTTCGAGCAGTTCAAGGGGCTGTGCGAGCAGCAGCGCGTGGTCACCGATGCCGACCTGCAGACGCTGATGCAGGGCGGCTCCAACGCGCAGGGCTACCGCCTGGCGTCGATGACCATCAGCGACGTCGGCAGCCGCGCCAATGCGTTGGTCGAACTGTCCGATCCGGACGGCAACCGCGTGGCCGAGACCGCACAGGGCGACGGCCCGGTCGATGCGCTGTTCGGCGCACTGTCGGCTGCCACCGGCGTGCAGCTGATGCTGGACAGCTACCACGTACACAGCGTCGGCATCGGCGCCGATGCGCGCGGCGAGGCCAACCTGAGCGTGCGCCACGAAGGCGTGGAGTACGACGGTACCGGTACCAGCAAGGACATCATTGAAGCCTCCGCACTGGCCTGGCTGGATGTGGCCAACCGCCTGCTGCGCCAGCGCCAGGCTACCGCCCCCAGCAGCGCCGACGTTCCCACCCCCGCCACCGCCTGAGGAACCCGAGATGAGCGCCTTCGACACCCCCACCCCGGCCAGCGCCGCTGGCCAGCAGTGGAACGCCCAGGACTATGCGATCGACGCCGGCTTCGTGCCGCTGCTCGGCGGCGCGGTATCGCGCCTGCTCGACCCGCGCGCCGGTGAACGCATCCTCGACCTGGGCTGTGGCGATGGCATGCTCAGCACCGAACTGGCGCTCAGTGGCGCACACATCCGCGGCGTGGATGCGTCGCCTGAACTGGTGATCGCCGCGCGTGCGCGCGGTGTCGATGCGCAGGTGATGGATGGCCACGCACTGACCTTCGACAACGCATTCGATGCGGTGTTCAGCAACGCCGCACTGCACTGGATGGCCAACCCCGATCAGGTGCTGGAAGGCGTGCGCCGCGCCCTGCGCCCTGGCGGCCGCTTCGTCGCCGAGTTCGGCGGCCATGGCAACGTGGCCACCATCGTCGCGGCGGTGCAGGCCGCGCGCGTGGCCCACGGCCATGGTGCCAGCGCCTTCCAGTGGTACTTCCCCACAGCCGATGCCTACGCCGATCGCCTGCGCCAGCATGGCTTCCAGGTGCAGCTGATCGAGTGCACGCCGCGCCCGACCGCACTGCCGACCGGCGTGGCCGGCTGGCTGCGGGTGTTCGCCGCACCGCTGCTGGACGACCTGCCCGCCGAGGCACGCGCGACCGTGCGCGAGGCCGCCACCGCGCTGCTGGCCGACCTGCCGCGCAACGCCGCCGGCCAGCCGCTGGCCGACTACGTGCGGCTGCGGGTACTTGCCCGTCGCCGCTGACATGATCCATTCGTCAACTTTTCCGATGTCCGCAACTTCGTACTTCTGCCAGGCATACGCATGACCTCCGCACCCCGCACCCTGTACGACAAACTGTGGGACGCCCACGTGGTTGTCCCTGAATCCGACAGCGCGCCCGCCGTGCTGTACATCGACCTGCACCTGATCCACGAGGTGACCTCGCCGCAGGCGTTCACCGAACTGCGCCAACGCGGCCTGTCACCGCGCCGGCCGGACCGTACCAAGGCAACGATGGACCACTCCACGCCAACCCTGCCGGCCGCCGCCGACGGCACGCTGCCCTACGCCAGCGCCGCCTCCGAAGCCCAGGTCGCCACGCTGGCGCGCAACTGCGCCGAGCACGGCATCGAGTTGTTCGACATGGCCTCGGACAACCGCGGCATCGTCCACGTGATCGCCCCGGAACAGGGGTTCACCCAGCCCGGCATGACCATCGTGTGCGGCGACAGCCACACCTCCACCCATGGTGCGTTCGGCTCGCTGGCCTTCGGCATCGGCACCAGCGAGGTCGGCCACGTGCTGGCCACGCAGTGCCTGCTGCAGCGCAAGGCCAAGACCCTGGCAATCACCGTCGATGGCGTCCTGGCGCCGGGCGTCGGTGCCAAGGATGTGGTGCTGCACATCATCGGCGTGATCGGCGTCAACGGTGGCACCGGCCACGTGATCGAGTTCCGTGGCAGCACCATCGAAGCGATGGACATGGAACAGCGCATGACCCTGTGCAACATGTCGATCGAGGCCGGCGCACGCGCCGGCATGGTGGCGCCGGACCAGGTCACCTTCGACTTCGTCGCCGCGACCCCGCGTGGTCCCAAGGGCGCCGACTTCGACGCTGCCGTGGCACGCTGGCAGCAGCTGCGCAGCGATGAAGGCGCACGCTTCGACAACGAGGTGCACATCGACGCCGCCGATATCCGCCCCACCCTGACCTGGGGCACCCACCCGGGCACCGCCATCGCGGTGGATGCGCCGATTCCAGCGGCCAATGATGCCGCCGCACAGAAGGGCCTGGACTACATGCACTTCCAGGCCGGCAAGGCGCTGGCGGGTACGCCGGTGGATGTGGTGTTCGTCGGTTCGTGCACCAATGGCCGCCTGAGCGACATGCGCGAAGTGGCGCAGGTCCTGCGCGGTCGCCGCGTCGCCGAGCGGGTGCGCATGCTGGTGGTGCCGGGTTCGGAGATCGTCAAGCGCGAGGCCGAGGCTGAGGGCATCGACGAGATCGTGCGTGCGGCCGGTGCCGAATGGCGCGAACCGGGCTGCTCGATGTGCATCGCCATGAACGGCGATCTGGTCGCACCCGGCCAGCTGGCCGTGAGCACCAGCAACCGCAATTTCGAGGGCCGCCAGGGTCCCGGTTCGCGCACGCTGCTGGCCTCGCCGATGAGCGCCGCGTGGGCCGCAGTGAACGGGCACGTTGCCGATACCCGCGACCTGTTCGCACAGGAGGTGGCGTGATGGCCGGTTTCCGTACCCTGACCTCGGCCAGCGTGGTGCTGCGCCAGACCAACATCGACACCGACCAGATCATCCCGGCCCGGTTCCTGTCCACCACCGAACGCGCCGGCCTCGGCCGCAACGCGTTCAATGACTGGCGCTGGCAGGCCGACGGCGCACCAGTAGCCGACTTCGCCTTCAACCAGCCGCACAACGCTGGCCGCAGCATCCTGCTGGCCGGCCGCAACTTCGGCTGCGGCTCGTCGCGCGAACACGCGCCCTGGGCACTGACCGACCTGGGCCTGCGCGCCATCGTCAGCAGCGAGATCGCCGACATTTTCCGCGGCAACGCGTTGAAGAACGGCCTGCTGCCGATCGTGCTGGACGAAGCCGACGTGCAGGCGCTGATGCAGCGCCCGGACGACGAGCTGACCATCGACGTGGCCTCGCGCGAACTGCGCACGCCGGACGGCCGCGTCTATTCCTTCCCGCTGGATGGCTTCTCGCAGACCTGCCTGCTGGAAGGCGTCGACCAGTTGGGGTATCTGTTGGGCCGTGTCCCTGAAATCGAACGCTACGAGAGTGAGCATGCACGCTGAAATTGTTGTCCTGCCCGGTGATGGCATCGGCCCGGAAGTGGCCGCCGCGGCAGTGGCCGTCCTGAAGGCGGTCGCCGAACGCTTCAACCACACCTTCACCTTCAGCGAGCACGATATCGGTGGCATCGCCATCGACCGCCACGGCGAACCGCTGCCGGCGTCGACCCTGGCGGCCTGCCAGGCCGCGAATGCGGTGCTGCTGGGCGCGGTCGGTGGCCCGAAGTGGTCCGACCCGAACGCCAAGGTGCGCCCGGAACAGGGCCTGCTGGCGATCCGCAAGGCACTGGGCCTGTATGCCAACCTGCGCCCGGTGCGTACCCACGAAGCCGCGCTGCACGCCTCGCCGATCAAGGCCGAGCTGCTGCAGGGGGTGGACTTCGTGGTGGTGCGTGAACTGACCGGCGGCATCTACTTCGGCGACAAGACCCGCGATGCCGGCAGCGCCAGCGACCTGTGCCGCTACACCGTGGCCGAGATCGAACGCGTCCTGCGCAGTGCGTTCCGCCTGGCGCAGCAGCGTCGCGGCAAGGTCACCTCGGTGGACAAGGCCAACGTGCTGGAGACCTCGCGACTCTGGCGTGACGTGGCCGCGCGCATCGGTCGCGACGAGTTCCCGGACGTAGCGCTGGAGCACCAGCTGGTCGATTCGATGGCCATGCACCTGCTGGCCAAGCCGCGCGAGTACGACGTGATCGTGACCGAGAACATGTTCGGCGACATCCTCACCGACGAGGCTTCAATGCTGGCCGGTTCGCTGGGCCTGCTGCCGTCGGCATCGCTGGGCGAACCGGGCGCGGTCGGCATCTACGAACCGATCCACGGTTCGGCCCCGGACATCGCCGGCAAGGGCATTGCCAATCCCTACGCGACGATCTTCAGCGCGGCGATGCTGCTGCGCCATTCGCTGGGGCTGGAAGCCGAAGCCGCCGCGGTGGAGGCGGCCGTGCATGCGGTGCTGGACGATGGCGTGTTCACCGCCGACCTGGCCGCCAAGGGCCGGGCGGTGAGCACCGCTGCCGCAACGGATGCGGTGCTGGCGCGCCTGAGCGCGTAATCGCTGTGCAGTAGAGCCACGCGATGCGTGGCCGTTGCCCGGCATTGAACCATGCGCAGCCGCCCGTGGGGTGGCTCTACCGAGGCCTGGTAGAGCCCCTCATGCGTGGCTGCGTTACTTGGTGGTGTAACCCCCATTGACCAGGATGGTCTGCCCGGTCATCCACCAGCCGTCGGTGACCAGGAAGCGGATCCACGGCACGATGTCGGCGATGTCGGTCAGGCCGGTGCGGGTGAACGCGGAAAGCGCCGCTGCGGTCTTGTGATACGCCTGCGCATCGGCACTCTCGGCCGGATAGAAGAATGGCGTATCCATCGGACCCGGGCCGATCGCGGTCACCGAGATGCCACGCTCACCGAACTCCTTCGACGCCGCGCGGGTGAAGTGCTCGACCGGTGCCTTGGTACCGGCGTAGCTGGAATAGAACGGCGTGAACGCGCCCAGCAGCGAGGTGACCAGGGTGCAGATGCGGCCGCCGTCGTTGACGTGGCGGCCGGCCTCCTTGAGGAAGAAGAACGCAGCCTTCGCGTTGACCGCACTCATCTCGTCGTACTCCGCTTCGCTGATCTCCAGCAGTGGCTTCTTCAGCACCTTGCCGACGGTGTTGATTGCGATGTCGGGACGGCCAACCGCAGCCACGGCATCGGCGAACAAGCGCTCCATCGCTGCCGCAGAGGTCAGGTCTCCCTGCAGGGCCACCGCTGTGCTGCCGGCGGCCTGCACGGCGGCGACGGTCGCTTCTGCATCGGCCTGGGTGGCGGCACTGTTGTAGTGGATGACGATGGCCTTGGCACCCTGGCTGGCGAAGTCGCGGGCGATCAGTCCGCCCAGGTTCTTGGCGCCACCGGCGATCAGTACGGTCTTGCCCTTGAGGGAATGGTCGGTCATGGCTTCGGTCTCGCGAGGGGGCTGCCCGGGGTGGCAACCCTGCCCTGACGACGATATCGTGCAGAAAATGCGGATAAAGCCCGCCACATTGACTTAACTTTCCAGAGTCAGCGAACAATGGATCGGATCGATCGTTTCCGCATCTTCACCCGGGTCGTGGAATGCGCCAGCTTCACCCGCGCCGCCGACCAGCTCGGCCTGCCCCGCTCCACCGTCTCGGCAGCGATTGCGGAGCTGGAGCAGCGGCTCGGTACCCGGCTGCTGCAGCGCTCGACCCGCCGGGTTTCCACCACGCATGACGGCGATGTGTTCCATGCCCGTTGCCTGCGCCTGATTGCCGAAGTTGAAGCGGCCGAATCCCTGTTCCGGCAGGACGACGCGCAGCCGGTGGGCCTGCTGAAGATCGATGTGCCCAGCCGCATCGGCCGTCGCATCCTCGCCCCGGCCCTGCCCGACTTCTTCGCGCGCCATCCACACGTTGAAGTGGACCTGGGCATGACCGACCGCGCGGTGAACCTCATCGAAGACGGCTGTGATGCGGTGCTGCGGGTCGGCCAGCTGGGCGACTCCAGTCTGGTGGCGCGCACGCTGGGCCAGCTCGACTTCGTCAACGTTGCCGCGCCGGCCTACCTACGTGAACACGGTGTGCCGCAGCACCCCGCCAACCTGCAGCAGCACCGCGCGGTGAACTACGCGTCGCCGACCACGGCCCGGGTGGAACCCTGGGAATGGCAGGACGGCGGCCAGCTGCGCACAGTGCCGATGCCCGGCTGGGTACGGGTCAACAGCGCCGAGGCCTCGATCGCCTGCTGCGTGGCCGGGCTGGGGTTGCTGCAGATTCCGCGCTACGACGTGCAGGCCGAACTGAACTCGGGTGCACTGGTGGAAGTGATGCCACAGCATGTCGCACAGCCCTTGCCGGTCACCTTGCTGCAGCCGCATCGGCAACACCGCGCGCCACGCGTGCAGGTGTTCATCGAATGGCTGCTGCCAGTGCTGAAGACCGGCCTGCAGCTGCAGTAGATCCACGCCGTGCGTGGATGTGCACATCGTGGATGGGGTCAGAGCCCATTCCCAGCGGGAAAGGGATCCGACCCCAGGCGGAAAACCCGGGGCATCACGCCCCGGATTCGTCCGGCTTGACCCGGAACCACGCCGCGTACAGCGCCGGCAGGAACACCAGGGTCAGCACCGTGCCCACGATCAGCCCGCCCATGATCGAGATCGCCATCGAGCCGTAGAACGCACTGCGTGACAGAGGAATCATCGCCAGCACGGCCGCCAGCGCGGTCAGCACGATCGGGCGGAAGCGGCGCACCGTCGCATCGATGATCGAATGCCAGCGGTCATGCCCGGCGTCGATATCCTGCTGGATCTGGTCGATCAGGATCACCGAGTTGCGCATGATCATGCCGGCCAGCGCGATCGTGCCCAGCAGCGCGACGAAGCCGAACGGCGCGCGGAACAGCAGCAGGAACAGGGTTGCACCGATGATGCCCAACGGCGCGGTCACCAGCACCATCGCCGCACGCGAGAAGCTGCGCAACTGCAGCATCAGCAGCGTGGCCACCACCACCAGGAACAGCGGCATGCCGGCCTTGATCGAGTTCTGGCCGCGCGCCGAATCCTCCACGGTGCCGCCGGTCTCCAGCAGGTAGCCGCTGGGCAGCTCGGCACGGATGCCATCCAGCGTGGGCACGATCTGGTGGACCACGTCCAGCGCCTGCATGCCATCGCTGATGTCGGCCCGCACGGTCACGGTCGGCAACCGGTTGCGGTGCCAGATGATGCCGTCCTCGAAGCCGTACTCCATCGTCGCTACCTGCGACAGCGTGATGCTGCCGCCGTTGGCGGTCGGCATCGACAGGCTGGACAGCAGCTCCAGCTGGTTGCGTTCATCGGCCGGTCCACGCAGCAGCATCTCGATCTGGCGGTTGCCTTCGCGGTACACGCTCACCGACTGGCCGGCGAGCGAACTGGCCAGGAACTGGCTGACCTGGGCACTGCTCACGCCCAGCGCGCGGGCACGCTCCTGGTCGATCACCAGCCGCACCACCTTGCTCGGCTCGCTCCAGTCCAGGTTGACGTTCATCACGTGCGGGTTCTCACGCACCTTGGCCTCGACCTGGCGCGCGATCGCCTGCACCTTCTCGATGTGCTCGCCGGAGATGCGCATCTGCACCGGGTAGCCGACCGGCGGGCCGTTCTCCAGGCGGGTCACGCGCATCTGCACATCCGGGAACTTCGGGATCACCTCGTGCAGCAGCCAGTCGCGGGTGGTTTCGCGCGATTCGATGTCCTTGGCCAGCACCACGAACTGGGCGAAGTTGGTCGCCGGCAGCTGCTGGTCCAGCGGCAGGTAGAAGCGCGGCGAACCGGTACCCACGTAGGACACGTAGTTGGCGATGCCCTCGCGGCTGGACAGCAGCTTTTCCAGCTTCTCGGCCTGGGCCTGGGTCGAGCGCAGCGAGGCACCCTCGGCCAGCTCGATGTCCACCATCAGTTCCGGCCGGGTCGAGTCCGGGAAGAACTGCTGCGGCACGAAGCGGAACATCATCAGCGAGAACACGAACAGCGCGATGGTTGCGGCGATCACCCACCAGCGGCGGCGCAGGCAGGCGTCCAGGAAGCGCCGGAAGCTGCGGTAGAACGGGCGCTGGTAGGGATCGTGGTCGTGCCCATGCTGCGGCGGCGCGATCAGGTTGGCCAGCGCCGGATAGCGATCGGCCCACTGCCGGCGCTTGGCCAGCCAGCGCGCGGACAGGCTGCCCGGCTTCGGCGGCTGCGGATTGAACAGGTCCGGCAGCATCTTGTCGCCCAGGTATGGGATGAACAGCACCGCGGCAATCCACGACACCACCAGTGCGATGGTCACCACCTGGAACAGTGAACGGGTGTACTCACCCGTGCTCGAGGCGGCCGTGGCGATCGGCAGGAAGCCGGCTGCCGTGATCAATGTACCGGTCAGCATCGGGAACGCGGTGGATTCCCAGGCGAAACTGGCCGCGCGCAGGCGATCGAAGCCCTGCTCCATCTTGGTGGCCATCATCTCCACCGCGATGATCGCATCGTCCACCAGCAGGCCCAGCGCCAGCACCAGCGCGCCCAGCGAGATCTTGTGCAGGCCGATGTCGAAGTAGTGCATGACGAAGAAGGTCATCGCCAGCACCAACGGAATGGTCACGCCCACCACCAGGCCGGTGCGCAGGCCCAGCGAGAAGAAGCTGACCAGCAGCACGATCACCACCGCTTCGGTCAGCACCTGCACGAACTCGCCGACCGACTCCTCCACCGACTGCGGCTGGTCGGACACTTTGCGCAGCTGCATGCCGGCCGGCAGGGTCTTCTGCAGGCGTTCGAATTCGGCATCGAGGTTGGCGCCCAGCTTGAGGATGTCACCGCCATCCTTCATCGCCACCGCCAGGCCAATCGCTTCTTCGCCCATGAATCGCATCTTCGGCGACGCCGGATCGGCGAAGCCACGCTTGACCTCGGCGATGTCGCCCAGGTGCACGGTGCGGTCGCCAGCACGGATCGGGAACTGGCGGATCGCTTCGATGTCGTTGAACTGGCCGGTCACGCGCAGCTGTACGCGGTCGGTGGCGGTCTCGAAGAAGCTGGTACCGGTCACTGCATTCTGGTCGGCCAACGCCTGCTGCACCTGCTGCATCGACACACCCAGCGTCGCCAGCCGGGTGTTGGACAGCTCGATCCACACCTTCTCGTCCTGCAGGCCGACCAGGTCGATCTTGCCAACGTCGGGCACGCGCTGCAGTTCCAGCTGGATGCGGTCGGCGTAGTCGCGCATCACCGCGTAGTCGAAGCCCTTGCCGGTCAAGGCATAGATGTTGCCGTAGGTGTCGCCGAACTCATCATTGAAGAACGGGCCGACGATCTCCCGCGGCAGCGTGGGACGGATATCGCCCACGCGCTTGCGTACCTGGTACCACAGGTCCGGGATCTGCCTGGAGCGCAGGCTGTCGCGCGCCATGAAGATGACCTGCGATTCGCCGGGGCGCGAATACGAGCGGATGAACTCGTACTCGCCGGTATTCATCAGTGCCTTCTCGATCGGCTCGGTCACCTGCCGCGAAACCTGTTCGGCGGTGGCGCCCGGCCACAGCGTGCGCACCACCATCGCCTTGAAGGTGAAGGGCGGATCCTCGGACTGGCCCAGATGCTTGTACGACCACGCGCCGATCAGCGCGAAGGCAAGCATCGCAAACAGCACCAACGGGCGGTTGGACAACGCCCACTCGGAAAGATTGAAGCGGCGCACCGGCTTACTCCTTGGCCTTGGCGGCAGCGGCCGGCGTGGCCGGCTTCAGCACCGGGCGGTTCTGGCGGTCCACGGCGATCACCGGCTGGCCGGCCCGCAACAGGTGCCCGCCGGCGGCGACCACCCAGTCAGCGGCGCCCACCCCGGACAGCACCGGCACCGTCTCGCTGCCGTAGGCGCCGGTGGTGACCGCTGCGGCCTTCAGCGTGCTGTTGGCCGGATCGACCACCCATACGCTGGCGGCACCATTGGCGCCGCGCTGCAGCGCGCCGAGCGGCAGCTGCAGGGTGCCGTGGCGCCCAGCGCTGCTGTAGACGCGCGCGCTCTGGCCCAGTTCGACATCGGCCAGCGCATCGGCCGGCAGGCTGACCCGGGTCGCGTAGGTGCGCGCCTGCGGATCGGCGGCGGCCGCGATCTCGCGGATCGTGCCCGGCAGGCGCTGGCCGGGGCGGTTCCACAGCTCCACCTCGACCGGCTGGCCCACCGCATAGTCGCGGATGGTGCCCTCGGGCAGGTCGATCAGCACTTCGCGCGCACCATCGGCGGCCAGGTTGAAGATGGTCTGGCCGGCCGACACCACCTGCCCGGCTTCGGCCTCGCGGCTGGCGATCACGCCATCGGCCGGCGCGCGCAGCTGTGCGTAGTCGGCCTGGTTGCGCAGCACATCGAGGTTGGCGCGAGCGGCATTGGCCTGCCCCTGCGCGGCCTTGAAGGCCGCGGACTGCTGGTCCAGCTGCGAGCGGCTGACCAGTTGCTGGTCGGCCAGCACCTGGTAGCGCTTGAGGTCATCGCGGGCACGCACCAGATCGGCCTCGGCCGCAGCCAGCTGCGCCTGCGAGGCACGGGCCTGCAGTGCGAAGTCTGCTACGTCCAGCTCGGCCAGCACGTCGCCCTTCTTCACCCGTTGCCCTGCATCGACGTGGCGCTTGACCAGGTTGCCGCCGACGCGGAACGACAGCGGACTTTCCTGCCGTGCGCGCACCGTGCCCGGGAACGCCGCCGGCGCTTGCCCGGCCTGCTCGCCGGGGTGAACCACCAGCACCGGTACGGCCGCCTGTGGCGCCTGCTCCTGTCCCGAACAGGCTGCCAGCGCAGCCATCCACACCATACCGCCCATCCAGCGCACGATCTTCATCGGTCAACGTCCTGAAAACGCAGGGTTGCAACTAAGGGAGAGCCGGGACTGCCGGCCCAATTTAATAAACCGGCCGGTATAGTATAAATATCGAACCGCTTGGTCTAGTATTGTCGCGATGAGTTCTCACACTTCCCGCAAGCCGTCGGCCAAGCCCGCTGCCAAGGCCGCCGGACCCGGGCGCCCCAAGGACCTCGGCAAGCGCGCGGCGATCCTTGAAGCAGCCAAGGCACTGTTCATCGAACAGGGCTATACCGGCGTGAGCATGGACACCATCGCCGCTCAGGCCGGCGTCTCGAAGCTGACTGTGTACAGCCACTTCGGTGACAAGGAGACGCTGTTCTCCGAAGCCGTGCAGTCAAAGTGCATCGAAATGCTGCCGGACGCGCTGTTCGTGGCCGACGCTGACGGCCCATTGCGCGACCAGCTGATCGGTATCGGCCTGGCCTTCTTCGAGTTGATCACCTCCGACGCGGCGATCTCGATCCAGCGCATGATGATGGCGCCGGAGACCGATGAGCGCCTGCGCGAGCTGTTCTGGCAGGCCGGCCCGGAGCGTACCTGCGAGGCGTTGGCCGATTTCCTGCGCGCGCGCGGTCAGCGCGGCGAACTGGACATCGCCGACTATTACCTGGCTGGCCAGCAGTTCCTGACCCTGGTCAAGGGCGAAGTGCACATGCATATGATGTGCGGCATGCCACTGTCACCGGTGGAGTGCGACCCTCTTGTCCATGTCACCGCCAGCATCGACTTCTTCCTGCGCGCCTATGCGCCGCGAGGGGCCGGAACCGGCTGAAACGGCAAACCTGAATGAACCGGAGGTCGCGATGACTTCCGGCACTGCGACCCCGGCCCCCCGGCAGCTGATGCTCTGGGCGCGCCGCCGGCCTCCGGCACCGGTAAAATGGCCGGCCCACTGCGCTGGATTTGAACCTCATGACGATTGATTACGCCCACGCCCGCGAACTGATGGTGGAACAGCAGATCCGTCCCTGGGACGTGCTGGACATCAAGGTGCTCGACGTCCTGGCCCGCCTGCCGCGCGAGGCCTTTGTCGCCGATGCGCACCGGGCACTGGCCTACGCCGATGTCGAACTGCCGATCGGCCATGGCCAGAAGATGATGAAGCCGGTCATCGAGGGCCGTACCCTGCAGGCGCTGGACCTGCAGCCGGGTGACGAAGTGCTGGAAATCGGCACCGGCAGCGGCTTCCTGTCGGCCTGCATCGGCGCGCTGGCGCGCGACGTACTGAGCCTGGAAATCGACCCGGAGCTGGCCGCCGCCGCGCGCGCCCGCCTGGATGCCTCCGGCCTGGGCACCAATGTCCGCGTGGAAGTGGCCGACGCCCTGTCTTGGCAGACCGAACGCCGCTTTGACGTGATCTGTGTCACTGGTGCGGTCGACGTCGTGCCGTCACAGTTCGCTTCGTGGCTGCGTCCGGGTGGTCGCCTGTTCGTGATCCACGGCCGCTCGCCGGCGATGGAGGCCCTGCTGGTCAAGGCCGACGGCAGCAGCGAGTCCCTGTTCGAGACCGATATCGATTACCTGCGTGGTGCCGCCCCGGCCCCCCAGTTCCACCTCTGAGTCCAAGGAAGCCGCAATGATCCGCCGATCCCTCGCTGTTGCGCTGGCCACTGCCCTGCTGCCGTTGTCCGCCCATGCCGCCGACCTGCTGCAGGTCTACGAAATGGCGCGCAATGGCGATCCGCAGCTGTCCGCCGCCGAATCGACCCGGCTGTACGACAAGGAAGGCGCCGTGCAGGCCCGCGCTGCCCTGCTGCCGCAGATCAACGGCCAGGCCCAGCTGAACCGCACGCGCAGCGAGCCCAATGCCGACGCCAACTCCGGCTCGTTCACCAGCAAGCGCCGCACCTACACGATCGATGGCAGCCAGACGCTGTTCAACTGGACCCAGATCAACAACCTGCGCTCGCAGCGCGAACTGAGCAAGGCGGCGGACTTCACCCTCGATTCGGCCAACGACAGCCTGATCGTGCGCACCTCGGCGGCCTACTTCAACGTGCTGGTGGCGATCGAATCGCTGAACGCCGCACAGACCAATGAAGCGGCCGCGAAGAAGCAGTTCGACTTCGCCGACAAGCGCCTGGAAGTGGGCCTGGCGCCGATCACCGACGTGCACGAAGCACGCGCCCAGTACGACCAGGCGCGTGCCAACACCATCGTTGCGCAGAACACCCTGGCCGATAACTACCAGGCGCTGACCGAACTGACCGGCCAGCCTGTGACCAACCTGCGTGGCCTGCCGGCGGACTTCCGCCCGGAAGTGCCGGCCAACCGCGGCAACATCGACGAGCTGGTGCAGCAGGCCACCTCCCAGAATCCGGCGCTGAAGGCCCAGGAACTGAAGGTCAGCGCCGCCGAGGCTGGCGTGCAGGCCGCCCGTGGCGGCCATTACCCGACCCTGTCGCTGGGCGGCAGCTGGGGCAAGAGCGCGACCTGGGGTGACAGCACCGGTTCCGGTTCGCTGTCGCCGGACGCCCGCACCAACAGCATCGGCCTGACCCTGAGCGTGCCGATCTTCTCCGGTGGTGCCACCCAGTCGGGCGTGCGCCAGGCGCTGGCCCAGCGTGACATCGCCCAGGACGGCTACGAGCAGCAGAAGCGCGCCCTGGACCGCAACACCCGCAATGCCTACCAGACCCTGGTTCAGGGCATCAGCGAAGTGGAAGCACGCCGCCTGGCGGTGGTCTCGGCGCAGAGCGCGTACGACGCCTCGCAGGTCGGCCTGGAAGTCGGTACCCGTACCGTGCTGGACGTGATCCAGAACCAGCGCATCCTGTTCTCGGCGCAGCTGGATTACGCCCAGGCCCGCTACACCTTCCTGCAGAACCGCCTGCTGCTGAGCCAGTCGCTGGGTGCGCTGGACGTGGCCGAGCTGCAGGACGTCAACCGCCTGCTGACCCAGGACGCGGGCAACCCGGCAACGACCACGCACTGATCCGTCGCCCCGCCGGCAACGAAGAAGCCACCCGCAGGGACTCATACCCTAAATGTACATAGGATGCATGGGTGGCTTCCTATGTCACTGATACGTATACGGATGTACTCGATTGCATTGCTATGTATAGATGCATAGCAATGCATCGTACGGTGGAGGCGCCGACGGTGACGTCGGCGCTTTTTCTATCGGCCTTTGGTGATCGAATCTCCAAGAATCTTGCGGATCGCTCTTGCAAAGCCAACCTCAAGCACGACCCGTCCCCGTTCGTTGATGATTTCTCCGTGAGTTCCTTCCTTCAGGCCCCGCTCTTGCAGGTAGTCTGGTGATATCGCTTTCCTGAGTGCCTCGCGTTCTGATGGTGTGAACTGCTCAGACAGCGTGAATACAGCCAGAGGCGGTGCTACGCCAGTCGCCGAGATCGTGGCGCCCAGGGGGCGGCGATCAACTGTCACTTGCGTGTGGGCCTTCAGCAAATTGAGCTGCGATTTGAGCCTGTCACGTTCGGCGATGATGCCCTGCATGATGGATCGAATAGCCGGATCTTCGATACGCATCAGATATTCATCACTCGCCAAGACCTTCTTGACTCTCGGTAGAGGCGGGCCAGCGTAGGCCGCCCAAGCCTCAATGAGCGACCGGTAGTCGGCGGATGCTGCGTTATAGAGTGCTCGACCTTTTAGCACTCCTTCGGCCTCTGCCAAGCGGCCAATGGTTGAAATCGAGAAGTCTCGCGAGCCGGTGGCGTGCTGATTACTACAGATCTCATGCATCCTAGCCAGATTCGCCTGCCGATTTGAACGCCCTCCTTTTGCCAGCAGTGCGGCAAGCACAGCGTCGGGGTGCACATTCGTTGTGTCGGTCATGCTTTCACTTCTTCCAGAAGAACCCGGTCGACAGGGATTCCTTGCGCCGGATGTTGAGATACAGACAGCAGATGCGAGAGATCGACGTCGAAGTGCTGGCTGAGACGCACACCGGCGTCCATCAAACGGATCACTTCTCGTTGGCCGAGTATTGGATTGGTTGGATCCATCTGCTGAGATAGATGCCGCATGAACGCATTGCCCGCCAGTAGCTGCTCTTGTTCGCTGAGCGTCATGAACAAGGGCGGTCGGCCATCGTTGTAGAGCACGGCATCGAGAAGCTGACTTCGGCGGAATACCGCCTTTCCTGGGTCAAGATCCGGATACATCTCAACGCTATCGCATATGCCCGTCAGCTGTAGGAGTTCTGACTCTGTCTCCTCGAAGACAGCCTGTACATCAACCATTTCGCCAGCGGCAATCAACTGCGTACCGCCTTCTTGCGAATCGCCGAGGGCCAACTTGCAGCGTTCAATTAGACGCCAGCAAGCCACCAGGTCTTCTGCCAGATCACTGAAGCGCTTCATGGCGCTTTCCCACACCCGCTCTGCCTGTCGGTGTGCGTTCAACGCAACAAAGGGATGCCCGCTGTCCTCAGCGTCAGCCTTCTGCCTTTTGATATTCTGAAGTTCTTCTTCGCGCGTGAGGCAAGTGTTGCGCGCTTCGTCAAAGTGATAGGCGAGTGTGTTGAAGTGCGCGGCAAGCGCTGGGAGGTGATGTGGCTCGGTCACAAACCAGCGGCAGCGTACGCAGTTGCGACTGCCGCCGGGGACAGGTCCGTACTTTTGAGACGTTGCTGATCCCAAGTATGCCCCTCCGTTGTAACAGCCACCTATCGCACTATTGCCCTCATTCTCACTGGTATTGCCTCCAACCAGGCACAACCCATGGTGCATTGGCATCCAGCCCACTGGATTGCGTACGGAGGGATGTTGAGGGATGGCCACGGCGAGGCTAGGGACGCTATTGCAGACCGCCTTTTGAAGCAATTCTTCGTGAGCCGTATCGAGAAGGAAATTCTGAATGCTGACTTCCTTTCCTGCCTCAAGCCGTTCCGCAGCGCTATGCAACAACTTGCGAACATGGGTCGGCCCCGGCTTTGTATAGTAGAGGGTCATCAGCAGCCGACTGTGACCGACGAGCTTCTGCAGAACGGGGAACGGAACTTGTCCTTCTAAGGCCAGTGCGGTGATGAGCGAAACGCGTAGGCTATGAAGCGGAAAGAGAGTGGTCAGCCCGCAATTTTGTTCCTCCACAGGCGGAAGGAATTGAATTGGCGCACCGTTAGAGTGAGTCTCGCCTCGCTCAGCAATGCGGATTTGCAGTGCTGACAGGAGGCGGAACCAGCAGCCCTCAAGCTGGCCGGCGCGCTGCAGAGGTAGATTGGAGGATCCATCGCATTCCTCCGGCAATCTAAACAAGAAGCAGGCATCCGGATAACTACTTAGCTGTATCTCGCTTTTTGCTTGGACGTGACGTGCGTCGAGCTCTCCCCAGGCTGTTCGCCTCGAGACAGGATTGTACTTTTCCTGCCAGTTACGCATCTTCTCTAGCCAATAGAAGACGTCTTGATGGATCGGCCCACCTGCGCACCACGGCATTAGGTAGCCTTTGTCCTCACCAGCCTTCGCCATGTCAGCAGTCTTATTGGTGTTGATGTAGAGCACCGCCCCGGAGGACTCACTCTCACCTAGCTGCTGGCTACGTCGAAATACGCCTAGCTGGACGGGGCGTCGCTCACTTCCCCCAGCGAGGGGACTGGGATTCAACGTCCAAGAACCTGCTTCAAAGCGCCAAGTGTCGGCTTCGCCGGAATCAAGGAATCGTACCTGGTGAGTACGCAGTGGCAGGATTAGCTTTACGAGTAGCGCAACCCAGCGCACCGGGCTCCACATCTCCAGAACCTGTCCGCCACGATATCCCGACTTGAGTTTGCGGATACGCCATACGCAATCTGGGTCTGTTCGATCTATTTGCGCCTCTGTTACCTCAAACCAGTCAGGAGCAGTTCTACCGCGCGTACCAGCTTTCGCCCCCAGTGCCTGCTGCGCCCATTGCCAATCGCGGAAGTGTGGTCCAGCAGCAAGAATCTGGCGAAGTTCGTCGATGTATCCATAGGGCAGCGGCGAATGAACACTCTCATCACGCCTGGGTAGACCCTCTCTGGACATACGAGGGACGGGATTGTGAAACGCCGGGGATACAACCAACTGGCCGTTGTCAGTCTCCTCGCTGAACTCCTTTAGCAGCACGTATTGAAGGAAGGAATTGATGTGATTGTTGTTCTTGATGCCGTCAAAAGAGTTCGGACAAGCAGTGAGATAGAAGTTGGGCACGCTCGTGCTACGAGCGAGGAACACGCTAGGTTCGTGGGGCAACCCCTGTCGCGCAATGAAGCGATCGAAGAAGGCTGATAAGGCTCTCAGCCTGCTGGGCAGCCCCCGAGTCTCGCCTTTCAGCCATTCAACTGCCAAGATTCGCCAAGCAGTTAGGTGCGGATGCTCACGATCGAGCCATCCAAGAGATGTGTCCTGCTCGCGTCCTGCCCCCTTCTTCTTGAGGTGTGCATTCGCCCCTTTATTGATCTCAGTCATCCTTAAATTCCAGAACTCAGATTTATGTCAATCACATTGGCCGTGCTGAGTCCCCTATCTCGCATTCGTTGTGCGGCCGCCTCAAGTGCCATCAGCGCTTCACGGGTACTCGGCTGTGTATAGACCTCTTGGCTTGCTTCAGAGGAGTGGTGCATGAAGCGGCGTATATGCGCTTTTTCAACACCTGCGGTACGCAGCCGGAGGCCGTAGGCATGTCGGTGGCCGTGAGGTGTAGTACCTAATGCCTTGCCCACAGTGAGCCCGATACGCTCGCAGGCGGCCGCATGTGCCTTGTTGTACTGGGTCAGCGTGTACATGGCACCCACGGGCTGGCGGATCAGGTTGATAAAGGCGAATGGGTGGTTGCGATCAATGCGAGCGACCTGT
The DNA here is from genome assembly GCF_036319965.1 of Stenotrophomonas sp. SMYL41. Classification (NCBI taxonomy): domain Bacteria; kingdom Pseudomonadati; phylum Pseudomonadota; class Gammaproteobacteria; order Lysobacterales; family Lysobacteraceae; genus Stenotrophomonas; species Stenotrophomonas sp. SMYL41. The sequence goes on along the minus strand of NZ_JAWIRX010000018.1, from coordinate 21,496 downwards.
TCCAGATAGCGGTGCCACAACTGCAGGAACCATTCGCCATACTCGGGCACAAACCAGTACGCCTGCTTGTAGTAGGCCTGGTCATGCATGCCGCCCTTCCATCCCGCATGGCGCCGATCCATGACCAAGGTGCGAGGCGCCAAGCCGAATTGTTGGGAAAGGTATTCAGCGCGGGTACCTTTACGCACCCTTCCGCGTTCGTCACGCCAGTCACTAGGAGCAGAGCCGTGGCTCGGATGGTGGATGAGCACTTTTGCCCCCTCTAGGTTGCCCGGGTCTGGAAAAACGTCCGAAATGTAGAGGTGGAAGGGTTCCGACTCGCGGAAGCCTGCGCCGTGCAACAGCAAGGTAATGAGCATGCCGCGGTAGTCCTGGCGTCTACCTGCACGAAATCCTCTCGTTAACAATTCCTCGAATCGCTCTTCGGGAAAGGCGGGAGGCTCCCCGCTCTGCACCTTCGGCAGGCGTTGGCTTCGGACACGATGTCCAGTTTCGGTTGGATGTGCATTTGCTGCCCAGGTGTGACCTAAGAACGCTTTGCTGCGGCGGAACTGATAAGCAGCCTCATCTATCTGTCGATCGAAGGCCCCACCTTGATATCGCGGGTTCAGCCGAGCAGCTTCAGGTCGTATCTCGCTTAACCACGCAAAGAAGTCCGTCAAGTGGGTAACGATGTTCGCGGCATCCTGCGGTGCGCGTGGAGCCCAACAAAGACCGCTCGGATCGAGCCCCGTTTTTCGGTCGAAGGTGCCTGTATACAGCCGCTGCGCAAAGTTCTGGAACAAACGATAGGTGTCACGCTCGGCAGGGTTGGAGAGCAGGTACTCCAGGAACAGCCGTACAGAACGGGTGACTTTCGACATCCACGTCAGGCTACGGTCATGGCTACGGTGCAAGCAATAGTCAAGAAGTGGCTCCAGCACCCCTGCAGGAGTTAGCAGTGCGGGCAACTCAGAATAGGCCCCTGTGGCATCTGTATAGATGCGGGCCTTCACGGTCACGAACATAGACCTACGCCATCTGACCGCGCATCCAGTAGATCGCGCTCAGGGACTGATGGAGATCAGGATGCCTGGCTACATCCAACGGCAAGTTGTCGACAGTCATTGGAGCATCTGAACAGGCGCCACAGTCACATACCATGTAATTTTAGGGGAGAAGTTCATGGGGCGCTAGGCGTAAAAAAGCCCCTACGAGAGGGGCTCTGGGGTGTTTCCAGGGGCTAATCCACCCCAACTATGTATCTTTAGCTGGGGGGAATAACGCAAGGGTGGCTTTTTTGCAGGCGGTGCCTCCACACGCACCGTCCTGTTGCGTGGCCCCGCGAATCCTCAGCCTGGCCATGCCCACAGGCGCTCCAGCGCCGCAAGCAGGCACAGGGCCGCCGCCAAGGGCGGCCAGCATCGGCAGCATCAGCTCGCGGCCGGTTGCGCCCTGCCGCGTGTCTTTCCGTCGACGCAGCACCGCCAGGCACAGTGCCGCCATCACCAGCAGGGTTGCCGGACCCGGCAGCGTCGGCAGGGTGCCCAGCGGCAGCCACAACTCCAGCATCACCGCTGGCAGCCCGACCACCGCCACGGTCAGGCCGGCGCGGGATCGTCCCACCGCATCACCCCTCCCCGGCCATAGCGACGTTGCCAGCCGCACGGCCAGCATCAGCAGCACCAGCTGCAGCGCGGCCAGACCCGCTGCCCCCGCCAAGGGCAACAACGGCAGCATCCACTGCAGTTGCGGATGCATCTGCAGCGCCACCGACAGCGGCCGGGTACTGGCCAGCGCGGAAAACTCGACCAGCCCGGCCTGCAATGCTGCCAGCACGATCAGCAGCAACATCGCCAGCAACGAGACCAGCGCCAGCACGGCCGGCTGCCACATCGCACCCCGGCGGCGCAGCGCAGGAAAGCCCAGTGCCAAGCCGACGCTGGCAAATACCCCCAGCAGCGGCACCGCAGCCGCCAGCACACCGCCCAGCCCAAAGCGATACGGCGCGGTCGCCGGTGGCAGCCAGGGAATCCAGTGGGCGTAGTGCACGTAACGTGCCGCGAGCGCCAGCAGCAACACCCCCGCACCGACCTTCACCGTCAGCAGGGCACAGGCCACCAGCACCGCACGCCGAGGCGGCAGCAACGCCAGCGCGCCCAGCATCAGCAGACCCATCGCCGCCGTCACCTGTTCCGGTAGCCAGTCGCTGGCCTGAAGGCTTTCCGCAGCCAGCACCGCGTATACATGGTGGGCCATGGACTGCGCCACGCCCGCCGTGGTCGCCACCAGCTCCAGCAGCAGGGCCACGCCCAGCACGCCAGCCACCCGCGGCCCCCAGCTGGCAGCCAGCAGCCCGTGCAGGCCCTCTGCCGCCGGCAGCCGCAGCACCATATCCTGCAGGCAGCACAGCACCAGGCCGGCCCCCAGTGCGGCCAGCAACAGGCTCAGCACGATGGCCGGGCCGGCCTGCGCCGCCGTGTGCTGACCCACCAGCGCGATCACGCTGCCGCCCACCAGAAGCGTCAGCGCCACCACTGCCAGATGGTCCATGCCCAGCCGGGCCCCACCGGTGCCGCCCCTGCCCCTGTCGCCGTCCATCGCAAGTTCCCTTGATATCCGCCCAAGCGCGGTCGACAGCAGGCTGGCAGCCTGCGTCGCCCTGCGGAATCAGAATCGGTGCCGTGTGCGCCACGATGTGATGGCAGGCACGCTGCCATTGGCAGGGTCGGTCCAGCAACGACAGAAAAATCGTCGCTAAGCAGAATTGATGAAGTTGATCACGACAATGCTCGCCAGCGCCGCTGACGCCGCGCTGACGGAATCACTCGTGCGGCGGGGGCAGGTGCGGCGCGACCAGGGCAAGCGTGCGCTGCAGCGCGCCGCGGCCGTTGCTGACCAGCGTGCAACCGGCACGTGCCATGTCCTCGCGGGCCTGGGCATCGTCGAGCAGGTGCTGCAGCAGATCGCCCACCGCCTGCGCGTCCTCACCGATCAGCAGCGCACCGGCCTCACGCATGCGCCGGGAGATTTCCGCAAAGTTGTGCAGGTGCGGGCCGGTCACCGCCGCCGTTCCCATCGCGGCCGGCTCCAGCAGGTTGTGGCCGCCGATGGCCTGCAGGCTGCCGCCGACGAAGGCGACCTGGGCGCAGGCATAGAACGGCATCAGCTCGCCGAGGGTATCGATGACGAACACGTCGGTGGCCGCGTGCGGCCACTGGTCCACGCGGCGGGTCGCCACGCTCCAGCCCTGTTCGCGCGCCAGTGCTTCCACCTTCGGGAAACGCTCGGGATGGCGCGGTGCCCACATCAGCAGCAGGTCCGGATGCTGCTGGCGCAGGCGCCGGTGCAGGTCGATCACCGCCTGCTCTTCGCCATCATGGGTACTGGCGGCGATCCACACGGGACGAGCGGCCGGTACCCGCGCATGGAACTGTTCGACGAAGCCCTGCACATCCGGTGTGGCGATGTCGAACTTCAGGTTGCCCAGCGCCTGCACCTGGCCGGGCTCCGCCCCCAGCTGCACGAAGCGCTCGGCATCGTCCTGCGACTGCGCGGCCACGCAGGTGACGGTGCGCAGCGCGCGGCGGATCAGTGCGGCCAGCAGCCGGTAGCCGCGCAGCGAACGCGCCGACAACCGGGCATTGAGGATGTACACCGGAATACCGCGGTCACGGCAGCCGAACAGCATGTTCGGCCACAGCTCGGTTTCCAGGATCAGCGCCAGGCTGGGCTGGAAATGGCCCAGGAAACGGTTGACGCTGCCCGGCACGTCGTAGGGCAGGTAGACATGGTCCAGGGCGTCGCCCCACAGCGCGCGCACGCGTTCGGAGCCGGTCGGGGTGATGGTGGTGATCACCCAGCGGATGTCCGGGCGCTGCTGGCGCAGGGCATTGACCAGCGGAGCGGCGGCATTGACCTCGCCTACCGAGACCGCGTGCAGCCACACCCGCGGCTGGCCGGTCGGCTGCGGATAGGAGGCGTAGCGTTCGTCCCAGCGCCGGAAGTATTCACGGACCCGGAAGCCGCGCCAGACCAGGTGGTACACGGTGATCGGCAGCAGGATGTAGAGCACGACCGAATACAGGCCGCGCAGGATCCATTCGACAGGGTCTTTACGCATGCGGCAAGGATACGGGAGCCCCCCGGGAAAGACACGCGGCCGCCTTGGTAGAATGGGCCAATGTCCGATGCCACCACCGCCGTCCGCCCGTCGCTGCGCGATCCGCGCAACTGGCCGATGTTTGCCGCCATGTTCGGCGCCTTCGCCATCGCCCGCCTGCCGTGGATGCTGCAGCGCGCGCTGGGCCGGGGCGTCGGCTGGATTACCTGGCGCCTGCTTGGCAGCCGCCGCCGCGCCGCCGAGGTCAACCTGCAGCTGTGCTTCCCCGAGAAGGACGAAGCCTGGCGCCAGCGCCTGGTGCGCGATAGTTTCGACGCGCTGGGCGTGGGCGTGTTCGAGTGCATCCGTGCCTGGTGGGGCAGCATCGACCGCATCCGCCCGCACGTGCGGATCGAAGGCCTGGAACACCTGCGGCAGATGCAGGCCGAAGGCCGCGGCGTGCTGCTGGTCTCCGGCCACTTCATGACCCTGGAAATGTGCGGGCGGCTGCTGTGCGACTATGTCGACCTGTCCGGCATGTACCGCAAGCACAAGAACCCGGTGTACGAGTGGGCGGTGAAGTTCGGCCGCCTGCGCTATGCCAAGGCGATGTTCGCCAACGAGGACATCCGCGCGACCGTGCGCCATCTGAAGAAGGGCGGCTTCCTCTGGTACGCGCCGGACCAGGACATGCGTGGCAAGGACACCGTGTTCGTGCCGTTCTTCGGCCACACCGCTTCGACCATCACCGCCACCCACCAGCTGGCACGGATGACTGGTTGCGCGGTGATCCCCTATTTCCACCGCCGCGAAGGCGGGAAGTACGTGCTGAAGATCGGCGCCCCGCTGGAGAATTTTCCCAGCGAGGACGTGGAAGCCGATACCACGCGGGTCAACCAGGCCATCGAGGCAATGGTGCGCGAGGCCCCTGACCAGTACCTGTGGATCCACCGCCGTTTCAAGCGCCAGCCGGGCGGCCGGAGCGATTTCTACAAGTAGATCCACGCCATGCGTGGATGCTCTGCATCCGGGTGCCGGCAACTACAACGGCCAACGGCACCATGCGTGCGTACGGGTACTCACCCAACGCGCTGGCCAGGCCCGCACGGACCGGATTGGCCGGTTCAGCAGCCGACTGCTGCGCGACTTCAGCAGGGCCATGCACTCGGCCGAGGTTTCGCTGCGCAGCTCCATCAGCCAGTGCAGATGGTCGGGCATGACCACCCAGGCGAGGCTGTGGCTGATACCGCGGCGCTCGACAAAGCGCAGACAGTCAACCAGGATCGCCACGTTGGCCGCATCGGCGAAAAACGGTTCGCGGTCCAGGGTTGCTGTGGTCAATGAGTACACGTTGCCGGATCGGGAATACCGACCGTAGCGAAGTCTGGGGCTGGCCATGCCTCCAGCGTGCGCAACCGGTGGGGGACACCGATATTGGAGATGTCGCCGTGTTCGGGTCGGGAAAGCCCCATCCACGCATGGCGTGGATCTGTTGATCGGCTCCATGGTTGATCCCTGCCAGGCGCAGATGCGCGGTCACTTCACCGGCGGGGAATCATCTGCGTCGCGGGCCAGCAGGCTGCCGGCGAACAGGGCCGCCAGCAGCACGGTCAGGCCACCCCAGAACGCGGAATAGAACGCCAGGTGCGTATTGAGCGGAAACACGGTCACCGCCAGCGCCAGCATCGCCGGGCGGGCGCGATCACGCGCGGCCGGCGGTGCATAGCGCCAGGCACGCCAGGCCTGCGCCACCGCCGCCAACCACAGCAGCAAGCCCAGCACGCCGGTTTCTGCAAGGATTTCCAGCACGATCTGGTGGGCGTGCAACGCCGGTTGATTGCCCCACACTGCGGGGCCTTCATCGGCCACGCACGCCGGATACGCATCGCGGAAGCCACGCGCACCGACGCCGTTGACCGGATGTTCTTCGATCATGCACACCGCCGCCGTCCAGATGCGCGCGCGCCCCGACAGTGCCTCGTCAACGCCCTGCCCGTCTTCGTTCCATGCCTGGGCCGTGCGCGCAACACGCTCGCGCAGCTGCGGCACGCCCGCTGCCAGTGCGGCCGTGCCCATCGCCGCCACCAGGGCAAGCAGGAGCAGCCGCTTCCAGCCGAGCTGGCGCATGCCGCTGTAGGCCAGCACCAGCGCAAAGGTGATCCACGAGGCGCGCGAACCGGCCAGCAGCAACACGCATCCCAGCGCGGCAGCGGCCAGCAGCCACCCGGCACTGCCGAAACGCCGCGCCATCGGCAGCAACAGGAACGGTGACAGGCTGGCCAGCACCTGGCCGAATTTCAGATTGCACGGCCCAAGCACGCCACTGAGGCGGTCGGCCAGCACAGCTTCGCCGGCCGGGCACAGCGCGTGGCCACTCACGGCCAGCTTCAGGTGCTCCAACGACCAGAACCACGGGCTGGTGCCGGCCAGCGCCTGCACCAGTGCGTCCAGCGTCCACGCGCCGGTGATCAGTGCCAGGCCACCGAAGGTCAGCCGCCGCCGTTCCGGCGTGGCCACCGCGATCGCCACCAGCCACATGAAGGGCAGGTAGCGCAGCCCGGCAGCGGCCTTGGTCCATGAGGCCGACGGGTCGATGGCATCGATGGCCGAGAACGCCTGCGGCAGCCAGTAACCGAGGAACAGGATCGAGGTCAGCGCCCAGGCGGCGGTGCTCAACAGGTGCGGGCGGCGCTGCAGCCGGCGCATGACCATGCGCGCGGCAGCATAGATCGCGCCGAGGCCCAACACGGTCTCCGCGATGCCCGGCAACGGCCACATCGCCACGTACGCCAGCACCCACCAGGGCGCCCAGCGCCCGGCGCGGTCGTCGCGCACAATGACAGCGGGGTCAGCCGGCGAGATCGGCATAGAGGCGGAGGGTATCGCGCTGCATGGCCTGCAGGGTAAACGGGATGCGGGTCGGCAACGACGGTGGCTGCGCCAACAGGGCCAGCGCACGTTCACCCAGCGCGCGTGCATCACCGGGCGGCACCGCGCCGCTGGGCTGCAGCTGCTGCAGCAGTTCGCCCACGCCACCGTGGTCCCAGCCCAGCACCGGCCGGCCGACCGACAGCGCCTCGACCACGGTGCGGCCAAAGGCTTCCGGCTTGTCCGACAACTGCAGCACAAGATCGCTGGCGGCGTAGGCCTGGGCGATGCGTGCCGTCGGCGTACTGATCTGTACGGCCTCGGCCACGCCCAATGCCGCAGCCTGGCTGCGCAGGTCAGCCACATAGGCCTCGCGCCCGGGTTCGTCGGTGCCCAGCATCCACAACTGGGCAGGCACGCCAGCGGCACGCACGTCGGCCAGCAACTGCAGCGCGTGGGCGTGGCCCTTCAGCCGGGTGCCGCGCCCCGGCAGCAGCAGCAGCGGGCCTTCCACCTGGGCCAGCCAGGGGTAATCGGCCGCCAATGCCAGCCGCGGGCGACGGTCGGCACGGGCCACGCGCGGGAACTGGCCGACATCGACACCGCGGGGAATGACCTGCAGTTTTTCTTCCGGCACCGTCGGGTAGTGGCGCTGCACGTACGCGCGCACGGTATTGGACACGCAGATCACGCGTTCGCCACTGGTCATCACCGCACTGTACCGGCTGGGCGAATTCAACCCGTGCACGGTGGTTACCCAATGCGGGCGCTGCGCGGCAGGCATGGCACGGATGGCGTACAGGCCCAGCCAGGCCGGCAGCCGCGAACGGGCATGCACGATGTCCGCGCCAACCTCGGCAAACAGCCGGCGCAGGGTAGGCAGATGGCGCAGGGTCAGCAGCGACTTGCGGCCGATGTCCAGGGTGAGGTGCTCGGCACCGCTGTCCAGCAGCGGCTGCACCAGGCGGCCACCGGCAGACACCACCAGCGCGCGATGGCCGGCGGCAACCAGGGCCGCAGCGATTTCCAGGGTCGAGCGCTCGACACCACCGGAGTGCAGCGCCGGCAGCAACTGCACCACGGTCAATCGGCGCATCGAAGGGGCCGCCGTTTAGTCGGCCAGCACGAACACGGAGCCGCAGTACGGGCACTGCGCTTCGCCGTTGGGTTCGTCTTCGATCGGCAGGTACACGCGCGGATGCGAGTTCCACAGCGCCATTTCCGGGGTCGGGCAGCTCAGCGGCAGATCGCTGCGGTGCACGGTGTAGCGCTTCTCGGCGTTGGCGGGCGCAGTGGCGGTATGGCTCATGGCGGATGTCGGTGAACGGGTTGCGAGGCCTGTGATTCTAGCATCTGGGCCGCACCGACATTGCGCCGCAACGGGTCGTTGCGCCCGCCCGTCGATGCCTCGCATCTCCCCGCCGCACGCCGGGCGGCAGCGCCAGGCAGGATTCTGTGGTCGTTCCGGCAGGTTCGCTCACCGGAATCGCCTCCAGCGATATTTCCCGCATTTGGATCGAACTAAATGGCACTTGCCAGCGCGCGGCGGCTGTTGCAGGATCGGGCCGGGTCGCACCTCGACCCCTCCAATCCAACCCGATCGCATGGCCCGCCCCCACCGGACCGGCATCGCCTCTCCCACTGCCAGCCTGGCGGGCGGAGCGATGCCGTCCGTGGTGTCCGCCGATGCGGGTTCTGCCCGCCGCCAGCCCTTCCGGGAGACCCTTGCATGACCCTGTCCGATCCGCGCCGCGCCCTGCTTCCACTCGCCCTGGCCCTGGCCTGTGCGACCACTGCGATGCCGGTGCTGGCACAGGGGCTGCAGACCTCGTTCGAACCGGGCGAACCTGCCCCGTCACAGGCGGCGGGTGCACTTCAGGTCACGATCGGCAATGGACCGACCGCGCCCTACACCGCCAAGCGCAACGCCGGCTACAGCGGCCTGCATGCACTGCGCTACAGCAGCGCGGGCGGCAGCGCGCGGCGCGAACTGTTCAAGGCCGACCTGCCCATCGAGGCCGATACCACGCTGTCGTGGCTGGTACTGCCGGAGATCGTCGGCAAGGACACCGTCGCTTCGACCTTTGTCTCGCTGGACCTGCTGCTGGACGATGGCAGCCGCGTTTCGGCCGGTGAGGCACGCGACCAGCACGGCGTGGCGATCGGCGCACGCGCGCAGGGCGAGTCGAAGACGCTGTACCCACAACAGTGGGCCCGCAAGGCGGTGCGGCTGGGCGACGTATCCACGCTGAAGGGGCGCCGCGTGGTGGCGATCGAGCTGGAGGTGGCCAGTGCCGAGGGCGCGCCGGTCTCTGGCTGGATTGATGACGTGCGCCTGGATGCAGTGCCGAGGCAGCAGCCACAGCGCGTCTCCGACTGGGTGCTGACCACCCGCGGCACCCAGGCCAACGGCACCTTCTCGCGCGGCAACAATTTCCCGGCCACGGCGGTGCCGCACGGGTTCAACTTCTGGACCCCGGTCACCGATGCCGGCGCACTGAACTGGCTGTACCGCTGGAACGAGCAGAACGATGCGCAGAACCGTCCACAGCTGCAGGCACTGGCGCTGAGCCATCAGCCCAGCCCGTGGATGGGCGACCGCCAGACCTTCCAGGTGATGCCCTCGGCCAGCCGTGGCGTGCCCGATGCCGACCGCCGCAGGCGCGCGCTGTCGTTCGACCGCAACCATGAAAGCGCACGTCCCTACCGCTACGACGTGCGCTTCGACAATGGCATCGCCGCCGCGATCGCGCCGACCGACCATGCCGCGGTGTTCCGCTTCGATTTCCCCGAAGGCGGCGACGCCAACCTGCTGTTCGACAACGTCGACGCGCGTGGTGGCCTGACCCTGGACGCCGCCACGCAGACGCTGTCCGGCTACACCGATACCCGCAGCGGCCTGTCCAACGGCGCCAGCCGCATGTACGTGGTGGCCAGCTTCGACAAGCCCTGGCGCAGCAGCGGCCACCTCGACACCGGCCGCCCGACCGGCTACATCAAGTTCGATGCCGGCAGCGACCGGCAGGTGACGATGCGCATCGCCACCTCGCTGATCTCGGTGGAGCAGGCGCGGCACAACCTGGCACTGGAGATCGCCGCCACCGATACGCTGGAGAGCGTGGCCGGCCGCGCGCAGGATGCATGGGACGCACGCCTGGCCCGCTTCGATATCGGCGATGCCAGCGACGACCAGAAGACCACGCTGTACTCCAGCCTGTACCGGCTGTACCTGTACCCCAATTCCGGCTACGAGAACGCGGGCAGCGCGGCCGCACCGGACTGGCGCTACGCCAACCAGGCCAGCGCCAGCGATGACAACACCGACGGCAGCGCGAAGCGCAGCTTCACCGGCGTGCGCGACGGCAGGGTGTTCGTCAACAACGGCTTCTGGGACACCTTCCGCACCACCTGGCCGGCCTATGCACTGTTCACCCCCCACGATGCCGGGCAGATGGTGCAGGGCTTCATCGAGCAGTACCGTGCCGGTGGCTGGATCGCGCGCTGGTCGTCGCCGGGCTACGCCGACCTGATGGTCGGCACCAGCTCGGACGTGGCCTTCGCCGATGCATGGCTGAAGGGCATCGGCGGCTTCGATCCGGCCGAGGCCTATGCCGCCGCGCTGAAGAACGCGACCGTGGTCCCGCCCGACCGCCATGTCGGCCGCAAGGGCATGGACCGTTCGACCTTCCGTGGCTACGCCAGCGCGGACGTGCACGAAGGCATGTCGTGGACGATGGAAGGCGCACTCAATGACTTCGGCATCGCCAATATGGCCGAGGCGTTGGCCAGGCGCGCGACCACGCCTGCCGCACGCGAGCGCTACAGCACCGAAGCGGACTACTTCCGCTACCGCGCCGCCAGCTACGCGACGATGTTCGATCCGGCCGCCGGCTTCTTCCAGGGCCGCACGGACGATGGCCGCTGGCGCGTGGATGCCAAGGACTACGACCCCCGCGTGTGGGGCCACGATTACACCGAATCCAATGGCTGGACCTTCGCTTTCACCGCCGCCCACGATGGCGAAGGCCTGGCCGCGCTGTACGGTGGCCGCGACAAGCTGGCGGCGAAGCTGGATGCCTTCTTCGCCACGCCGGAAACCGCGGACCCGGCACTGGCCGGCTCCTACGGCGGCACCATCCACGAGATGACCGAAGCGCGCGACGTGCGCATGGGCATGTACGCGCACAGCAACCAGCCGGCGCACCACATCCCGTGGATGTACCTGTACACCGGGCAGCCGTGGAAGACCCAGCAGCACGTGCGCGAGATCCTGTCCCGGCTGTACGTCGGCAGCGAGATCGGCCAGGGCTATCCAGGCGACGAGGACAACGGCGAGACCTCGGCATGGTACGTGCTGGCCTCGCTGGGCCTGTACCCGCTGCGCATGGGCGCGCCGGAGTACGTGATCGGTTCGCCGGCCTTCCGTCACGCGCGGGTGGAACTGCAGGGCGGCGCGGTGCTGACCGTGAACGCGGCCAACAACTCACGCGAGAACGTCTACGTGCAGTCGCTGAAGATCAACGGCACGCCCTGGACGAAGACCTGGGTGCCGCACGACCTGATTGCCAAGGGTGCGACGCTGGACTTCGTGATGGGACCGCAGCCCTCGCGCTGGGGCAGCGGCGTGGAGGACGTGCCGCGCTCGTTGACCGCCCGTGGCCAGCGCCCGCAGCTGCTGCACGACCTGCTCGGCAGCGGCGCGAAGGCGGCGCTGGCCGATGGCCGTGCCCTGCCGGCGCTGGTCGACGACGATGCGGCCACCACCGTGGGCCTGGGCGGCGGCGCAACCATCGCCCTGACCGGCCTGGCCGAAGGCGCGCCGATGATGTACACGCTCACCAGCGGCGACGGCCGCATCCAGGGCGGCGAATGGGCACTGGAAGCACGCAACGGCAACGGCCGCTGGACCGTGCTCGACCAGCGCAGCGGCGAAGCCTTCGAGTCGGCCCGCCAGACCCGCCCGTTCCGCATCGCCAAACCCGGTCGCTACAGCGAGTACCGCCTGCGCCTGGCGGCGCCGGGCCGGCTGCCGCTGGCGGAGATCGAACTGTTGGCGCCCAGCGCCGTACAATGAACCCTATGCGCTACCGTCTGTTGCCTCTGGCCCTTGTTGCCCTTTCCTTTTCCAGCTTTGGCCAGACCCAGGCCTTTGATGCGCAGCTGACCCGCGACGGCGTGACGCTGAACTACCAGGACGCCCGTGGCGCCCTGGCCGCGCCGCAGCGCAAGCGGGTGATCGATACGTTCTACTTCGCCTACCTGCGCGAACGCGCGGACTTCCACCCGGCTGCGCCGTCGATGGTGCGCATCGTGATCGATCCGGCCTATACCGGCATCGCGTTCGTCGGCGACAAGGACCAGGCGGCGACGATCACGATCAATCCGGGTTGGCTGGCACAGCATCCGAACGACATCGACCTGGTCACCCATGAGGCCATGCACATCGTGCAGGGCTATCCGGGCTACGGCGACGCGCGGGTGCCGGGCTGGCTGGTGGAAGGCATCGCCGACTACGCACGCGACCGCTACGGCATGGACAATGCCGCGGCCGGCTGGGCGCTGCCCGGCAAGGTCGAGAAGGGCCAGAACTTCGACAGCGGCTACCGGGTCACCGGCGCGTTCCTGAAATGGGCCGAGGCCGAGCATCCGGGCCTGGTGCTGGCGCTGAACAAAGCCCTGCGCGACGGCCGCTATGCACCGGCGCTATGGCAGAAGCACACCGGCAAGGCACTGCCGGCGTTGTGGGCGCAGTACGCCAAGCCGCGTTCCGACGCACCGCCGCCGGCCCCTGCACGCCGCGGCAAGCGGCGCTGATACCCTCGCACACACGTCCGCCGGGCATCCCCGGCGCTACCGCATCGCTGCCTCAGCGCGACTGCACGAAACCTGCGTAGAGCGCGAACAGCTGCTGGAAATACCGCCGGGTCACTCGATTGCGCATGACACTTTCGCCGATGGGGAGGTGGTCGGGCCCAGGGTGGGAAGGCCGGTCCGGACCCTTCCCACGGCCAGGCCGCGTGGGCGTATTGGGCCGCAACGGCATTGCAGGGAAATGACCGGGTTGCGTAGCGCGTGTGGCAGGTTCGGCGGCCGTTGCGGCAAATGAAAACACCGGGCAGTGCCCGGTGTTCTCATTTGCGCCGACGTCCAACCGCGCCATCTTTGTTCCGGCCAAGAGCCCCTTCTTGTTGAAGGGGCGCGCCGAAGGCGGGGGTAAAGGCAGAATGCGTGGGCAGCGGAAGTGGAAAGAAGGCTTATGCCTTCTTTTCCGCTTCCAGCTGCTTGCGGATCTGCGCATCGACCGCCGCGATCGCGGTCATGTTCAGGATCCGGCGCGAGGTCGCGCTGGTGGTCAGGATATGCACCGGCTTGTTCACGCCCATCAGGATCGGGCCGATCGCCACGCCGTCGGTGAACACACGCACCAGGTTGTAGGCGATGTTGGCCGCCTCCAGGTTCGGCAGCACGAACAGGTTGGCGCGGCCCTGCAGGGTCGAGCCCGGCAGCAGCTTCTGGCGCAGCGCTTCATCCCACGCGGTGTCACCCTGCATTTCGCCATCCACGTTCAGACGCGGATTGCGCTTGAGCAGCAGCTCGCGCACCTGGCGCATCTTCAGCGCGTCCTTCGAATCATGGCTGCCGAAGTTGGAGTGCGACAGCAGCGCGACCTTCGGCTCGATGCCGAACAGCTTCATGCGGTAGGCCGCCTGCAGGGTCGCTTCGCACAGCTGCTCGGCGGTCGGGTCTTCCTGCACGTGGGTATCGACGAAGAAGAACACGCCCTGCTGGTTGATCACGCCGGTCATCGCCGAGGTCGAGGTGACCTTCGGCTCCAGCGGCAGCACGCTGCGCACGTAGCCCAGCTTCTTGTGGAAGCGGCCGACGATGCCGGTCAGCATCGCATCGGCTTCGCCACGCGCCACCATCACCGCGGCGATCAGGGTCGGGCGTGAACGCATCAGGTTCTTCGCCGCGGCCACGGTCACGCCACGACGGCCGGTCAGGCCATGGTAGTACTGCCAGTACTCGTTGAAGCGCGGATCGTCGTTGATGTTGGTGACTTCAACGTTCTCGCCGATCTTCAGGCGCAGGCCGAGGCGCTCGATGCGCGATTCGATCACTTCCGGGCGGCCGATCAAGATCGGGTGCGCCAGGCCGTCATCGACCACGTTCTGCACCGCCTGCAGCACCACTTCCTCTTCGCCTTCGGCGTACACCACGCGCTGCTTGTCGCTGCGCGCGCGGTCGTAGACCGGCTTCATCATCAGGCTGGTGCGGTAGACGAACTGGGCCAGCTTGTCGCGGTAGGCGCCCATGTCGTCGATCGGGCGCGAAGCCACGCCCGAGTCCATCGCGGCCTGGGCCACGGCGGCCGACAGCTCCACCAGCAGGCGGCGGTCGAACGGGCGCGGGATCAGGTATTCACGGCCGAAGCTCGGGGTGTCGCCGCCGTAGGCCGAGCCCATGTCGGTGGCAGCACGGCGAGCCAGTGCGGCGATGGCGCGCACGCAGGCGATCTTCATTTCCTCGTTGATCGCGGTGGCGCCCACGTCCAGCGCGCCACGGAACAGGTACGGGAAGCACAGTACGTTGTTGACCTGGTTCGGGTAGTCCGAACGGCCGGTGCCGATGATCGCGTCCGGACGGGCGGCGCGCGCCAGTTCCGGCATGATTTCCGGGGTCGGGTTGGCCAGCGCGAAGATCACCGGATCCGGCGCCATGGTCTTGACCATCTCGGCAGTCAGGATGCCCGGTGCCGACAGGCCCAGGAAGATGTCCGCGCCGTCGACGATCTCGGCCAGGGTGCGCTTGTCGGTGTCGCGCGCATAGCGCTGCTTTTCCGGGTCCAGGTCGGTGCGACCGGTGTGGATCACGCCCTCGCGGTCGAAGGCCAGGATGTTCTCCGGCTTCAGGCCCAGCTGCACCAGCATGTTCACGCAGGAAATGCCGGCCGCGCCCATGCCCGTGGTCGCCAGCTTCACTTCCTCGATCTTCTTGCCGGTGATGGCCATGGCGTTGAGCACGGCGGCGCCGACGATGATCGCGGTGCCGTGCTGGTCGTCATGGAACACCGGGATCTTCATGCGCTCGCGCAGCTTGCGCTCGACCACGAAGCATTCCGGCGCCTTGATGTCTTCCAGGTTGATGCCGCCGAAGGTCGGCTCCAGCGAGGCGATGATGTCGACCAGCTTGTCCGGGTCGGTCTCATCGACTTCGATGTCGAACACGTCGATGCCGGCGAACTTCTGGAACAGCACGCCCTTGCCTTCCATCACCGGCTTGCCGGCCAGCGCACCGATGTTACCCAGGCCCAGCACCGCGGTGCCGTTGGAGATCACCGCCACCAGGTTGCCGCGGGCGGTCAGCTCGCTGGCCTGCTGCGGGTCGGCCTTGATCGCTTCACAGGCGTACGCCACGCCCGGCGAATACGCCAGCGACAGGTCGCGCTGGGTCAGCATGGGCTTGGTAGCGGAAACCTTGATCTTTCCCGGCGGGGACATCCGGTGGTAATCGAGGGCGGCCTGTTTGAAATCTTCGTTGGACATCGATGTGGGTTACATGAATGGGCAGAAGGGACAGGGGATGATACCCCCGTTGGAGCGTCTGGACCTGTCGCTATCCTGTCGCAAGCATGCTGCGACCGCACAATTCCGTGCCGTATGCGACGGTACCGCGACACCAGCTTCGGCGCTGCCCATGACAGCCATGGGACGCCCTGAAACGCGCGGGGCCGTACCACTGTCGTGACCGGCCCCGCGGTACCACACACCTGGATCAGCCCTTGGCCGGCAGCGCCTCTGGCAGCGCATCGACCGGCGGCGGCAGTTCGCTTTCACGGCCATCCAGCGCCAGCTTCAGGCGATTGCGGTCCAGCGCGCCTTCCCAGCGCGAGACCACCACGGTGGCCACGGCATTGCCGATGAAGTTGGTCAGCGAGCGGCACTCGCTCATGAAGCGGTCCACGCCCAGGATCAGCGCCATGCCGGCCACCGGCACTTCCGGCACCACGGCCAGTGTGGCGGCCAGGGTGATGAAGCCGGCACCGGTGACACCGGCCGCGCCCTTGGAGCTGAGCATGGCGACCAGCAGCAGGGCGATCTGGTGGCCCAGGGTCAGTTCGGTGTTGGTGGCCTGGGCGATGAACAGTGCCGCCAGGGTCATGTAGATATTGGTGCCGTCCAGGTTGAACGAGTAGCCGGTCGGGACCACCAGGCCCACCACCGACTTGCTGCAGCCGGCACGTTCCATCTTCTCCATCAGCGACGGCAGCGCCGACTCCGACGAGGACGTGCCCAGCACCAGCAGCAGTTCGGCCTTCAGGTAGCGCGCCAGCTTGAACACCGAGAAGCCGCACAGGCGGCAGACCACGCCGAGAATCACCGCCACGAACAGGAAGGCGGTGAGGTAGAACGAGCCCACCAGCCAGGCCAGGTTGATCAGCGAACCGACGCCGTACTTGCCAATGGTGAAGGCGATTGCACCGAAGGCACCGATCGGAGCGGCCTTCATCAGGATGTGCACCAGCTTGAACACCGGAGCGACCAGCGCCTCCAGGAAGTTCACGATCGGCTTGCCCTTCTCGCCCACCGATGCCAGCGCGATGCCGAACAGCACGGCCACGAACAACACCTGCAGGATGTTGCCATCGACGAACGCGCTGAGCAGCGTCTTCGGGATGATGTCCATCAGGAAGCCGACCAGGGTCAGGTCATGCGACTTCTTGACGTAGTTGTTGACGTCGGTCTGGTCCAGGTCGAGCGGATTGATGTTCATGCCCGCGCCGGGCTGCACCACGTGCGCCACGATCATGCCGACGACCAGCGCCAGCGTGGAGAAGAACAGGAAATACACCATCGCCTTGATGAACACACGGCCCACGGTGCGCAGGTGGGTCATTCCCGCGATGCCGGTGACGATGGTCAGGAAGATCACCGGCGCGATGATCATCTTCACCAGGTTGATGAAGGCATCGCCGAGCGGCTTCATCTTCTCGCCGACCAGCGGTTCGTAGTGGCCGAGGATGGCGCCCAGGACGATCGCCACGATCACCTGGAAGTACAGCTGGCGATAGATCGGCAACGGCTTTGCAGGCACCGGTGCTGCGGTCGGGATGTGCATGGCGGACTCCGGAAGGGGCGTTTTCAGGCACGTACGGCCCCGGAACTGCACGGGAACCGTAACCGTGGAAACTGCTCGCAGGCCCTGTGCTGCACGCGCGGGGGGGTGCGACCAATGGACGCCTTTGTACGCGCTGGGCACGCTGGCGCAGATAACCTATTGGTACTAGCCCGCCGGTTCAGGTGGCCGCGATGCCTACACTGGCGCCGCACCGCCCGATCACGGGGAGGCCGGTGGCCCGAGCTGAACGGCCGGGCGCGTCATTGCGAAAGTTCCGGCCGTTGCGGCCGTTGTTGTCCTGTCCACACGCAATCTGAGAGAGCCGCACCCAACATGCGCCCGATTCCCACCTTGCTGGCCCTGTCGCTGGCCGCGCTTCCCGCCTTCGCTTCGGCTGCCGATTTCGACAACTGGCCGACCAAGTACGCTTTCGGCGACGGCACCGAGCTGGCGGCCACCGCCAACATCGCCTACGACTACAACGATTTCTCCTCGGGAAGTGGCCTCGAGGACGACGACGCCGTGCGCCGCAAGGAGTTCGGCGCGACGCTGAAGAAGAAGGGCGTCTATGACGCGATGGTCTACTACGACTTCCAGTCCGACACCTGGCTGGACGTGTTCGTGCGCTTGGAGAGCAAGGCCTTCTTCGGCCGTGACGTCGGCCGCTTCCGCTTCGGCTACATGAAGACTCCGGTCGGCCTGGACGCGAACACGTCCTCGCGCGCCGGCACGTTCCTGGAAACCGCGCTGCCGGTGCAGGCCTTCTACGCCGGCCGCCGTACCGGCGTGGAATGGGTGCTGGAGCGCCCGCAGTACCTGCTGCAGGCCGGCGCCTATGGCGGCAAGGACCTGCAGGGCGACAACCCCGGCACCACCCAGGCCGTGCGTGCGGTGTGGACGCCGGTGAAGGCACCGGGTGATGTGATCCACCTGGGCCTGGCCTACTCGCAGGAGAATCCGCGTGGCTACAGCGATGGCCGCGACGTGCACCACGAGGCCAGCGCCCGCCTGCGCGCGCGCCCGGAAGCCGGCCTGACCGACATCCGCTACGTCGATTCCGGTGCGCTGGTCACCGCCGACCAGATCCGCCGCACCGGCCTGGAAGGCATCTGGATCCGCGGCCCGTTCTCGCTGCAGGCCGAAGCCCTGCGCGCTACGGTCACCCGCCATGACGGCAAGCCCGACTACACCGGCAGCGGCCAGTACGCGATGGCCAGCTGGGTGCTGACCGGCGAATCGCGCCCGTACAACGCCGGCGCGGTGGCCAACATCAAGCCCGCACACAACTACGGGGCAGTCGAACTGGTAGCCCGCTACAGCCGCCTGGATCTCGATGACGGCGACATCCTCGGTGGCCGCCAGCATGACCTCACCCTGGGTGCGAACTGGTACCTGACCAGCCACTTCAAGTTCCAGGCCAACTACGTGAAGGTCGACGCCAGCCGTCGTGGCGTGCACAGCACGCCGGAGATCTTCGAACTGCGCGCGCAGATGCACTTCTGACCCCTTCCACGTCAGACCCCGGCGGGCGTGCACGCCACGCCCGCCGGCCCTGCGTAGACTGCCGCCATGTATTGGCTCAGCCGCCATCGGATGCTGTTGCTGACCCTGCTGGTGATGGTCGGTGGCACCATGCTGTGCGCGGTTGCAGCAGGCCATTACGCCTGGCGCCGCGCACTCGGCGAGGAAAGCAGCCAGGTGCAACGCCAGCTGCAGCTGTACGGCCAGGGCCTGAAGCAGCGTATCGACCGTTTCGGTACGCTGCCGCAGGTGCTGGCGCTTGATCCGGATCTTCTGCATGCACTGCGCGTGCCGCCCTCGCCTGTTGAACGGCAGCGGCTGAACCTCAAGCTGCAACGCGCCAATGAAGTCACCCGTGCCTCTACCCTGACCCTGGTTGGCCACGACGGCGTGGCGGTGGCGGCCAGCAACTGGGACCAGCCGACCACCAACGTCGGCGAGAACTACAGCTATCGCCCCTACTACCGCCAGGCGCTGGCGCAGGGCCGTGGCCGCTTCTACGGCATCGGGATGACCACCGGCGTGCCCGGCTATTACCTTTCGCAGGCCATTGAAGAAGACGGCAAGCGGCTGGGCGTGGTGGTGATCAAGGTCGAGTTGTCCGCACTGGAACAGGAATGGTTGAGCAGCCCCGACGTGGTGCTGGCCAGCGACGACCACGACGTAGTGTTCCTGGCCAACCGTGACAGCTGGCGCTACCGGCTGCTGCGCCCGCTGGGCGCCGATGAGCGCCGCGAGATGCTGGACGCCCGCCAGTACGCCGACCGTACATTGCAGCCGCTGCGCGCACGCACCGAAGACGTGCTGGCCGACGGCGGCCGCATGGTGCGCCTGCTGGACCCGGCGCTGCCGCAGCCGATGCTGTGGCAGAGCCTGCCGCTGCCCGCCGAAGGCTGGAACCTGCACTTGCTGCACGACGCCAGTGCCGCCACCGCTGCCGGCCGCGCTGCGGCAGTCACCGGTGGCGCCGCATGGCTGGCACTGGGCTTCCTGGTGCTGTTCGTGCAGCAGCGCCGGCGCTTGGCCAAGCATCGCCTGCGCAGCCGCCGCGAGCTGGAAACCCTGCTCAAGCAGCATGCACAGGAACTGCGCACCGCGCAGGATGGCCTGCTGCAGGCCGCCACCGATGCCGACAGCGGCCTCAGCCGCAGCCTCGAACACCTGCCGCAGGGCGTGGTGGTGATCGACCGGGACCTGCGCCTGGTCGCGTGGAATTCGCGCTATCTGGAACTGTTCCGCTTCCCGCTGGACCTGGTGCGCGTGGGCCGGCCGATCGAAGACCTGTTCCGCTTCAATGCACGCCGTGGCCTGCTCGGTCCCGGCCCGGTGGACGAGGCCATCGAGCGCCGCCTGAACCACCTGCGCAGCGGCCGCCCGCACATGCGCGAGAGCGAGAAGGACGACGGCACGGTGCTGGAGATCCGTGGCAATCCCCTGCCCGATGGCGGCTTCGTCACCAGCTACGCCGACATCACCAGCTACAAGAACGCGGCGCGTGAACTGCGCTCGCTGGCCGATGCGCTGGAACACCGCATTGCCGAACGCACCCGCGACCTGGACGAAGCACGCCGCGAAGCCGAGCAGGCCAACCGCTACAAGACCCGCTTCGTCGCCTCGGCGGTGCACGACCTGCTGCAGCCGCTCAACGCGGCGCGCATGTTCGTCTCGGTGCTGCGCGGCAAGCTGGGCGACCCGTCGCAGCAGCAGACCGCCGATCACATCGATGCCGCGCTGGCGGCGCAGGATGCGATCCTCAACAGCCTGCTTGACATTGCGCGGCTGGAATCGGGCAGTCTCCCCACCCGCGTGCAGGCGTTCCGGCTGGGCCCGCTGCTGCAGACGCTGGCGCGCGAGTTCGGTATCGCCGCGCACTCACGCGGCCTGGTGGTCGACTGGGTTGATACCAATGCCGTGGTGGTCAGCGATGAAGCGCTGCTGCGGCGCATCCTGCAGAATTTCCTGTCCAATGCACTGCGCTACAGCGAACGCGGCCGCGTGCTGCTCGGCTGCCGTCGCCGCGAAGGCATGCTGTGGATCGAAGTGCACGATCAGGGTCCCGGCATTCCCGACGCGTTGCAGGGCGAGATCTTCGAGGAGTTCCGCCGTCTGCACGACGGCCAACAGCGCGGTGCCGGCCTTGGCTTGGCCATTGTCGACCGCATCGGCCGCCTGCTCGGGCATCCGATCCGGCTGCGCTCGCAGCTGGGCCAGGGCAGCGTATTCGCCGTAGGCGTGCCGTTCGGTGAAGCCAGCGCGATTCCCGCCTCTGCACCCGCGCCGGTACTGGCGCAGGAACCGGCCGCGGACAATCCACTGCGCGGGCGCCGGGTGTGGGTGATCGACGACGACCCGCACGTGTGCGCGGCCAGCCGCGCGCTGCTGGAGCGCTGGGGCTGCGAGGTGTCTCTGGCCGATGGCCCACAGGCGGCTCTGCAGTTGGCCAGTACAGCAACCGTGCCGGAGCTGGTGTTGCTGGACGTGCGCATGGGCGATCACCACGGGCCGGTGCTGTACGAGACATTGGCCGAACTGTGGCAGGCCCGTCCGCCGGTGGTGCTGGTCACTGCCGAGCGCGATGCGGGATTGCGTGAGATGGCCGCCGAGCGTGGCTGGGGGATGATGGCCAAGCCGGTGAAGCCGCCGGCGCTGCGGGCGCTGATGAGTCAGTTGCTGATCCGGCATCGCGGGTAGTTTCCAGCCAACGGCGCAGCCCCTCGGGGGTGGTGTCTGGTTGGTCGTGGAAAGCAAAAGCCGTGGGGGGGGGGGGGGGGCGGGGGGGGCGGCGGGGGGGGGGGGGCCCCCCCCCGCGGGGCGGCCCCCCCCCCCGCCCCCCCACCCCGACCGGCCTCTGACAGATTTCGGTGGCCTGCCACCCACGGAGAAGAAAAAGAAGATCAAAAGCGGATC
>NZ_JAWIRX010000017.1:0-119587 GCF_036319965.1 Stenotrophomonas sp. SMYL41 | reverse complement strand
CACGGCAGGCCGGCGATGGCTTCGATCCAGTAACGCGCGGTCAGGCCGGCGTAATAGCTGGTGCCGCAGGCGATGATCTGCACGCCTTCGATGCCTGACAGCACGGCCTCGGCATTCTTGCCGAACAGCTCGGCCGGGAAACCACCGGCGTCGATCGCCGCCTCGATGGTGTCGCCCAGCGCGCGCGGCTGCTCGTGGATTTCCTTCTGCATGAAGTGGCGGTACGGGCCCAGTTCCAGCGATGCCAGCGACACATCGGACAGGTGCACGTCGCGCTCGATCGGCTGGTCATGCTCGTCGAAGATGCGCACGCCGTCGCGGCGGATCTCGGCGGTGTCGCCCTCTTCCAGGAAGATCACCTTGCGGGTGGCCGAAATCACCGCCGAAACGTCGGAGGCGACGAAGTTCTCGCCCTCGCCCAGGCCCACCAGCAACGGGCAGCCCATGCGCGCGCAGACAAAGCGCTCCGGCTCGGCGCGGCTGACCACGGCCAGCGCGTAGGCACCGGTCAGCTCCTTCACCGTGCGCTGCAGTGCCACCAGCAGGTCGTCGCCGTCCTTCAGGTGGTGATGGATGAGGTGCGCGATGACTTCGGTATCGGTCTGCGATTCGAAGGTGTAACCCAGGGCACGCAGCTTCTCGCGCCGCTCCTCGTGATTTTCGATGATGCCGTTGTGCACCAGCGCCACGCCGTGGCTGATGTGCGGATGCGCGTTGGCCTCGGTGACACCACCGTGGGTGGCCCAGCGGGTGTGGCCGATGCCCAGCACTGCATTGAAGCCCTCGGCCTCGGCCGCAGTGGCCATTTCCGACACACGGCCGGTACGACGCACGCGGCGCACATCCGGCCGTTGGGCATGGTCGATCACCGCGATGCCCGAGGAATCGTAACCACGGTACTCAAGGCGCTTCAGGCCTTCGATCAGCACTGGTACCACGTCGCGATCGGCGATTGCACCCACGATTCCACACATGTCACGCGTTTCCTTGAAGACGATCGGCGCATTCTAGCCTGCGCATCCGGCTTCCCCCTCCTGTCCGCTTAATGAAAGTGTCCGGAAAGGTGTCCGCGGACACCCGGACACTCCAGGGTGCTTCCCAACCCATTGACCCACAAGGAAATAAAGTTGGCACGCTACGTGCTTGGTACCCACTACCACCGTCAGGCACGCACCCGATGATCCGCGACACCTCCGCACAGGACCAGATCGTTTCCTCCGCCCCGTCCGGCACCACCCGCGCCAACTGGCAGCGTTACCGCTGGCCGGCACTGGGCGCCATCGCGCTGCTGGCCGGCATCGGCTGGGCCGTGTACGCCTGGTCCAACGCCAGCCGCTCCTACGACAGCAGCCGCGTGCGCATCGCCGAAGTGAAGCGCGGGGACCTGGTCCGCGACATCGCCGCCGACGGCCGCGTGATCGCCGCCAACAGCCCGATCCTGTACGCCATCTCGGCCGGCACCGTGGACCTGAAGGTGGTCGCCGGCGACGTGGTCAAGAAGGGCCAGGAACTGGCGGTCATCGACAGCCCGGAACTGCGCAGCAAGCTGGCCCAGGAACAGGCCACCCTGGCCGGCCTGGAAGCCGAGGCCAGCCGCGCCGCGCTGGACGCCACCCTGGCCCGCGCCAAGTCGCGCAAGGAAACCGACCAAGCCACCATCGAGCGCCAGGCCGCCGACCGCGACCTGCAGCGTTACCAGCGTGGCTACGACGGCGGCGCGGTGCCGCAGATCGATCTGGCCAAGGCCAAGGACTCGCTGAAGAAGGCCGACATCACCCTGGCCAACGCCACCACCGATGCACGCCTGCAGAGCCAGGGCGCTGACCTGGACGCCCGCAACAAGCGCCTGCTGGCCGACCGCCAGAAGGCGGTGGTGGCCGAGGTGCAGCGCCAGGTGGACGCACTGACCCTGCGCGCGCCGTTCGACGGCCAGGTCGGCCAGGTGCAGGCCGTCCAGTCCACCAACCTGGCCGCCAATGCGCCAGTGCTGGGCGTGGTCGACCTGTCCAAGTTCGAGGTCGAGATCAAGGTACCGGAGAGCTTCGCCCGTGACCTGGCGATCGGCATGCCGGCGCAGCTGACCGGCGGCAACGGCAAGCCGTTCCCGGGCGAGATCAGTGCGGTGTCGCCGGAAGTGGTCAACGGCGAGGTCAACGCCCGCGTGCGCTTCGCCAGCGCGCAGCCGGAAGGCCTGCGCCAGAGCCAGCGGATGTCGGTGCGCGTGCTGCTCGATACCCGTAAGGACGTGCTGAAGGTCGAGCGCGGCCCGTTCGTCGAACAGGGCAACGGCATCGCCTACGTAATGGATGGCCGCACTGCGGTACGGCGTCCGGTGGAACTGGGCGTCAGCAGCCTGGGCGAAGTGGAAATCAAGTCGGGCGTGCAGCCGGGCGACCGCATCGTGGTCTCCGGTAGCGACCTGTTCAAGGACGCCGAACGCGTCTCCGTCAACTGATACCTGATACCTGATACCTGAATCCTGGAGAGAGGACACCCCATGTACATGCTCGAAATGCGCTCGGTCGCCAAGGTCTTCCGCACCGAACAGGTGGAAACCCACGCACTGCGCTCGCTGGAACTGCAGGTCAAGGAAGGCGAGTTCGTCGCCGTCACCGGTCCGTCCGGCTCCGGCAAGACCACCTTCCTCAACATCGCCGGCCTGCTGGAAACCTTCACCAGCGGCACCTACATGCTCGACGGCCAGGACGTGAGCACGCTGGGCGACGATGCCCGCAGCCGACTGCGCAACCAGAAGATCGGCTTCATCTTCCAGGGCTTCAACCTGATCCCCGACCTGAACCTGTTCGACAACGTCGACGTGCCGCTGCGCTACCGCAAGATGAGCGCCAACGAGCGCCGCGAGCGCATCGAGAAGGCGCTGACCCAGGTCGGCCTGGGCTCGCGCATGAAGCACTACCCGAATGAGCTGTCCGGTGGCCAGCAGCAGCGCGCCGCGATCGCGCGTGCCCTGGCCGGCAGCCCGCGCCTGCTGCTGGCCGACGAACCGACCGGCAACCTGGATACGCAGATGGCCCGCGGCGTGATGGAACTGCTGGAGGAGATCAATGCCGCCGGCACCACCATCGTGATGGTCACCCATGACCCGGAACTGGCCGCGCGCGCGCAGCGCAACGTGCACATCGTCGACGGCCAGGTGACCGACCTGGTGCGCGAGCCGGTGCTGGCCACCCCGCCGCGCCACATCGTCGCCGTCAACGAGTGAGGGCCCGACCATGTTCGCCTACTACGCCCGATTGGCGGTGCGCAGCTTCCGCCGCAACAAGGTACTGACCGCGCTGATGGTGATCGCCATCGCGCTGGGCATCGGCGCCTCGATGACCACGTTGACCGTGTTCCACGTGCTGTCCGGCGACCCGATTCCCAGCAAGAGCGACCGCCTGTTCTACGTGCAGCTCGACGCCGCGACCGGTGCCTACGTCGCCGGCGAAGAGCCGGAAACCCAGTTGACCCGCTTCGATGGTGAAGCACTGCTGCGCGAAGCCAAGGGTGAGCGCCAGGCGCTGATGAGCGGTGGCGGTGGGACCATTGAGCCCGCCAGCAGCACCCTCAAGCCCTTCAGCATTGATACCCGCTGGACGTCGGCCGACTTCTTCCCCATGTTCGAGGTGCCCATGCAGTACGGCCGCCCGTGGAGCCACGAGGATGACGAAGCCCGTGCCCGCGTGGTGGTCATCTCCAAGGCACTCAACGACAAGCTGTTCCAGGGCGCCAACAGCGTGGGCCGCGACCTGCGCATGGAAGGCCAGAGCTTCCGCATCGTCGGTGTGATGAAGGAGTGGAGCCCAGAGCCGCACTTCTACGACCTGACCACAGGCAGCTACGGCAAGGACGAAGACCTGCTGCTGCCGATCTCGACCTCCTTCGATCTCAAGCTTGGCAATAACGGCAACATGAACTGCTTCGGCGAGAACCCCGACGGCAACAGCTACTCGCTCAATGCACCGTGCGCGTGGCTGCAGTACTGGGTGGAACTGGACCCGGCCAAGGCCGCCGACTATCGCCGCTACCTGGAGAACTATTCGACGCAGCAACGTGAAGCCGGCCGCTTCAAGCACCCGCCGAACGTTCGCCTGCGCACCGTGATGGAATGGCTGGACTTCAACGGCGCAGTACCCAGCGATGTCCGCCTGCAGCTGTGGCTGGCGCTGGGCTTTCTCGGCGTCTGCCTGGTCAATACGGTGGGCCTGCTGCTGGCCAAGTTCCTGCGTCGCAGTGGTGAAATCGGTGTGCGCCGTGCACTGGGTGCCAGCCGCGGGCAGATCTTCCTGCAGTGCCTGGTCGAAGCCGGCGCGGTCGGCGTGGTCGGTGGCGTGCTGGGCATCGGCCTGGCCCTGCTCGGCCTGTTCGCGGTGCGCCAGCAGCCGGTGGAGTACGCCAAGCTCGCCCACCTGGACGGCAGCATGCTGCTGCTCGCATTGGGCCTGACCCTGTTCGCCAGCCTCGCCGCCGGTTTCCTGCCCGCCTGGCGCGCGATGCAGGTCACTCCGGCCATCCAGCTCAAGTCGCAGTAAGCATCCGAACGAGGACTCCCATGGACATCCGCCCCATCCTCAGCACGCTGCGCCGGCACAAGACCGCCGCTGCCCTGATCGTGCTGGAAGTCGCACTGACCTGCGCCATCGTCTGCAACGCGCTGTTCCTGGTCAGCCAGCGCGTGGAGAAGATCAGCATGCCCAGTGGCATCGCCGAGAACGAACTGGTGATGCTGCGCGTCAGTGGCATCGGCAAGCAGACCGACGCCCTGGCCCGCACCCGCGAGGACCTGGCATCGCTGCGCGCCATCCCCGGCGTCAGCAACGTCACCATCATCAACCAGGTCCCCTTCCGCAACGGCTCCTCCAGCAGCAGCATCTCGCGCGTGATCGACCAGGAACGGCCGACCACCAACGCCTCGATGTACAACCTGTCCGAGAACGGGCTGGCCACGATGGGCATCAACCTGATTGCAGGCCGCGATTTCCTGCCCGACGAGTACCAGAACTTCGAGGACGTCAGCACGGGCGGCGGCAAGGAAAAGGCCATCCCGATTCTCCTCACCCAGGCCACCGCCGCCAAGATGGAACCCGATGGCAGCGCACTGGGCAAGACCTACTACATGGGCAAGCAGTCGCTGCACGTAGTCGGCATCGTCGACACGCTCAGCACGCCCAATGGCTGGAACGACAACTGGACCAACTCGATGCTGCTGCCCACCCGGAGCACGTTCGATAAAGGTGGCACCTATGTGCTGCGCACCGACCCGGCGCGCCGCAAGGAAGTGCTCGATGCCGCCGCCGCCGCACTGGAGCGCAATGATCCAAACCGTCTGATGCGCGACAAGCTGACCTATGAAGACCAGCGCAAGGACTTCTTCAAGAACGACCGCGCAATGGTCGGCCTGCTGATCACGGTCAGCATCTCGTTGCTGGTGGTTACCGCACTGGGCATCATCGGCCTGGCCAGCTTCTGGGTGCAGCAGCGCAGCAAGCAGATCGGCATCCGCCGTGCGCTGGGTGCCACGCGTGGGCAGATCCTGCGCTACTTCCAGACCGAGAACTTCCTGCTGGCCACGCTGGGCATCGTGCTGGGCATGCTGGCCGCCTACGCGATCAACCTGGCACTGATGAACATGTACGAGCTGCCGCGCATGCCGCTGCACTACCTGCCGCTGGGCGCGCTGCTGCTGTGGGTGCTCGGCCAGATCGCGGTGTTCGGACCGGCCCGGCGTGCAGCAGCGGTACCGCCTGCGGTTGCCACGCGGGGCGCGTGAGATGCGCATCCGCTGGATGCTGCTGATGATGGTGCTCCTGCCACTGCCGGCACAGGCCGGCGGTGGCAGCTCGCAGGCACTGGAATGGCGCCAGGATGATGCGCGACTGGCGTTGCGCTCGACCGAGGGACAGGTGCATGTGGAGGCTGCCAGTCCCGAAGCCCGCTTCGGCGTGCGCAGCGGCGATCGCATCCTGCGCATGGACGACACCGCCGTGCGCCGGGTCGAGCATCTTGTCGATGCCCTTCGCCACTCCACGGGCCGAACCGTCTATCTGTTGCTGCGCCGCGGCAGACGTGAATTGACTGTTCCGGTGAATGCGGCTGCCTGGCGCCTGGCCCTGGTCACCCCGCCGCCTCCGGCACCACCGCCTCCGCCCCGAAGCTGAGCCCGCTGCCCCTACGGCTACGGGTTTGGCTATGCTTGATGGGTGGCGCCGGGCTCTCCCGGCGTATGGACACGAACACGGCTCCATCGGCGCCGCCCATCCCTTTCTGCAGAACCGCTTGATGCCTTCGATCCTGATCATCGACGACAACGCCAGCGTGGGCACCGCGCTGGATGTGCTGTTCTCCCTGCACGACATCGACACCCTGCAGGCGCAGAGCCCGGCCGAGGGGCTGGCGTTGCTTGAGTCGCAGCCGGTCGACCTGGTGATCCAGGACATGAACTTCAGCGAGGACACCACCTCCGGCGAGGAAGGCGAAGACCTGTTCGCGCAGATCCGCGCGCGCCACCCGGACCTGCCGGTGATCCTGCTGACCGCCTGGACCCACCTGAGCAGCGCGGTGGACCTGGTCAAGGCCGGCGCCGCCGACTACCTGGCCAAGCCGTGGGACGACCGCAAGCTGCTGACCACGGTCAACAACCTGCTGGAGTTGTCCGAGGCGCGGCGCGAACTGGACCGCCGCCGCAGCCGTGAGCTGCGCCAGCGCAATGCGCTGGAAGAAAAGTACGACCTGTGCGGTGCGGTGTTCGCCGATCCGGCCAGCGAGCGCGTCATCGCCCTGGCCTGCCAGGTCGCGCGCTCCGAGCTGCCGGTGCTGATCACCGGCCCCAATGGCGCCGGCAAGGAAAAGATCGCGCAGATCATCCAGGCCAACTCGCTGGTGGCCAAGGGCCCATTCGTCACGGTCAACTGTGGCGCGCTGCCGTCGGAACTGATCGAGGCCGAACTGTTCGGTGCCGATGCCGGCGCCTACACCGGCGCCAACAAGGCGCGCGAGGGCAAGTTCGAAGCTGCCGACGGAGGCACGCTGTTCCTGGATGAGATCGGCAACCTGTCACTCGGCGGGCAGATGAAGCTGCTGCGTGTGCTGGAAACCGGCCGCTTCGAGCGCCTGGGCTCCAATCGCGAACGCCAGGTCAAGGTCCGCGTGGTCAGCGCGACCAATGCCGACCTGCCGGCGATGATCCGCGACGGCACGTTCCGCGAAGATCTCTATTACCGCCTCAATACGGTGGAACTGGTGCTGCCACCATTGGCCGAGCGCGCGGGCGACATCCTGCCTTTGGCCGAGCGCTTCCTGACGGCCGGCAAGCCATTGTCCAGCGCTGCCAGCGCGGCCCTGCAACGGCACCCGTGGCCGGGCAACGTGCGCGAACTGCGCAACGTGATCCAGCGTGCAGAACTGCTGGCGGCCGGCAATCGCATCGAGGTGGCCGACCTGAACCTGCCGCGTGCTGCACCGGTGCCGCGACCGGCACCGAGTGCTGGCAACGATCCCGACCGCGAGCGCATCGAGGATGTGCTGGCACGCAATCACGGCGTCATCGCCCAGGCGGCCGCCGAACTGGGCCTGAGCCGCCAGGCCCTGTACCGGCGCATGGACCGCCACGGCATTCCGCGCGAATGAAACGGCGCTCGTTCACTTTCCGCCTGTTCCTGCGCCTGCTGCCGGTGCTGGCGCTGGCCGCCGCGTTGCCGTGGTTGCTGGCGTACTGGATGAACCATGGCTGGGTGGTGACCACGGTGTCGGCGTTGATCCTGCTATCGCTGATGTGGTGGACCCTGCGTCGGGCTACCGCCCCGGTGCGGTCACTGATGCGGGCCCTGGCGGGCACCACCAGCAGCTATCGCGACGGCGAATACAACTTCGGCGTGCACTGGCCCGGCAATGACGAGCTCGGCGACCTGGTGCAGGCACACCGCGAACTGGGCGATGTGCTGCGTGCACAGCGGCAGGGCCTGGTGCAACGCGAACTGCTTCTGGACACGATGGTGCAGAACACGCCGGTGGCGATGCTGCTGATCGCCTCGGGTGGTGATGGCATCGCCCGCGTAGTGTTCTCCAATCTGGCTGCGCGCAAGCTGCTGCACGGGGGCTGGAAGCTGGAGGGCCAGCGCTTGGAGGATGTCCTCGAACAGGTGCCGGTGGAGCTGCGCGACGCGATCGCCCGCGGCGGTGACAGCCTGTTCGCGGTGCATGCCGAAGGCGAAGACGGCGATGAGGATGACGAACAGGTCTACCACCTCTCGCGCCGCGCCTTCCAGCTCAATGGTCGTCCGCACGATCTGCTGCTGGTGCGCCTGCTGACCGCCGAGCTGCGCCGCCAGGAAGTACAGACCTGGAAGAAGGTGATCCGGGTGATCAGCCACGAACTGAACAATTCGCTGGCGCCGATTGCCTCGCTGGCCCACTCCGGCGGTGTACTGGTGCAGCGTGAACGCTTTGACCGGCTGCCGGAGATCTTCACCACCATCGAGGATCGCGCACGCCACCTGGAAGGCTTCATCCGTGGCTATGCACGCTTCGCCAAGCTGCCGCAGCCGCAACTGCAGACCGTGCACTGGGCGCCGTTCCTGTCCAGCCTCCGCCAGCAGATCCCGTTCACCATGGAGCGCGAGCCGGACGAGGAACTGAGCAGCCGCATCGACATCGCGCAGTTCGGGCAGGCACTGTTGAACCTGTTGAAGAACGCCCATGAAGCCTGCGCCGAAGCCGATCCACCCAACGATGACGTGCAGGTACAGCTGACGCGGTTGCCGCAGTGGCTGCGCCTGGATGTACTGGACCGCGGCAAGGGCATGAACGAACAGGTGCTGCAGAACGCGCTGATGCCGTTCTATTCGACCAAGCGCAACGGCACCGGGCTGGGGCTGGCGCTGACCCGCGAGATCGTGGAGGCACATGGCGGGCGCGTGTCGCTGCAGAACCGCGGTGATGGCGGGCTGTGCGTGTCGATCCTGTTGCCGGTGGGTTGAGTAGGTCGATCAGGTAGATCCACGCCATGCGTGGATGTGCCGATCAAGGTTGGCACCTGCCAAAGCTGCGGCATCGGCATCCTGCGCTCCAGGGGAACGGGAGCATCAAGAGCAAATGCAACGAGATCCACGCGTAGTTTGAATCGACTGGGTGCAGCTGTGGCTCTGGATGTTGGTTCCGCCTTGAGCGAGCCGAGCATCGCAGGGGAATCCGGGGCGCAGAGGCGCCGATGTTTGAGCACAGCGAGTTCGGCGCCGTCCCCTGATTCACCGAGAAGCGCAGGGCACCGATGCGCAGCATCGGCTCGCGACCGGCGGAGCGTTTCTTTTGGTTACTTTTCTTTGCGCACAAAGAAAAGTAACGCCCATGACCGGTGGCCGACCTTCAGCCACCCAGCGAAGAGATGGATCGCCGCATCGCGACCCGCAGGTGCATCGGAAACCCGAGCGCAGCCTCTTCGGCCATGACTGCGTGCAGGCCCTCGCCCCACTCTGCCTCCGGCACTTCAACGAAGCCCTCGCTGGCATAGAAGGCCGCATTCCACGGCACATCGCTCAACGTGGTCAGCACCGCTGCAGCGAAGCCGGCGGCCCTGGCCTGTGCCAAGGCATGGCGCAGCAATGCACGGCCATGGCCGCGACGCGCATGCGCCGGGTCCACATCCATCTGCAGGACATGGAACTCGCCGCACAACTCGCCACCCAGCAGGTAGCCCGCAATACCGCCTTCGGCGGCATCGACCACCCACAACTGGCCACGCCGAAGGCCGTCCTGCAGCGTCTGCAGGTCCCGGCCGTGCCCGGCAAACACCGGGTAGGCCTGGTGACCCTTCAGCAGTTCACCGGCGCGTTGTTCGATCGCCGGCAGCACGCCGAGCTCGTCGGCGTGCGGAAGGCGTGGCTCAGGATTTCTTGACCGGGCGCTTCCAGCCATCGATGGTTTCCTGTCGTGCACGTGCCAGTGTCAGCTTGCCGTCCGGGGCGGTGCGGGTGATGACCGAGCCTGCGGCGATGGTCGCGCCCTCGCCGATCGTCAGCGGCGCCACCAGTGAGCTGTTGGAGCCGATGAACGCGTTGTCGCCGATGGTGGTGGTCGACTTGTTCACGCCGTCGTAGTTGCAGGTGATGGTGCCGGCACCGATGTTCACCCTGCTGCCGATCACTGCATCCCCCAGATAGGTGAGGTGATTGGCCTTGCTGCCGACGCCAAGGGTGACCTTCTTGGTTTCGACGAAATTACCGACGTGCACGCCATCGGCCAGCACGGTACCCGGGCGCAGGCGCGCGAACGGACCGACCTGTGCCGCGCCTTCGGTGACGACGCCTTCCAGGTCGCAATGCGCGCGCACTTCGGTACCCGGACCGAGCGTGACGTCCTTCAGCCGATTGAACGGGCCAACGGTGACGCCGTCGCCGAGCACGATGCTGCCTTCGAGAACGACATCCACATCGATCAGCACGTCCCGGCCCACGGTGACGCTGCCACGAATGTCGAGCCGTGCCGGATCGCGCACGCGTGCGCCCTGCGCACAAAGCGCCCGCACCGCGCGGCGCTGCCAGGCGCGCTCCAGCTGCGAAAGCTGCCAGGGATCGTTCGCCCCCTCGGCCTCCTGCGCATCGGCCACCAGCGCCATCTCGGCCGGCGTGTATTCATGCGCGGCGAACGCGAACACGTCGGTCAGGTAGTACTCACCCTGCGCATTGCTGTTGGACAGCTGCGACAGCCAGCGACGCAGCGCGGTCGACTCGGCAGCGATGATGCCGGTGTTGATCGTGCGCACGCGCAGCTGGTCGTCCGTGGCGTCCTTCTGCTCGACGATCGAACCCACTTTGCCTTCTGCATCGCGAAGTACGCGGCCGTAGCCGGTCGGGTCATCGACCTCGGCGACCAGCACCGCCAACCGCCCCGGCTGCGCGAGCAGGTCGCGCAGGGTCTGCGCGCGGATCAGTGGTACATCGCCGTACAGCACCAGCACCTGCACGGCATCCGGCACCTGCGGCATCGCCTGCGCCACTGCGTGGCCAGTACCCAGCTGCTGTGCCTGTTCAGCCCACTGCAGGTCGGGCTGGCCGGCGAAATGCTGCCGCACCGCCTCACCGCCATGGCCGTAGACCACATGGATGGCCGCCGGCTGCAGTTCGCGGGCCGCATCGATCACGTGCGCCAGCATTGGTTGGCCGGCGATCGGCTGCAGCACCTTCGGCAGCACCGACTTCATGCGCTTGCCAGCGCCGGCGGCGAGGATGATGACGTGCAGGGCTTGGGTCATGGGAACGGCAGTCCGAGGTTCGTTGCCGGTGATTCTAGAGCGTGAGCCGTTAACATGGGCATCCTTCCTCCTTCACCATGCCGATGAGCCTCGTCCGCCAGGGAAGCGCCTACCTCCTCATCGGGCTCGTGCAGCTGCTCGTCGATTGGCTGGTCTTCGTGGTCGCCACCGCGCTGGGCATGGCGGTGGCACCGGCCAACGTCGCCGGACGCCTGGCGGGCATGCTCCTGGGCTTCTGGCTCAATGGCCGCTACACCTTTGCCGAGGCCGGCGCCCACAAGCTGGGCTGGAGGCGTTTCGCACGCTTTTTCGCGCTATGGCTGCTGCTGACCGCGGCAAGCACGTTGCTGGTGAGCGTGGTCGACCACGCGCTTGGCCTGCAGTACGCCTGGCTGGCCAAGCCGCTGGTGGAAGGCGGGCTGGCGTGCGTGTCGTTCCTGTTGATGCGCTACCTTGTGTACCGCTGATCGGGGTCAGCGATCACCGTCGCCGCGCAGGCGCGCGCCCACTCCCTCACGCCACAGCTGCAGCGCGCTGTAGCGCAACCGCACCTGATGCTGCCCGGCCGGCACGCACAACGCATGGAAGAGGCCATTACCGCGCAGCAGCGGCAGCACCTGGCCATCCTCGAGCTGCGCCTGCCAGCCACGGCCGGTGGTTTCGTTGATCACCACCCACGCCGCACGGTCGGCCACCACCGTCAGCTCGATGCGTCCGGGCAGGTACTGCAGCACCTGCACCGTGGCCTCACCAGCATCCTGTTCGGCGCAGAGGCTGCTGGCGGCGGCGGGCAGCCACAGCTGCCGTTTGAAATCGGTCTGGTTGAACAGCGGTGCAGGCGGTAGACGCTCGTCATGGCGGCGCACCTGCCGCGGATTCAGTACGCGTGGCAGCACACTGCCGCGCCGCGCAAGTTCCACCTGGTCGCCCTGCGCACTGGAGCCCGGGAATGGCTCCTGGGCCAGCAGCCAACGCACGCCCAGCAGGTCGTACAGGGGAGCAGCGGTGTCTGGCATCCAGGCAGTGGGAGCTTTCTGCTGGAAGGTATCGACCGGTTCGCCCGGCATCCCGGTCATCTGCAGATAGTCGCTTGCCAGCAGCGGGTTGTAGCCATTTGCCAGCGCAATGGCATGCACCGCCGCACCATTGGTGAGTCCACCGATGCCGAAGACCACCGCGCGCTCGGGTATGCCGATATGCCGCTCTGCCGCCAGCAACGCATAGGCGCGCTGCGCAGGACCCGCACGATCGGCGGTGAGCACCGATTTGGTGCCGCTGCCCGCGTTGAAGCTGGTGCCGACGTTGAACAACAGCAGGTCCAGCAGCACCAGTGCCAGCACCCAGCGCGCAGGCGCCGGGTGGCGGCGCAGCACCTGCACTGCGGCCACGCCCAGCGCGGCGCTGACGGCAAGCCAGGCGAAGGCGAGCGGATGGCCATGATCGATCGCCAGCCATGCGGCACACGCAGCCAGCATCGCGACGGCCGCCACAGACACCCAGTGCAATCGCAACGGTTGCCGCTGCAGGGCAACCTGCAGCGCATTGGCACCCAACCACGCCGCCGCGGGCACGGTAAGGAACAGCGCATCGGATGGGCGCCGGAACAGGTCCAGCCCCGGAAGCCAGCCAAACAGCCAGGGGAACAGCGGCGTCGCGCCACCCACCGCGACCAGGATCGCCAGCGTCAGCGCACACAGCGCGATGCGGGCCGCCGCCGGCCTGCGCCGCAGCACCTCACCGCCCCAGAGCAGCCACAGCGCCAGCGGCACTGCCCCCAGATAGAGGTAGTCGGCGCTGATGTCACCGAAGGCCCAGCTATCGCCGCGCCCCTGCGAGAACACGTTGCCCGACAGCAGTGTCACCAGTGTCTGCCAGTGAATGGCACCGGGCAGCGCGGCTTCCAGCGACAAGCCATTGCGATTGGTCTGGTCCAGCCAGGCCAGCGTGGACAGCCACTGCGGCGCACTCACAGCGCCGGCGAGAATGGCCACCACGCCCAGCTGCCACAGCAGGCGCACGCGCTGCCCCTGTGCCAGCAGGACAGCACCCACGGCGTAGATCGCGCACGCGAGGATGATGAAATAGGTGACCTGGGTCAGTTGCAGCGCACACAGGCCGCCGGCCACACCGGCCAGCAGGATGTCGCGCATCCGTCCCCGCCGGCGGACCTGCTCCAGGCCCAGCCACAGCCAGGGCAGCAGGCAGTAACTGATGATCATCGGCGTGTGCTGCAGGCGCGAAGCGGCCACGCCCCCGAACATCAACGTGAGTGCGAACAGCAGCTGCGCGGGCGGCGCCATGCCCTGCAGGCGACCCAGCCGCAGCGCACCCAGGCCGCCTGCCAGCACATGCAGCAGCACCACCACCGTAAACAGGTGCAGGGAGCTGGGTGCCAGCAGCATCGGCAGCAGCATCGTCGGCTGCAGCGTCATCATCTGCGGGTCGGCCACCTGCGGGTAGCCACCGTAGAGATAGGGATTCCACCAGGGGGCCTGCAGATGACGCAGCTGCTCGGCACTGAAGCTGACAGCCGGGAAGAACTGCTGCACGGCGTCGAAGGGAATGGTCTTGATGCCACTGAGCCATGGCAGGCACAGGACGATCCAGGCAACCAGGAATGCGCCCGCCGGTGTGCGCCACTGCCGCTGCCAGCTGCCGCCCTCTATCGTTGTCGAATACTGCTGCATTCCCTGCTCCTGTGGAGAACAAACAAAAACGCCGGCATGCAAGCCGGCGTTTCTGCTTGATGACGCGCGAACCTCAGTGCTTGAGGGTCTTGCGCAGGCGCTCCAGCGCCTGCAGCTGGACGACGGCTTCGGCCAGCTTCTGCTGGGCTTCAGCCACTTCCATCGCTTCGCCGCGGTTGGCCAGGATGCGCTCCGCTTCTTCCTTGGCCTTGCGGACCGAGGCTTCGTCGATGTCCTGTGCGCGGATCGCGGTGTCGGCCAGCACGGTCACCACCTGCGGCTGCACTTCCAGGATGCCGC
Organism: Stenotrophomonas sp. SMYL41; assembly: GCF_036319965.1. Taxonomy (NCBI): domain Bacteria; kingdom Pseudomonadati; phylum Pseudomonadota; class Gammaproteobacteria; order Lysobacterales; family Lysobacteraceae; genus Stenotrophomonas; species Stenotrophomonas sp. SMYL41. The sequence goes on along the minus strand of NZ_JAWIRX010000017.1, from coordinate 105,355 downwards.
CGGAAATGGCGAAATCCAGCTGCTCGCCGTTCGGCGTGGTCACCACCACCTTGCCCGGCTTCAGGCGGGTGATCAGCGGCGCGTGCTTGGGCGCGATGCCCAGTTCGCCCAGCTCACCGGTGGCCACGACCAGGGTCGCTTCGCCACGGAAGATTTCCTGCTCGGCGCTGACGATGTCGCAACGGATCGTGCTCATGCAAATCTCTTCGCTGTTCGCGGCGGCGCAATGCCACCGTGGGGGTCCACCGGCGCGGGCGGTTGCCCGGCGCCGGCGTCAGGTCGGGCAGGATCGCTCCCGCCCGTCCCGGATCAGGCCTTCTCGGCCATCTTCTTGGCCTTCTCGACCGCTTCTTCGATGCCGCCGACCATGTAGAACGCCTGCTCCGGCAGGTGGTCGTACTCGCCATCGACGATGGCCTTGAAGCCACGGATGGTGTCCTTCAGCGGCACGTACTTGCCCGGCGAACCGGTGAACACTTCGGCCACGTGGAACGGCTGGCTGAAGAAGCGCTCGATCTTACGGGCGCGCGACACGGCCTGCTTGTCCTCTTCGGACAGCTCGTCCATGCCCAGGATCGCGATGATGTCCTTCAGTTCCTTGTACTTCTGCAGGGTCTGCTGGACGCGCTGGGCGGTGTCGTAGTGCTCGTGGCCGATGACCAGCGGGTCCATCTGGCGGCTGGTGGAGTCCAGCGGATCGACGGCCGGGTAGATACCCAGCGAGGCGATCGAACGCGACAGGGTCACGGTCGAGTCCAGGTGGGCGAAGGTGGTCGCCGGCGACGGGTCGGTCAGGTCGTCCGCGGGAACGTAGACGGCCTGGATCGAGGTGATCGAACCGTTCTTGGTCGAGGTGATGCGCTCCTGCAGGACGCCCATTTCCTCGGCCAGGGTCGGCTGGTAACCCACGGCGGACGGCATGCGGCCCAGCAGTGCCGACACTTCGGTACCGGCCAGGGTGTAGCGGTAGATGTTGTCGACGAACAGCAGGACGTCCTTGCCCTTGCCGTTTTCGTCCTTCTCGTCGCGGAAGTACTCGGCCATGGTCAGGCCGGTCAGGGCGACGCGCAGACGGTTGCCCGGCGGCTCGTTCATCTGGCCGTACACCATCGCCACCTTGTCCAGGACGTTGGAGTCCTTCATTTCGTGGTAGAAGTCGTTGCCCTCACGGGTACGCTCACCCACGCCGGCGAACACGGACAGGCCGCTGTGCGCCTTGGCGATGTTGTTGATCAGTTCCATCATGTTGACGGTCTTGCCGACGCCGGCGCCGCCGAACAGGCCGACCTTGCCGCCCTTGGCGAACGGGCACATCAGGTCGATGACCTTGATGCCGGTTTCCAGCAGCTCGGTGGCCGGGGACTGGTCTTCGTACGACGGAGCCGCACGGTGGATTTCCCAGCTGTCGCTGGCGGCCACCGGGCCGGCTTCGTCGATCGGGCGGCCCAGCACGTCCATGATGCGGCCCAGGGTGCCAGCACCGACCGGCACGGAGATGCCGCGGTTGGTGTTGGTGGCAACCAGGTTGCGCTTCAGGCCGTCGGTGGAACCGAGGGCGATGGTACGCACCACGCCGTCGCCCAGCTGCTGCTGGACTTCAAGGGTGATTTCGGTGTTGTCGACCTTCAGTGCGTCGTACACCTTCGGCACCGACTCACGCGGGAATTCGACGTCGACGACCGCGCCGATGATCTGAACGATCTTGCCCTGACTCATTGCTGCATCCTCTAAATGTGTGCTTTGAACGAACGCGGTCAGACTGCTGCCGCGCCGCCGACGATTTCGGAGATTTCCTGGGTGATCGCTGCCTGGCGCGCCTTGTTGTAGACGAGCTGCAGGGTGCCGATCAGCTTGTTGGCGTTGTCGCTCGCCGCCTTCATCGCAACCATGCGTGCCGCATGCTCGGAGGCGACGTTTTCCAGCAGTGCCTGGTACACCAGCGACTCGATGTAACGCGTCATCACGTGCTCGAGCACGGTCGCGGCATCGGGTTCGTACAGGTAGTCCCAGTCGTGGTGAGCGACCTGCTTCTCAGCCGGCGGCAGCGGCAGCAGCTGATCGAAGCTGGCCTTCTGCACCATGGTGTTCACGAAGCGGTTGTAGACCAGGTACACGCGGTCGATCTTGCCCTCGGTGAAGGCGTCGAGCATCACCTTGATCACACCGATCAGCGACTCCAGCTTCGGCACGTCGCCGATGTGGGTCACGCTGCCGACCATGTTGACCTTCACGCGGCGGAAGAAGGTCGACGCCTTCTGGCCGATGGTCACCAGGTCCACTTCCGCACCCTTGTCCTGCCATGCCTTGGCTTCGCCCAGCATCTTGCGGAACAGGTTGTTGTTCAGGCCACCGGCCAGGCCGCGATCGGAGGAGATCACGATGAAGCCGACCCGCTTGACCTGCTCGCGCTCGACCAGGAACGGATGCTGGTAATCGGTACTGGCCTGGGCCAGGTGCCCAATCACCTGCTTCATCGCCTGCGCGTACGGACGCGAGGTCTTCATCCGATCCTGCGCCTTGCGGATCTTGGAGGCCGAGACCATTTCCAGGGCGCGCGTCACCTTGCGGGTGTTCTGCACACTCTTGATCTTGGTTTTGATTTCGCGTCCGCTTGCCATCTCTTGTTTCCCGTGGCGCGGGGCAGATGCCCCGCGTTGTTCAACCGTTTGTCATCTGGTCCAGCGGAGCCAGCGGCTCCGCTCTACAGGACCGCGATTACCAGCTGCCGGTGGTCTTGAACTCGGCGATGCCCTTCTTGAAGGCACCTTCGATGTCGTTGTCCCAACCGCCGGTGGCGTTGACCTTGCTGACCAGCTCGCCCTGGGTGTTGGCGAAGTGGGCGTGCAGGCCCTCTTCGAACGCCAGCAGCTTGTTGACCGGCACGTCGTCGAGGTAGCCCTCGTTGACGGCGTAGATCGACAGCGCCTGGTTGGCGATCGACATCGGCGCGTACTGCTTCTGCTTCATCAGCTCGGTGACGCGCTGGCCACGCTCCAGCTGCTTGCGGGTCGCTTCGTCCAGATCCGAGGCGAACTGCGCGAACGCAGCCAGCTCACGGTACTGGGCCAGCGAGATGCGGATGCCGCCCGACAGCTTCTTGATGATCTTGGTCTGGGCCGAGCCACCGACGCGCGACACCGAGATACCGGCGTTCACGGCCGGGCGGATGCCGGCGTTGAACAGGTCGGTTTCCAGGAAGATCTGGCCGTCGGTGATCGAGATCACGTTGGTCGGAACGAAGGCGGACACGTCGCCAGCCTGGGTTTCGATGATCGGCAGCGCGGTCAGCGAGCCGGTCTTGCCGGTGACCTTGCCTTCGGTGAACTTCTCGACGTATTCCTCGGACACGCGCGCAGCGCGTTCCAGCAGGCGCGAGTGCAGGTAGAACACGTCACCCGGGTAGGCTTCGCGGCCCGGCGGGCGCTTCAGCAGCAGCGAGATCTGGCGGTAGGCGACGGCCTGCTTGGACAGATCGTCGTACACGATCAGCGCGTCTTCGCCGCGGTCCATGAAGTACTCACCCATGGTGCAGCCCGAGTAGGCGCTGATGTACTGCATGGCAGCCGATTCGGAAGCAGTCGCGGCCACCACGATGGTGTGGGCCAGCGCGCCGTTCTCTTCCAGCTTGCGCACGATGTTGGCGATGGTCGAAGCCTTCTGGCCGATCGCAACGTACACGCACTTGATGCCGGTGCCCTTCTGGTTGATCACCGCATCGATCGCCATGGCGGTCTTGCCGGTCTGGCGGTCGCCGATGATCAGCTCGCGCTGGCCACGGCCGATCGGGATCATCGAGTCGACCGACTTGTAACCGGTCTGCACCGGCTGGTCGACCGACTTGCGCCAGATCACGCCCGGAGCAACGCGCTCCACCGGAGCGGTCAGGTCGGTGCCCAGCGGGCCCTTGCCGTCGATCGGCTCGCCCAGCGCGTTCACGACGCGGCCCAGCAGTTCCGGACCGACCGGCACTTCCAGGATGCGGCCGGTGGTCTTGGCGACATCGCCTTCGCGCAGGTGCTCGTAGTCACCCAGGACCACGGCGCCGACCGAGTCGCGCTCCAGGTTCAGGGCCAGTGCGAAGGTGTTGTTCGGCAGTTCGATCATTTCGCCCTGCATCACGTCGGCCAGACCGAAGATGCGCACGATGCCGTCGGACACGCTGGTCACGGTGCCTTCGTTGCGCGATTCCGCGGCCAGCTTGACCTTCTCGATGCGGTTCTTGATCAGTTCGCTGATTTCGGAGGGGTTGAGCGTGGTTGCCATCGTCAAGTCCTAGTGCCGGCAGCGGGGCCGGACGTTAAATGAATTCAGTTAGCGAGCGCGGTCTGCAGACGGGCCAGCTTGCCCTTCAGCGAACCATCGATGACCACGTCGCCGGCGTCGATCACGGCGCCGCCGATCAGCGAGGCATCGACCGCGGTGGTCACTTCGACCTCGCGGTTGAAGCGCTTGCGCAGCGCAGCCTTGATCGCGTCCAGTTCACCGGCCGACAGATCGGCCGCCGAGGTCACCGTGGCCTTGACCACGTGCTCGGCTTCGGCGCGCAGGGCGTCGAACATGCCGGAGATTTCCGGCAGCAGCGGCAGACGATGCGATTCGGCCAGGATGGCCAGGAAGCGCGAGTAGGTCTCGCCGTGGGACACCGGCGCCAGCAGGGCGACGGCGTCGTCACGACCCAGCTCCGGGTTGGCGAGCAGGGCCGCCACGCGCGGGTCGGCGGCGACGTGGGCGGAGAACGCCAGGGCGTCCGACCACGGCGCGAACGCGCCTTCGTCGCGCGCGGTCGCGAACGCGGCGCGGGCGTACGGGCGGGCAAGCGTGAGGGCCTGGCTCATCCTTAGATCTCCGAGGCCAGCTCGTCGAGCAGCGCCTTGTGGGCGTTGGCGTCGATTTCGCGCTTGAGCAGCTTTTCGGCACCGGTCACGGCCAGCGCGGACACCTGCTTGCGCAGATCTTCACGGGCACGGTTGGCGGCGGCGTCGATTTCAGCCTGGGCCAGTTCCTTCTGACGGGTGGCTTCGGTGATCGCTTCGTTACGGGCAGCATCAACGATCTGGTTGGCACGCGCGTGGGCCTGATCGATGATCTCGTTGGCCTTGGTGCGGGCTTCCTTCAGCGCTTCGTTGACCTTCTCCTGCGCCTGGGCCAGATCTTTCTGGCTGCGGTCGGCAGCAGCGAGGCCTTCAGCAATCTTCTGCTGGCGCTCTTCGATCGCGTTCATCAGCGGCGGCCAGATCTTGGTCGCGATGATCCAGATCAGACCAGCGAAGGCCAGCGCCTGCGCAAGAAGGGTGAAATTGATATTCATGGTTAGCTCGATCGCTGGTTTCGGGGTGGACGCGCCGCCGTAGCGGCGCATCCGGCCTTCATCCGAAACCGGGTGCAGCAGCACCCGGTCGTCTCAAACCGCTGTATCAGCCGGCCAGAGCCTTGGTGACGGCGCCAGCAAAGGCAGCCGACAGCGGGTTGGCGAAGGCCAGCAGCAGGCCAACGGCGACCGAGATGATGAACGCGGCGTCGATCAGGCCGGCGGTGATGAACATGCGGACCTGCAGGACCGGGATCAGTTCCGGCTGGCGGGCGGCCGACTCCAGGAACTTACCAGCCATGATGGCCAGACCCAGACCGGCGCCCAGCGCGGCCAGGCCGATCATGATGCCGACGGCAAGGGCGGTGGAGCTCTGAATCTGCGCGAAGTTGGTCAGGACGGCGAAGTACATGGTTATCTCCAGGAACTTAAGTTGCTAAGGGTGATGAAACGGATGAAGGTTGAAACGCGTTGAAGCTTGAAACTCAGTGAGCGTCTTCCGACAGGCTCAGGTACACGATCGACAGCATCATGAAGATGAAGGCCTGCAGCGGGATCACCAGCAGGTGGAACAGCATCCAGCCAAGGCCGAACGCACCACCGGCAATGGCACCGAAGAAACCGGCACCACCCAGCACCCAGATCAGCAGGAACACGATTTCGCCGCCGAACATGTTGCCGAACAGTCGCATCGCCAGCGAGATCGGCTTGCTCAGCCACTCGACGATGTTGAGGATCAGGTTGAACGGCATCATCCACTTGCCGAACGGCGCCGTCAGGAATTCCTTGATGAAGCCAAGCAGGCCCTTGGACTTCAGCGCGAAGAACAGCATCAGGAAGAACACGCTGATGGCCATGCCGAGGGTGGCATTGACGTCAGCGGTCGGCACCGGCTTCCAGTAGTGGATGCCCGCCCATTCCAGCGGCTTGGCGATGAAGTCGGCCGGGATCATCTTGATCAGGTTCATCATCAGGATCCAGAAGAAGATCGTGATGGCGATCGGCGTGACCAGCTTGCTCTTGCCGTGATAGGTGTCCTTGGCCTGGCGGTCGACGAACTCCAGGCAGATCTCGACGAAGGCCTGCCACTTGCCCGGCACGCCGGCAGTGGCCTTGCGGGTCCCCAGCCAGAACGCGACAACGATCACCAGGCCCATCAGGACCGCGGTGAGGAAGGTATCGACGTGGATATGCCAGAACATACCCTCACCCTTGCCGACCGGTGCGGTCAGGTTGTGCAGGTGATGCTGGATGTAGCTGGTAGGGGTTAGAGCCTCGCCCGCCATGTGTCCGGAACCTTCAGTTAATTGAATTCTGTCAACGCCTGGCCATGGCCAGGACCTGGAACATCAAGCCGACGGCGATACCGGCCAACAGCGCCAATGCAGGCAGCTTGAAGACCAGGAACCCCACCAGCAGGACGCCGAAAACCACCACCCACTTGGCCACGATCGCAATGATCAGGCGCGCCATCGCCGATCCTGCGGCCACCGCCCCTCCGCCCAGTGCCATCCGTGCCGCCACCCAGCCACCGGCCGAAATGGCCACACCGGACGCCAGCGCGCCGAGGGCATATTTCGGACCCACCAGCAGGAAGGCCAGGGCCAGGACAGCCACTGCGGCCAGCGGGTAGACCGCGGCGCGCAGCATCAGTCGCCGACCCGCATCAACGGAGTTCAGCACAGGACGTCCCGCGTGGTTGCAAGTGGAGGGCTGAGGCGGCTACAGCAGGGGGGCCTCATCGAGCCGCCAAATTATAGCAATGGGACAATTTGCGAGACAACCGCTCCCTGTTCATCCCGGGAGGCCGCAAGTTGCGGTAACGGTTACATTTTTGCGTGCCACCCAAGGGACAATGACGTCCGCATGATGCTGCACTGCAGTATTGAACTTTGGTCGCAGGCCGCGGAACTTTCGCCGCAGGCGCCGGTCCGATCTTTCGACCTGCCTGCAGCAACCTCGTCGACGCTCCGCCCCGCAGGTCCCACGATGGCCCCGAAGCCCGGCTCCGGGGCCATCTCTTTGCATCATCGCGACAGCGCTGAACCGTGCACACCCTGTGGACCATACGTTCACGGATGGTGGACGGGCCTGTCCTGCACAGTGATCTTCATTCTGATGAACCACTGCAAGGACTCTTCGATGCGCTCCGTACCCACCCTGCTCGCCCTCTCCCTGCTCGCCGCCGGGGCCTCGTTCGCCACTGCCGCCCATGCCGCCGAAGGCGATGACCGCTTCGCCCTGCGCCTGGGTGCAATGAACATCGACTCGGACAATACCCTCCGCGGCAAGACCAACGTGGCCGGCCAGGACATCGGCTTCTCCGAGGACTTCAAGCTGGGTGGCAAGGAATGGGAGCCGCGCATCGACGGCATGTTCCGCATCAGCAACCGCCAGCGCCTGCTGTTCAACTACTTCAAGTACGACAAGGACCGCCGCGAGACCCTCGGCCAGGACATCTCCTTCGGTGACGTCAACGTGCCGTCGGGCAGCTTCGTGAAGGGCGAGCTGAAGTACCAGGTCGCCAGCCTGGTCTATGACTACTCGGTGGTGGACACCGATACCTTCGACCTCGGCCTGCAGCTGGGCGCCGAGTACGCCAAGGTCAGCACCAAGGCCTACGCCGATCTGGGTACCGTCTACGAAGGCCAGTTCCTCAACGAGAAGACCGATGGCGTGGCGCCGGTGGTCGGTGCGCGGCTGAGCTTCACCCCGTCGGAGAAGTGGATGATCACGCTGCAGGGCCAGTACCTCAACACGCGCTGGGGCAGCTTCGATGACTACAAGGGCGACCTGAGCCGCGCCAACGCCATCGTCGATTACCGCTTCACCAAGAACTTCGGCGTGTTCGCCGGCTACGACTGGTTCAAGCTCGACGCGGACAAGAAGGGCAGCGACGGCACCATCGGCCTGAAGCAGGAATTCAAGGGCCCGGTGGCCGGCGTCAGCTTCGTGTTCTGATCCCCCCCCCTTCCACGGCACTCTCTCCTGGCGCGGCCTCCGGAACATCGGGGCCGCGCTTTTTTGTGCTGTTTTTCCCTGCGTGCAGGCGCAAGAGCAGCTGGGTCGAGCGCTGGAGGGAGCGGGGGCTGCGGGTGGCAGGCGTTTGGACAAAGTAAAGGCGGAGGCGACCGCCGCAGGCGGACGGCGGGGGACATTTGTCCAAACGCCTGCCACCCGCGCAGCGGCCCAGACCCTCGCGATGTGCTGCCGAAGGTATCCCCGCAGCCAACAAAAAACCCCGGCAGAGGCCGGGGCTTTTTGTACGGAAAGGCGCGTGCGCCTTACTTCTTCTTCGGCATGTACAGATCGGTGATCGTGCCGTCGTAGATTTCCGAGGCCATCGCCACCGATTCGCTCAGCGTCGGGTGCGCATGGATGGTGTGGCCGATGTCCTCGGCTTCCGCACCCATCTCGATCGCCAGGCCGATCTCGGCCAGCAGGTCACCGGCATGCACGCCAACGATGGCACCACCGATGATGCGGTGCGTCTCTTCGTCGAAGATCAGCTTGGTGAAGCCCTCGGTGCGGCCGATGCCGATCGCGCGGCCACTGGCGGCCCACGGGAACTTGGCCACGCCCACCTTCAGGCCCTTGGCCTTGGCTTCGGTTTCGGTGACGCCAACCCAGGCGATTTCCGGGTTGGTATAGGCCACCGACGGAATCACGCGGGCCACCCATTCCTTCTTGTGGCCGGCTGCCACTTCAGCGGCCAGCTTGCCTTCGTGCGTGGCCTTGTGGGCCAGCATCGGGTTGCCGACGATGTCGCCGATGGCAAAGATGTGCGGCACGTTGGTGCGCATCTGGCGATCGACCGGGATGAAGCCACGGTCGGTGACCTGCACGCCGGCCTTTTCGGCATCGATCTTCTTTCCGTTCGGCGAGCGACCCACGGCCACCAGCACGCGGTCGAAGGTGCCCTGCGCCAGCGCAGGCGCCTGGCCTTCCTCGGCGGCGTCGAAGCTCACGGTGATGCCCTTGGCATCGGCGGTGACGCCCGAGGCCTTGGTCTTCAGGTGGACTTCGATGCCCTGCTTCTTCAGGCGGTCGGCCAGCGGCTTGACCAGGTCCTTGTCGGCGCCCGGCATCAGCTGGTCCATGAACTCGACCACGGTGACCTTGCTGCCCAGTGCGCTGTACACGGTGGCCATTTCCAGGCCGATGATGCCGCCGCCGACGACCAGCAGCGAGCCCGGCACTTCGGCCAGCTCCAGCGCGTCGGTGGAGTCCATCACGCGCTTGTCGTCCCACGGGAAGTTCGGCAACTTCACTGCCTGCGAACCCGCGGCGATGATGCACTTCTGGAAACGCAGCAGCTGGGTACTGCCGTCCGCGGCGGTGATTTCCAGCTCGTTGGCCGACAGGAACTTGCCGACGCCCTGCACATTGCGGACCTTGCGCTGCTTGGCCATGCCGGCCAGGCCCTTGGTCAGCTGGTTGACGACTTTTTCCTTGTACTCGCGCAGCTTGTCCAGGGTGATGGTCGGCTTGCCGAACGCGACGCCGAAATCACCGGCGTGGGCCACTTCGTCGATCACCGCAGCAGCATGCAGCAGCGCCTTGGACGGAATGCAGCCCACGTTGAGGCAGACGCCGCCGAGGCTGGCGTAGCGCTCGACCAGCACCGTATCCAGGCCGACGTCGGCGGCGCGGAAAGCGGCGGTGTAGCCACCCGGGCCCGAGCCCAGCACGACCATTTCGCATTCGATGTCGGCCGGCTTGCCGCTGGACAGCGCCGGCTTCGGCGCAGCCGGTTCGGCCGGGGCACGATGCGACGGGGTCACCGGCGGCTTGCTGGCTGGGGCGGCCGCAGCGGGAGCCGGCGCGGCGGCCTTGGCCGGCGCTTCGGCGGCGCCTTCAGCGTCCAGCACCACGACCACGGCGCCTTCGGACAGGGTGTCGCCCAGCTTGACCTTGATTTCCTTGACCACGCCGGCGGCCGAGGACGGCACTTCCAGGGTGGCCTTGTCCGACTCCAGGGTCACCAGACCCTGATCCTTCTTCACCGTGTCGCCGACGGCGACCAACACTTCGATCACCGGCACATCGCTGTAATCGCCGATGTCGGGAACCTTGACTTCAATCGTGGCCATGGTGGGGTTTCCTCGTGCCCGCCCGGCGGCGCCGGCGGGCTATCACTGCATCTGTTCACGCGGCCGCGCCAGGGGCGGCGGCCGCACGGTGGGGGCGAAGCGGTGCCTTACAGCAGCACGCGGCGCATGTCGGCCAGTACCTGCGACAGGTACGTGGTGAAGCGTGCGGCCAGTGCGCCGTCGATGACGCGGTGGTCGTAGCTCAGCGACAGCGGCAGCATCAGCTTCGGTGCGAATTCCTTGCCGTTCCAGACCGGCTGGATGGACGACTTGGAAACGCCGAGGATGGCCACTTCCGGTGCATTGACGATCGGGGTGAACGCGGTGCCGCCGATGCCACCCAGCGAGCTGATCGAGAAGCAGCCGCCGCTCATGTCGGCCGGGCCCAGCTTGCCGTCACGTGCCTTCTTGGCCAGTTCGCCGGTTTCCTGCGCGATCTGCACCACGCCCTTCTTGTCCACGTCGCGGATGACCGGCACGACCAGGCCGTTCGGCGTGTCGGCGGCGAAGCCGATGTGGAAGTACTTCTTCAGGGTCAGGTTTTCACCGCTGGCATCGAGCGAGGCGTTGAATTCCGGGAACTTCTTCAGCGCCGCGGCACTGGCCTTGATCAGGAAGGCGAGCATGGTCAGCTTGATGCCGGCCTTCTCGTTTTCCTTGTTCAGCGCCACGCGCAGGCCTTCCAGGTCGGTGATGTCGGCCTGTTCGAACTGGGTGACGTGCGGGATCATGGCCCAGTTGCGCGCCAGGTTCGCACCCGAGATCTTCTTGATGCGCGACAGCGGCTGGACTTCGGTCTCGCCGAACTTGCTGAAGTCGACCTTCGGCCACGGCAGCAGGTTCAGGCCACCACCGACAGCGACAGTAGCACCGCCGGCAGCCGGCACGCCGCCGCTGAGCGCGGCCTTGACGAACTTCTGCACATCACCCTTGGTAATGCGGCCACCCTTCTCGGTGCCGTTGATCTGCAGCAGGTCCACGCCCAGTTCGCGGGCGAACACGCGCACCGCCGGGGTGGCATACGGCACCTTGGCCGGCAGCACGCCATCGGCGTTGAACTGCACCGGCGGGCTGGACGGGGTACCGGCCGAGGCGATCTCGCGGGCCGCCAGCTTGTCCGGCTGCGCCGGCACGGCGACCGGCTCGACCTTGGTGGCGGTCTCGGCGGCAGCCGGAGCGGCAGCAGCGGCAGCCTTGGTCGGCTCCGGCGCGGCAGCGCCCTCGGCTTCGATGATGGCGACCACATTGCCCTGCGACAGAGTGTCGCCGACCTTGACCTTCAGTTCCTTCACCACGCCAGCCACCGACGACGGCACTTCCATGGTCGCCTTGTCGCTTTCCAGCGTGACCAGGCCCTGGTCCTTCTTGACCGTGTCACCGACGGCGACCAGCACTTCGATGACCGGAATGCCGGAATAGTCGCCGATATCCGGCACCAGCGCTTCAACCGCACCACCGCTGGCAGCCGGAGCGGCCGGCGCAGCCGCGGCCGGGGCCGGCGCGCTCTGGGTGGCGGCAGCCGGAGCTGCGGCCTTGGCCGGTGCCGGCGCGGCAGCGGCCGGCTTGGCGGCTTCGGCTTCGCCTTCGGCCACTTCGATCAGCGCCACGACCTTGCCTTCGGACAGGCTGTCGCCCACCTTGACCTTGAGTTCCTTGACCACGCCGGCCACCGAGGACGGCACTTCCATGGTCGCCTTGTCGCTTTCCAGCGTCACCAGGCCCTGGTCCTTCTTGACCGTGTCGCCGACGGCGACAAGCACCTCGATTACCGGGATATCGCTGTAGTCACCGATATCGGGGACAAGTGCTTCCTTGATTTCGGCCATGGGGATAACTCCGGCAATCTGGTGTAGGGAAACGTCTATTGTGCGGCCAGCGGGGGCCAGCGCCAACCGTTACAGGTGTTTTCAGTACGCACGCAGCCGGGACACGCTGTTGCTCATGGGCTGCGGCCGCGACCAGTCGGTAGCGTATTGTCCGGACGATGTCCGCTTGATGTCGCCAGTACGTCGGCTACCGGCTGCCAGGCCTGGCGCAGGCGCGGCAGCGACCACCCTGCATTGGCCGGGCTGGTCGATGGCAGTGCGACCACCTTTGGCGGGGCCTCCAGCAGTGGCAGCACCCAACGCTGGAATGCCTGCAGCGAGGCACCGCCATTGCAGCCGATCAGCTTCAGCTCAGGCAGCGTGGCGATCAGTTCCGGCAGCGCATTGGCCACTTCCGTGCCACGCACGATGCCCGCATCCAGGCTGCCACGACGCTCGCAGCGACCGATCACATCCCACAGGCCGATGCCCGCAGCGCCCAACGCCTGCAGCCGCTGCGGGTAGGCCAGACCTGGATCGAAACCGCAGATGTCCGCCATCAGCGGCCAGAAACGATTGCGCGGATGCGCGTAGTAGCGCTGCTCCTGCAGGGACGCCACGCCTGGCATCGAGCCCAGCAGCAGCACCCGGCACTCCGCGTTCACCTGCGCTTGCAAACCCACGCACATCGTTGCCTCGCTCACATCTCCTCCAACTGCATGAATGTCGCCGAAGGCCGAAAGGCCCATGAAAACAGGCTTTCCGCTCCGGTCGCTGAACAAGGAAAACTATTTTTTAACGTGCGTCGGATTCGATTCATGTTGGGGCGACTACGGTGTGCTCGCCCCGCAACCGGGGGCCCAAAACAAGAAACATTAGGAGATACCCCCATGCGCTCCATCCGTATCCTGAGTCTCGCCCTGCTGACCTCCGCCGCCTTCGCGCCGGCCGCTTTCGCCCAGGACAGCAGCACCACCGATACCGCTTCGGGCAAGCATTTTGCCGTTGTTGGCGGCATCTCGCTGCTGGAACCGAAGAACGACCCGATCACCGGCGTGAAGAAGACCGACGGTGGCCCGGCGCCGACCGTCAGCTTCAGCTACTACATCAACGACAACTGGGCCGTTGAGCTGTGGGGCGCTGCCGACAAGTTCGACAACAAGTTCAAGGGCCCGAACAACGCCCGCCTGGGCTCGGTCGAGCAGCAGCCGGTCGCGCTGAGCGGCCAGTACCACTTCGGCCAGGCTGACAACGTGTTCCGCCCGTTCGTGGGCGTCGGCTACTACCAGTCCAGCTTCAGCAACGAGAAGCTGGGCAACGGCGCTGACAGCGACATCCGCTTCAAGGATGCCAAGGGCGTGATCGGCACCGTCGGCGTTGACATGAACATCAACTCCACCTGGTTCGCCCGTGCTGACGCCCGCTACATGCGCGCCCGCCCGGACATCAAGGTCGGCGGCGAGAAGATCGGCGAAGCCAAGATGGACCCGTGGACCGTCGGCTTCGGCATCGGCGCCCGCTTCTGATCCAGGCAACGCTGCTTCACTGATGTAACGCGACGGGCCCTTCGGGGCCCGTCGTCGTTTCCGTCACCGCAGGCCCGTGTAGAGTCGGCTGTGGCTCGGCTCTACCGGCGGATGCGAGGGGCCCCATGCACGAAATCGACCTGCTGGTGATCGGTGGCGGCATCAACGGCGCCGGCATTGCCCGTGACGCCAGTGGCCGCGGCCTGCGCGTGCTGCTGTGCGAACAGCACGACCTGGCCGCGCACACCTCCAGTGCCAGCAGCAAACTGATCCATGGCGGCCTGCGCTACCTGGAACAGGGCCAGTTCGGGCTGGTGCGCAAGGCGCTCGGCGAACGTGAGGTGGTGCGCCGGCAGGCGCCCCATCTGGTCCATCCGCTGCGCTTCGTACTGCCCTGGGAGCCACACCTGCGCCCGCGATGGATGCTGCGCATGGGGCTGTGGCTGTACGACCATCTGGGCCGGCGCGGCCCCGCCTTCCCCGCGTCACGCGCGCTGGACCTGCAACGCGACCCGCTTGGCCACTGGCTCTCCCCGACGCTGCGGCAGGCCTTCAGCTACGCCGATGCGCAGGTCGATGACGCGCGATTGGTACTGCTCATCGCCCTGGATGCCGCGCAGCGAGGCGCACAGGTGCGGGTGCGCAGTCGCTGCATCGACCTGTGCCCCACGCAGGGCCGATGGCAGGCTGTTCTGGAGTCCGCCGATGGCCAGTCGCACCATGTGAATGCGCGCGCCGTGGTCAATGCGGCAGGGCCGTGGGCCGGGGGCCTGCTGGAACGGATGCAGACGCGCAGCGGCGGCCCCGCACTGCGCCTGGTGCAAGGCAGCCACATCGTGCTGCGCCGGCCCTGGCCCGATGACAGCGCCTGCCTGCTGCAGCAACCCGACGGACGCGTGGTGTTCCTGCTGCCCTTCGCGCACGACCACCTGCTGGTTGGCACGACCGACACCGACTATCGCGGTGACCCGGCGCGCTGCAGCGTGCTGCCTTCCGAGGTGGCCTACCTGTGCGAAGCGGCCAATCGCTACCTGCGCGAACCCATCGCACCGGAGGAGGTGGTCTGGGCGTTCGCCGGCGTCCGTCCGCTGCTGGCTGACCCGGATCCGCGCGCAGCAAAACTCAGCCGCGACTACCGCCTGCAGTTGCAGGCGGACCCGGCACCGGCGCTGCATGTGCTGGGTGGCAAGCTGACCACCTATCGGGTGCTGGCCGAGGAGGCAGTGGACCTGCTGCGCCCTGCCCTGCCACAGATGGGACCGGCGTGGACGGCACGCGGAGACCCGCTGCCGGGCAGCGACTGGGGTGACGCCGCACAGGCAGGCTCGCGCTTGCTGGCGCTGGCACCGTGGTTGCCCGCAGGTATCGCGCGACGCTGGGCCGGGGCCTATGGCAGTCGCAGCGCGGAACTGCTGCAGGGTGTACAGGGCGTGCACGATCTTGGCGAGGAGTTTGGCGACGGCCTGCATGCGCGCGAAGTGGACTTCCTGCGCGAACACGAGTGGGCATACAGCACCGACGATATCCTGTGGCGGCGGAGCAAGCTGGGGTTGCGGCTGGATGCTGCGCAGGTGGCACGGCTGCAGGCGTGGATGTCGCAACGGTAGCGCCGGGCCATGCCCGGCGGACATCATGCAACGCAGCCGAGCATGGCCCGGCTGTACAGAGAGCAAGGTAAATTACCCTGACCGCTCTACCGGAGACGCTGCATGACGCCCCGCTACGTGCTGGCCATCGACCAGGGCACCACCAGTTCGCGCGCGATCCTGTTCGACCGTGCCGGCAACATCGTCGGCAGCGCGCAGCGCGAGTTCGCGCAGATCTTCCCGCAGCCCGGCTGGGTCGAGCATGACCCGCGCGAGATCCTTACCAGCGTCTATGCCACGCTGACCGAGCTGCTCAGCCGCGGGCAGATCGACCCGCGCCATATCGCCGCACTGGGCATCACCAACCAGCGCGAAACCACCGTGGTCTGGGACCGCGCCACCGGCCAGCCGATCCACAACGCCATCGTCTGGCAATCGCGGCAGAGCCACGCCATCTGCGAGCGGCTCAAATCCGAGGGGCATGAAGCGCTGATCCGCGAGCGGACCGGCCTGCTGATCGATGCCTATTTCTCCGCCACCAAGGTGCGCTGGATCCTCGACCACGTGGAGGGCGCGCAGCAGCGCGCCGAACGTGGCGAGCTGCTGTTCGGCACCATCGACAGCTGGCTGGTGTGGAACCTGAGCGGTGGCCAGGCGCATGTGACCGACTACAGCAACGCCGCGCGCACCCTGCTGTTCAACATCCACACCCTGGACTGGGATGACGACCTGCTGGCGCTGCTCGACATCCCGCGCGCGATGCTGCCGCAGGTGCGCGACTCCAGCGCAGTCTACGCACATACCCGGCCGCAGTTCTTCTTCGACCACCCGATCCCGATCGCCGGCATCGCCGGTGACCAGCAGGCGGCGCTGTTCGGCCAGGCCTGCTTCCGGCCGGGCATGGTCAAGAACACCTATGGCACCGGCTGTTTCATGCTGATGCATACCGGTGCGCAGGCGGTGCGCTCGCGCAACGGCCTGCTGACCACCATCGCCTGGGGCCTGGACGGGCGCGTGGAATACGCGCTGGAAGGCTCGATCTTCATCGCCGGCTCGGTGGTGCAGTGGCTGCGCGACGGCCTGCGGATGATCGAACGTGCCAGCGACAGCCAGGCACTGGCCGCGCAGGTGCCCGACAGTGGCGGCGCTTACCTGGTGCCCGCGTTCGTCGGCCTCGGCGCGCCCTATTGGCGCAGCGATGTACGCGGTGCGATGTTCGGGTTGACCCGTGGCACCCGCAAGGCGCACTTCGTGCGCGCCGCGCTGGAAGCGATGGCCTACCAGACCCGCGATGTGCTCGATGCGATGCAGTCCGACGCGGGCATCGCGCTGACCGAGCTGCGCGCCGACGGCGGTGCGATCGGCAACGACTTCCTGGCCGGGTTCCAGGCCGACATCCTCGGCGTGCCGCTGCTGCGGCCTCGGCTGACCGAGACCACCGCACTGGGTGCGGCCTACCTGGCGGGCCTGGCGGTGGGGTTCTGGACCAGCCGCGAACAGATCGCCGCGCAGTGGGGCCTGGACCGGCGCTTCGAGCCGCAGATGGAGGTGGCCCGGCGCGAGAAACTGTATGCCGGATGGCAGCAGGCCGTTGCCGCTACCCTCGCCTTCCACGTGGATTAAGGCGGTGTCGACCAAGGTCGACACCCACCACAGGCATCGTCAGCGGATCAGCGCGGTCAGAACGCCGGCAGCACCGCGCCCTTGTACTTGGTGTCGATGAAGGCCTTCACCTGCGGGCTGGTCAGCGCCTTGGCGAGCTTCTGCACGCGGGCGTCGTCCTTGTTGTCCGGGCGCGCGACCAGGAAATTCACGTACGGCGAGTCCTTGCTCTCGATCGCCAGCGCATCCTGGGTCGGGTTGAGGCCGGCGTCCAGCGCGTAGTTGGTATTGATCAGGGCCAGATCGACCTGGTCCAGAACGCGCGGCAGCATCGCCGAGTCCAGCTCGCGGAACTTCAGGTTCTTCGGATTGGCGCTGATGTCGCGCTGGGTCGACAGCGCGTTGGTCGGGTCCTTCAGCTCGATCACGCCAGCCTTGTGCAGCAGGATCAGCGCACGGCTGTTGTTGCTCGGGTCGTTCGGGATCACCACGTCGGCGCCTTCACGCAGCTCGGCCAGCGACTTGACCTTGCGCGAGTACGCACCGAACGGCTCGATGTGGACGCCGATCACTTTCACCAGGTCGGTCTTGCGGTCGCGGTTGTAGGCATCCAGGTACGGCTCGGTCTGGAAGTAGTTGGCGTCCACCTGCTTCTGCACCAGCTGGTCGTTGGGCTGCACGTAGTCATTGAACACGCGCACGTCCAGGTCCACGCCTTCCTGCTTGAGGATCGGCTTGACCACCTCGAGGATCTCGGCATGCGGCACGGCCGTGGCGGCCACCACCAGCTTCTGCGAGGGCTCGCCAGACGAGCCGCAGGCGGTCAGGGCCAGCGCAGCGGCGAGCAGGGGCAGCAACAGGGTCTTCTTCATGGGGGATTGGGTTCTCGGGGGGAGTGTCAGGATTTTTCGTAGTTGCTCAGGGCCAGCTCAAGCAACGCCTTGGCCTGCTCGCGCAGCATCATCGGCTCGACGATCTCGGCATCCGAGCCGTAATGCAGCACATCCATCAGCAGCTCGCGCGAGACGCTGTACGGCACCTTCAGCTCATAGCGGCCGTCGGCCAGGAAGCGGCCCTGCTGCTTGGAATGCCAGTGCTCGTCGGCCACCCAGCGCGCGGCCTTGGCGCTGAACAGGATGGTCGCCCAACCCTTCGGCGCGCCGGAGAAGATGCCGTAGCTGGCACCAAGCTGCTCATCCAGCTCGCTGTCGGCGACATCGCGCGCGGTGCTGTCGACCACCCGCGCCTTGTGGATGCGGTCCACCGCAAAACTGCGCAGGGCTTCGCGGTCATGGTCCCAGGCATCCAGGTACCAGTTGTCGCGATAGTGGGTCAGGCGCTGCGGCGAGACGGTGCGCTTGGTCGGCTCGTCGGTGGAGCGGGCGCGGTACTCGAACGCCAGCTGACGGCGCTCCAGCACGGCCGAAGCGACGCTGCGGAAGCTGCCCTCGTCGAACTTGCGGCCACGGTGCGGGATCACCCGCACGCGGTCGACCGGCCAGCTGGATACGCCGGCCTGGGCCGCCAGCAGGCTTTCGATGCGTTGCTGCAGCGGCGCCAGCACCGACGACAGCACACCACCGCCGGTACGCGCCAGCAGGTGCTGCGAGGCCAGCAGGGCGTGCAGCTCCTCCGAGCTGAGCCACAGGCCTGGCAGCTCGAAACGGTCGCTCTCGTCAGCCTGGTAGCGGAAGCCCGCCTCGCCGTCGCCCTCGATCGGTGCCATCAGCGCATCGCGCAGGAAGGCCAGGTCGCGGTAGACGGTGGCGCGGGAACAACCGAGCTTGTCCTGCAGGGTCGCCACCGTCACCGGATAGCGCGCGGACTTGAGCAGACGATGCAGGGCGGTGATGCGTTCGTATCGGTCCATACCCCCGATTATGTCCGAGTCGCGGGTCTTGTGTGGGACGTTTGGGCTATCGTGGTCGCCCCCACCCCCATGGAATGCCCGATGCGCCGGTTGCCCGCCCTGTCCCTGCTGGCCTGCCTGCTGCTGGCCGCCTGTGATCGCGCGCCAGCGCCGGCCGCCACCAACGCCCCGGTGCCCGTCGCCGATCCGGCGCAGGCGGTGCTGGGCGCCAGCCAGCGTTTCGCGGCCCTGCGCAGCTTCCACGCCGAACTGGAGGTGCTGGGCGCACCGCAGCCGGTGCGCAGCGCCATGGACTTCGTGGCGCCCGATCGTTTCCGGGTGGATACGCCGGCGGGTCCGCAGACCATCATCGGCGACACCCTGTTCCTGCAGGGTGACGGCGCGATCCGCCAGGTGCCAACCCCGCCCGGCCTGCTCGAGCAGTGGCGCAACCCGCTGCCGGCCGATGCCCTGCCCGCCGACCTGAAGGCTGAAGACCTTGGCAGCCAGGCGCTGGACGGGGTCCAGACCCGGCACTACCGGCTGCGCGGTGCCCAGCCCGGCGAACGCCTGGAATACTGGGTGGATGCCCAGGGCCTGCCACGCCAGATCGTGCGCAGTGGCAGCAGCAATGGCCGCAGCTTCCAGCTGCGCCTGCGCTATTCGCGCTTCAACGACCCCGCATTGCGTATCGATCTGCCCTGAATAGGCGATCGTGGCAACGTTCGCTGAAGCACGCATTGGATCGATTCGGACCGCCATCACGCTTCCAGTATCATCACCGGCTGTTAACCGTTTCGGAGAAGCCTCGATGTCCCTGCGCGTGTCCCTGCTGATCCCCCTGCTGCTGTGCGCACCGCTCGCGCATGCGCAGGATGCCTCCGAACTGGCGGCGATGTCCTCGCCGTGGAGCGGCAGCGGCGGCGAGCTCGGCTTCGCGTCGGCACGCGGCAACAGCAGCACCGAAAGCTTCAACGGCCGCCTGCGCCTGCGTTACACCGATGGCGACTGGGTGCACAGCATGGACCTGGCCGGCCTGCGTTCCAGCTCCAAGGTGATCGAGACCCGCGACGACGGCTCCACCAGCCGCCGCAACAACACCACCGCCAACCGCTACACCGGCAGTGCCGGCAGCGCGCTGCAGCTGGGCGAGCACCGCCAGCTGACGGCCACGGTGCGTACCGAGCGCGATGACTTCGCCACCTACGACCGCCAGAGTTCGTTCGGTCTGGGTTACGGCACCCGGCTGTGGAACACCGAGCGCTTCTCGTTCGACGCGCAGATCGGCCCGGGTGTGCGCCGCACCCACAGCACCGAGGACGACCGCACCCGCACCGGCATGATCGGCCGCGGCCTGTTCGACATGAAGTACTCGCTGACCGACAACACCGACCTGGTCAACACGCTGCTGGTCGAATCGGGTTCCTACAATACCTTCGGCCAGAACGACTTCGGCGTTTCGGTGAGCATGAACGAGCACCTGGCACTGAAGGCCGGCTGGCAGGCGCGTTACAACAGTGACGTGGCCGAGGACAAGCGCAAGACCGATACGCTGACCACGATGAACGTGGTCTACAAGTTCAAATAAACAGAACGGGCGCCAAGGCGCCCGTTCTGCTTCTGGGTAGTGCCGGCCGCTGGCCGGCAGCACCTGCTGCAATGCTCAGACGTTCAGCAGTTCACCGGCACCGGCATCCAGCAGCATCGTCGCCACGCGCTGGCCCAGCGCTTCCGGATCACTGGCGGGGCCGACTGCCTCGGCACGTACCGCACGGCCATCGCTGGCGCTGCCAACCAGGCCCTGCAGGTGCAGGTCGTCACCCTGCCACTGCGCGATCGCGGCCACCGGCACGTGGCAGCTGCCATGCAACGCACGGTTCATCGCCCGCTCGGCCTCCACGCAGGCACGCGTGGCCGCGTCATCAAGCTCGGCGAACAATGCCATCAGGCCCGCATTGCCGCCATCGCACTCCACCGCCACCGCGCCCTGCGCCGGTGCCGGCAGCCACTGCGGCGGTTGCAGGCGCGCGACGATGCGCTCGCCCAGGCCGAGGCGCTCCAGGCCGGCCACGGCCAACACGATGGCGTCGTAGCCACCGTTGTCGAGCTTGGCCAGGCGGGTGTTGACGTTGCCGCGCAGGTCCAGCAGCTCCAGGTCCGGGCGCAGCGCGCGCAGCTGGGCCTGACGACGCAGCGACGACGTACCGACCCGCGCGCCGATCGGCAGCGCGTCCAGCGAGGCATACAGGTTGGAGACGAAGCCATCGGCCGGATCGTGGCGGGTCAGCATCGCGGGCAGTGCGAAGGGTTCGTCCAGTTCCATCGGCACATCCTTCAGCGAGTGCACGGCGCAGTCGGCCTCGCCTCGCAGCATGGCCAGCTCCAGCTCCTTCAGGAACAGGCCCTTGCCACCGATGGCGGCGAGCGAGCGGTCCAGCACCTCGTCGCCGCGGGTGCTCATCGGCACCAGTTCCACATGCAGGCCGGGATGGGCCTGGCGCAGGCGGTCGGCGACGTGTTCGCTCTGCCAGAGGGCGAGCGGGCTCTTGCGGGTGGCGATGCGGACGGTTTCCATCCGGTCATTATCGCGCCTTCGGCGCGGATACGGCCAACGGCGGAGCCCCTCGTGGCTGGCTGGGGGATCGTGAAAGCAACAGCCGCGCTTGGCCGGGCGGTGTGGACCACGCAGGGGCCGCTGCAAGTACGTCCATGTAGGCTCGGTCGCCGCATCCATGCGGCTCACGCCCCTGCGCAGCCCACCCCGCCCGGCCTCTGACAGTTTCCGTGTGCGCCAGCCACGGAAGATCAAAAGAAAAAAGCAGAAGCAAAAGCAACAGCCCACGGCTTCCGGGGTCAGATCCCTTTTTCCCCACCCGATAACAACAATGCCTTTGCCGTCCGACGCGGGAAAAACGAGAGGGTTGGGCCGAGGTGGGGTGGCGGGACCGTTGGCGCCATGGGCCCGAGGCATGCCTCGGGCGGGTTGGGCAGGACGCCCAACCCCGGTCTTGCCGTGTGCGCAGGACGCGCATACGAGCAAGGCGCCATCGAGCTTACAGGGATGTACTTGCAGCGTGTCCCGCCACCCCACCTCGGCCCGACCCAGTACGCAGCACCAACGAGCCGGCCAACCCGCCGTTGCTGTTGCTGTTGCTGTTGCTGTTGCTGTTGCTGTTGCTGTTGATCTTGATGTTGATCTGTAAGCAGTCGCGGCCGCAGGCCGCGCGGAACACTCACAGATGCCGCAGTTCCTGCTTCAGCGTCGCCACGCAGCGGCGGCTGACTTCCAGCGGCTGCCGGCCATGCCGCAGCACTGCCTGCACCTGCCCGCCCGAGCCACGGCGCAGTTCCACCAGTTCATGGCGTGCCACCAGGCAGTTGCGATGGATGCGGATGAAACGGCTGGCGAACTCTTCTTCCAGCGACTTCAGCGATTCCTCGATCAGGTCCTCGCCACGCGCGTGGTGTACCACTACGTACTTCTCTTCGGCCTGCAGGTAGTGGATATCGTCCAGCGGAATCAGCCGCAGGCTGCCACGCAGGCGTGCGCACAGCACGCTGCGCGCCTGCTGCCCGCCGTGCGCCTGCGGCTGGCCATCGCGGCCAGCCAGGAACGTGCGGGCACGTGCAATCGCCGCGGCCAGGCGCTCTGCGCGTACCGGCTTCATCAGGTAGTCGATCGCTGCGGCCTCGAACGCCGACAGCGCATGTGCATCGTAGGCAGTGCAGAAGACCACCGCCGGCCGCGGTTCGAAGCTGGCCAGGTGGCGGGCTGCTTCCAGGCCATCCAGCCCGGGCATCGCGATATCCAGCAGGACCAGGTCCGGCTGCAGCTCCGCGCATGCGTGCAGGGCCTGCTCGCCGTTACCGGCCTCGGCCACCACGTCCACGCCGTCCTGCGCCGCCAGCAGGCTGCGCAGGCGCTCGCGCGCCAGCGGTTCGTCATCGGCGATGACTACCCTCACGATCGTTCCCTCACTGGATCGGCACTGTCACCTGGCAGGCATAGTAGCCCTCGCTCCAGCCAGCCGTCATCCGCGCGGCGCTGCCGAAGCGCCAGGCCAGCCGATGGCCGATGCTGTGCTGGGCATGGCCAGCCCCCCGCGCCAAGGCCAGCCCGGGCGCCTGCGGATCAGGCGCGGGATTGCGCACGCGGATCTGCAGCTCGTTGCCTTCGCGCAGCAGGTGCAGCTCGATGATGCCGCCGTCTGGCAGGCGCGAGATGCCGTGCAGCACGGCATTTTCCACCAGCGGCTGCAGTACCAGCCTCGGCAATGGCAGGTCCCACGGCAGCGGCTCGTCGCGCTGCCAGCGCACCTGCAGGCGTTCGCCCAGGCGCAGCGATTCGATTGACAGGTAGCGCTCGGCCAGTTCGCATTCGTCGCGCAGGGTGGAATCGCCCTCGCCTGCACCGAGCGCGGCACGGAACAGGTCGGACAGATCGAGTACCGCACGTTCGGCCACAGAAGGATCACGATGCAGCAGGCTGGCGATCAGGTTCATGCTGTTGAACAGGAAATGCGGGCGGATCCGCGCCTGCAGCGCATCGGCCTGGGCCCGTGCATTGGCCTGCACCTGTGCGGCCCAGCGGTCGCTGACATAGAAGTAACGCAGTGCCAGCGCGGTGATCAGCGCCGTGGTTGCTGCACTGCCGAGCGTGAAGCGCCAGAAGCTGATGCCACTGGCGAAGCTGTCACCCAGGACCGCGTACAACGCGTGCACGATGCCGGCACAGACCACCGCGATCAGGGTCGCCAGTGCAATCGCAGCAACCGCCCCCAGCACCTGCGGCAGCCTGGACAGCGCCCGCCGCAGCAGGCACAGGCTGGCGGTCACCGCCAGCGCCAGCCACAAGGCGAAGCCACTGGCCGACAGCAGCTCGCCGAGGGTCCAGTGGCGGCTACCATCCGGGGCCAGGGCCAGCACCACCACCACCAGCTCGGCCAGGCCCAGCATCGCCGCCAGCCGCGGCAGGCGGCACAGTTCCGGCATCCATGGCGGTGTACTGGCCGGGGACATGGCTCAGCCCGCGCCCAGGCGTTCCTGCAGCCAGTCACCCAGTGCCTGGATCTCTTCGGCACAGACCTGATGGGCCATCGGGTAGCTGTGCCATTCCACCTCCAGGCCCAGCGCCTGCAGCGCCTGCGCGCTGTGTACGGCTACCGCCTGCGGAATCACCGGGTCGCCGCTGCCATGGGCCATGAACACCGGCACCTGCACGGCACCGTCAACACGCTTGGCGCTTTCAGCTTCGGGCAGGTAGGTGGACAGCGCGACCAGGCCGGCCAGCGGCGCGGTACGCGACAGCGCGGCGCTCAGGATGATCGCGCCACCCTGCGAGAAGCCGGCCAGGAAGATGTTCTGCGCAGGAATGCCACGCTCGATCTCACGCGCGATCAGTGCATCCAGCTGCACCACTGATTCCTGCACGCCGGCCATGTCGGCGCGTGAACGGAAGTCCATGCCGACGATGTCGT
The DNA here is from genome assembly GCF_036319965.1 of Stenotrophomonas sp. SMYL41. NCBI lineage: Bacteria > Pseudomonadati > Pseudomonadota > Gammaproteobacteria > Lysobacterales > Lysobacteraceae > Stenotrophomonas > Stenotrophomonas sp. SMYL41. Next base: position 81,109 of record NZ_JAWIRX010000017.1, on the reverse strand, counting down.
ACCAGCCGCGCATCGGCACGCCGTTGTTGATCGTGATCGGCCGCACCGGTGCGTGCGGGAACACGAAGCGCAGCGCCGGCCAATGCGGCCGCACCAGCTCCGGCACGATCGGTGCGAAATCATGGCCGTCGGCGCCGAGGCCGTGCAGCCAGATCACCGACCACTGCGGCGACGCGCCGGTTTCCTGTTCCACCGTTTGCAGCATGATGCGGCTCCTTCAAGTTCGAGCCGCATTATGCCGCTGGCGCGGGGCAATCAGTACAGCGGCGGCTGCTCGGCCGCTTCCCGCCGCAGCTGCGCGGCACGCACCAGCACTGGCGGCGGGATGTTCTCCTCGGGGATATCGAGCAGGCCAAGACGGTGCAGGAAGGCGCCCGGGCCACGCGAGGACGTCAGCGCCACCACCGGCACCGCCAACACCATGCCGATCACCACCGGCGCCATCCACGCGGCCAGCGACGGCGACACCGCCCAGGCCAGCACGCCCATGAAGGCACCGAAGACGCCCAGGCCGCCATAGCCACGGATCAGCGCCAGCCAGGAGATGCCACCGTCGTCACGCTGCTGCGCGTCCCAGCCGGAATCGCGGCCGGACAACACTTCGGCCACGCCGCGCGACTGCACGTACATCACCACCGGCGCCATCAGCGCGGCCAGCACGGTTTCCACCAGCATCGAGACGAACGCACGGATCGCACCGCCACAGCCACGGCGGTCGACCGGATCCAGCAGCATCGCCAGGTAGCCGAGCACCTTGGGCAGCAGCAGTACCGCCATGGTGGCGGCGAACAGGCGCACCACCTGCTCTTCGTCCTGGGCGCGCCAGTAAACGCTGGGCGACAGGTGCAGCAGGGCATTGAAATCGATACCTTCCTGGAACAGCGGGATGGCGATGCCGATCAGCATCAGCATTGCCCACATCGGTGCGGTGAAATAGTGGCCGATGCCGATCAGCATGTGGGTGCGGCTGATCCAGTGCAGCCCGCGGCTGCCGACCACCTTGCCGTGCTGCAGGTTGCCCTGGCACCAGCGGCGGTCGCGCACCAGCAGGTCGGTCAGCGTTGGCGGGCCCTCTTCATAGCTGCCGCCCAGGTAGGGGACCATGTGCGCGGCCCAGCCGCCACGCCGCATCAACGCCGCTTCGACGAAATCATGGCTGAGCACGTGGCCGCCGAACGGCTTGCGCCCCGGCAGCGCCGGCAGGCCGGCGTGGTCGGCGAAGGCGCGGGTACGGATGATCGCGTTGTGGCCCCAGTAATTGCTCTCGGCGCCATGCCACCAGGCCACGCCACGGGCAATTACCGGCCCATACACGCGACCACCGAACTGCTGCATGCGCGCGAACAGGGTGCGGCCGCCGATCACCGACGGCAGGGTCTGGATCAGGCCGACGTCGGCGTTGTGCTCCATGCCGGCCACCAGGCGCACGATGCTGTCGCCGGTCATCAGGCTGTCGGCGTCGAGGATCAGCATCTGCGGGTAGGCACCGCCAAAGCGGCGGACCCAGTCGGCAATGTTGCCGGCCTTGCGCCCGCTGTTGTCGCCACGGCGACGGTAGAACAGGCGCACCCGGCCGTCCGGCACACGCTCGCGCAGCTCGGCGAACACCTGTTCCTCGGCGCGCGCGATGTCCTCGCGGCGGGTGTCGCTGAGCACGAAGAAGTCGAAGCGCTCCAGCTGGCCGGTCGCTGCTACCGACTCGTAGATGGCCTGCAGGCCCGCCAGCAGGCGGCGCGGGTCTTCGTTGTAGGTCGGCATCAGCAGCGCGGTACGGCTGTGCACGGCCGGCAACGGCTTGTCCGGATCGATGCCGAGGCGATAGCCACGGTCGAACACCGCGGTCAGGAAGCCGGCCAGTGCGCTGGCGAAAGACAGGGCGATCCAGGCAAACAGGCCGACGAACAGGACCAGCAGGCAGGCTTCGAGCACGCTGATGCCATTGGCCGACAGCACCCGCCACATCATCCGCGTGGCCACGGCGGTCATGCCGAGCGTGCCACCGAAGATATACAGCCGGCGCAGGCCGATCAGGCGCGGCGACGTGCGATGCCGCCGGACCTTCAGTGCGCCTTCGCGCAGGGTCTGCTCGGGCATCTGCAAGGGTGATTCAGTGGGCAACAGCGCCCAGCCGGCATCGAGCCGGGGCGTTTCTGCTTCCGCATGGATGGTCTGCACCCCCATCGTCGCCTACTCCGCGCCGCCGGCACGGCCGGCCATCCCGGCCGGGCTGCATGCACCAAGGTTCCCGGCGCGCTTTCCCGGCGCCCGCACTTGTCCTGGCTGTGTCGGCTTCAGGCCGCACAGTCGATGTCTGTCACTACCGGAACCCACACGATCTCCAACGGGGCGGAATCGAAAATGCGGCCCAGTCTAGGGCGCTGAATGTAAGCCGCGCGCGAAGGTCTACGCCGGGATTTATCCCCATTCAGCAAATAGCGGGCGATCACGCCGGGGAATGGCCAGATGTCACTGTATCGCCCCCGGCACTGGATCGTAACAAACGCGAACGGTTATCATTTCATTAACCAGGCAGGTCTCCGTTCTCGCACGGCCGCGACCCACCCAGCTGCGCCGGCCCACGCCGCGCGCCCGACGACCCACGGAAGGGTGGCTGCCTGCTGTCTGCCTGCGCCTGCTGCTTCCACAGGGTCTCCCCACCTCCCATGGAAGCCGTCATGTCCCTGTCGTCCCGTTACCGTTCCGCGCGCCTGCCGCGCACCCGCCTGGCTCATGCCCTGGCCACCGCCTGCGTGCTGGCCCTGCCCAGCCTGGCCGCCGCAGAGGCCAGCGCCGATGCCTCCACCAAGGACCTGGATACCGTGGTGGTCACCGCCTCGGGCAACCAGCAGTGGATCAAGGATGCGCCGGCCAGCATCAGCGTGATCAGCCGTGAGGACATCGAGCGCCAGCCGGTGCCCGACCTGGCCACCCTGCTCAGCCGCGTGCCGGGCGTGACCGGTGGCCTCAGCGCGGTCGGCGAACAGTCCAAGATCAAGCTGCGCGGCATGCCCTCCAACTACACGCTGGTGCTGGTGGACGGCAAGCGCATGGGCAGCTCGGCGGCGACCAACTATCGCCCCGACCTCGGCCGCCAGGACCTGAACTGGATCTCGCCCGACCAGATCGAACGCATCGAAGTAGTGCGCGGACCGATGTCCTCGCTGTACGGCTCCGATGCGATGGGCGGGGTGATCAACATCATCACCAAGCGCATCGGCGACGACTGGAACGGCAGCGCCACCCACAGCTATACCCGTCCCGGTGATGGCAAGCGTGGCGACACCCAGCAGATCGGCGCGACCTTCTCCGGCCCGCTGGGCGAACGCTTCGGCCTGCGCATCGGAGCCAACAGCATGCGCCGCGATTCGGACCAGTCCAATGGCGGGGTCTATGGCAATGCCTATGCCGGCGAGAAGGACCGCAATATCGATGCGCTGCTGCAGTGGAAGCTGAGCGACGCCCAGCAACTGTCATTGGAAGCCGGCCATGGCGTGCAGCAGGCCTTCATCGATGCCGCGCTGGAAAAGCAGGACGAAGGCGCCTGGGGCGCCAGTGAGCTCAAGCGCAGCTCGTTGGCGCTCAACCACGAAGGCCAGTGGAGCTTCGGCACCTCCAGGCTCAGTGCGTACTGGACCGAATACAAGAACGATATCGGCGCCACCGGCCGTTCCGAGGCCACCGATACGATCATCGAAGGCAGCCTGACCACACCGTTCACGCTGGGCGTTGAACACCAGTTCGCCGTGGGTGGGCAGTGGAAGCGGCAGCAGCTGACCAACACCGACACCATCGGCCGCGCGCCCATCGACTACGCCGGCAACGCGGTCAGCGGCTCCAGTCTGGAAGTGGATACGTGGGCGCTGTTCGTGGAAGACGAACTGAAGCTGCATCGCACCCTGGCCCTGACCGTGGGCGCGCGCCTGGACCACCATGAGAAGTTCGGCGGCCACGTCAGCCCGCGTGCGTACCTGGTCTGGCATCCAGCCGAGCAGTGGACGATCCGCGGCGGCGTCTCCAAGGGCTTCCGCGCCCCCAGCCTGACCGAGAATTCGGCCACCGCTGCCACCCAGTCCGGCGGCCGCGGCTGCACCTCGCTGATCCCGCTGGGCTATACCCGCGGCGGCTGCTACATGGCCGGCAACCCGGACCTGGATCCGGAAACCAGCACCAACCGCGAGATCGGTATCAGCTTCGACAATGACCTGATCGATGTCGGCGTGACCTACTTCCATACCGACTTCCGGAACAAGATCGAATACGCACCGCTGGGCAGGTTCAATGGCATCTGGTGGACGCGCATGAGCAACGTGCAGCGCGCGCGCACCAGCGGCATGGAAGGCAACTTCAATGTCCGCTTCGGCGAGCAGTGGCGCTGGCGCACCTCGGCCACCTGGATGAAGGAAGCCAGGAACCTGACCACCGGCCGCAACCTGATCGATACGCCGGAATTCTCCGGCTACTCGTCGCTGGACTGGACACCGGACACGGTGTTCTCCAGCAGCCTGTCGGCGCAGTACACCGGCAAGCAGACCGGCACCGCCACGACCTTCCTCAAGGCCTACACCCTGTATGACCTGACCGCGGCATGGAACGTCAACGAGGTGCTGACCCTGCGCGGCGGCGTCAGCAACCTGGCCGACAAGAAGCTGTATGCCGAAGGCTCCACCGACTATTTCGTGGCCGGGCGCAGCTACTTCCTCAGCATGACCGCGCGGTTCTGACCGGCGGCGCGCGCCATGATCGCGCTGGCGGCAGGCCAGCGCGATCGTCGGTGTTGCGGATTACTCGCTTTCCAGCGCGGCCGGCGCCGCATCCCGCGTGGCGGCCGTGCGTGCACGGTCCATCGCCACCGCCAGTTGCTGGCGCGCGAGCAGTTGTTGTGCCTGCACCACTTCAGGTGTCGGCAGGAGCACCGGTCCCGGTGCGTTTTCCGGTGTAGCAGGTGTGGTCATGCAACCTCCATGGACATCCCGCCGACGTCCGGGTCCAACCGGGACGACAGCGGAACTGCGCACCCTATCCTAAAAACAAGGCGGGCGGGTGACGGTGCGGCATCCGGCCACAGCATCCGGAACAAGGTAGGCGTCACATTTTTGACGGTGGAGCATGGATCCTGAATGGGACTTGTCCTATCATGAAAACGTTTTCTCACAGGGATGTTTCCCCAATGAATACTACTGACCTGTCCCAATTCAGCCCGAAGTGGCAGTTCCGCTTCAATTTCTTCCGCCAGCACGGCGCCCCCAAGAATCCCGGCTTCAAGCAGGCCTGGAAGGCGCTGTCCTTTGGTGACCGCCTGAAGATCAACCTGAACTTCTTCGCGTTGTTCTTCGGCGCCATCTACCTGTTGATCCTCGGCATGTGGCGCAAAGCCCTGGTGGTGATCGGCATCAACATCGTGCTGGCCATCGTCACCATGTTCCTTCCGGACATCGTCGGGCGCATGCTGTTCATCGCCATGAACCTCCTTGTCGCCTCCAGCACCAACTACAGCTACTACCTGGAGAAGGTGGAAGGACGCACCAGCTGGAACCCGTTTGAAGGAATGTTCTGAGCCAACCGACCTGCGCCGGATGCGCGGCGAGGATGCACCCGACGCCCGGCCCCCGCCGGGCGTCTTCGTTTCCGGGATCACGCCGCGCGGCGGGCCGTGGCCTCCGGCTCGGCCTGCAGGCGGAAGCGCGACACCGCCACCGCCAGCTGCTCGGCCTGCTCCTCCATCGCGCGGGCGGCGGCGCTGGCTTCCTCCACCAGTGCGGCGTTCTGCTGGGTGGTTTCGTCCATCTGCACCACGGTCTGGTTGACCTGCTCGATGCCGGCCGACTGCTCGCGCGAGGCCGCTGAGATCTCGGCCATGATCTCGTTGACCCGGCCAACCTGACCTACGATTTCCTGCATGGTGCGGCCCGCGCCGTGCACCAGCTGTGCACCGGCACCGACCTGCGCCACCGAGGCGTCGATCAGCGCCTTGATCTCCTTGGCCGCACCGGCCGAGCGCTGTGCCAGCGCGCGCACTTCACTGGCGACCACGGCGAAACCGCGGCCCTGCTCACCGGCGCGTGCCGCTTCCACTGCCGCGTTCAGCGCCAGGATGTTGGTCTGGAAGGCAATACCATCGATCACCGAGATGATCTCGGCGATACGCTGCGACGACGCCTCGATCTGTTCCATGGTGTGCACCACCTGGCCGACCACCTCGCCGCCTTCGCTGGCCACGCCCGCTGCGGAACCGGCCAGCGCGTTGGCCTGCAGCGCATGGTCGGCATTCTGGCGCACGGTGGATGTCAGTTCTTCCATCGACGCGGCCGTTTCTTCCAGGTTGGCGGCCTGCTGTTCGGTGCGCCGCGACAGGTCACTGTTGCCCGCAGCGATCTCGCCAGCGGCTAGGCGGATGCTGGCCGCCGACTGCTGGATCTGGCCGACGATCCGGGTCAGCTGCTGCACGGTGCTGTTGGCATCGTCGCGCATCACCGCGAACACGCCGTGGAAGTCGCCCTGCATGCGGGCAGTGAGGTCACCGGCGGCGATCGCGCGCAGCAGCGTCGACAGCGCAGCCAGGTTGTGGTCGCTGACCTGCATCATCGTGTTCAGGGTCTCCACCATGCGGCGGAAATCATGGTCGAAGCGCAGTGCATCACCGCGCACGGCGAAGTCACCGGCGGCGGCAGCGGCGGCCAGCTGCTGGATCTGCTCGTTGATCGCAGCCAGGTTGCGCTTGGTGGTCGCCATCGCAGCGGTGAACTCCGCCTTCTCGCCCGGCAGTGCTTCCATGTCCACGCTGAGGTCGCCCACGGCATAACGCTGCATCACTTCAACCAGGCGCTGGGTGACCGCGTTGCTGGAGGCCACCAGCTGGTTGCTGTCGGCCACCATGCGGCCGTACTCGCCCGGGAACGCCGCGGCATCCATGCGGTAGCTGAGTTCACCGGCATCGTGGCGGCGCGCCATTTCGGCCTGCGCGGCCATCACCGCTTGCAGCTGGCCACGCATGCCCTGCATTGCATCCAGCAGGCGCCCTACTTCGTCGTTGCTGCGCGCCGGCAGCGTACTGTCCAGCTTGCCGGCGGCGACGTCGCCGGCCACTCGCACCGCTTCGGCGAGCGGGCGGATCGCCAGGCGGCGCAGCAGTACATAGACACCGGCGCTGAGGGTCAGCGCCGCGATCACGCCGACCAGCAGGGTCAGCCACAGCAGCTGGCGCGCTTCGGCCACGATCACCGCATGCGGCATCACCACGCCCAGCGCAAAGCGCTGCGGGGCGTTGCCCACGCGCAGCGGCACGTACACGCGCACGTTGCCGGCCGCATCGGGGCTGAAGGCCTCGAACGGACGATCGGCGGCGATGTCGGCCAGCATGCTGCGGGTCAGTGCATCGTTGCGCGGCTTGCCGATCTCGGTGGCATTGGCCGAGGCCAGCACCACGCCCTTCGGCGACAGCAGTTCCACCCGGCCGGCCCCCATCGGCTTCAGCGTGGCCAGGTGCTTCTGCAGTGCCGCCAGCGAGAAGTCCACGGTGAACACGCCCAGGAACCTGCCGTTCTCGACGATCGGCGTGCTCAACGTACTCATCAGCACCTGCCGCCCGGCGATGTCATAGGCGTACGGTTCGCTGACCTTCGGCAGCCTGTCGCGGCTGGGCGCCATGTACCAGTCACCGGAACCGCTGGCAGTCTCGGTGTAGTCGGTCATCACCGACTGCTGTGGCTTGCCGTCATGCCATGCCCAGTAGCTCATGTAGCGGCCGGTGGCATCGTGCGCTTCGGTGTTGACGAAATCGGCATCCTTGCCATCGAAGGCATCGGCCTCCCACATGGTGCTCTTGCCCAGCCATTCCGGATGGGCGCGCAGCTGCTCACCCAGCACGGCGGCCAGGCTGGCGCGATCGGGGACATCACCACGGGCGCGCTGGGCCAATACGCTTTCGACCATGGCATCGTTGCTGGCGAAGGCCGTACCAAGATCGGCCGCTACCCGGCGTGCTTCGGCGGTGGCCTCGCTGGTCATGGTCTGGCGCGATGCGCTGATCAGGCTGGCGCTGGCCTGTCGGTAGATCAGGAACGCGGTCAGGCCGAAGCACAGCAGCGCGATCGCGGCGGTGCCCAGCATCAGCTTGTGGGCGATGCTGCCCGGGCGGCGGGCAGCGGCGGAACGGGAAGAAGGCATGGGAGGGTCCGCAAGGCAGTTCAGGACGACCGGCGCCACCAGGGCACCGCGCAGGCCACCGGCCGCCGGGACGGGCCCGGCGCTGGAAGCGCACCGGGTTAGCGGCCGCCCGCCAACGAGGTTGAGGCAACCAGCCTGCACATTCCTGAATCCGCTCAGGGTCGGGGCAGCTACCCATCCTTTGCGTCGCCCTCACTCGGCCACGCGGTCCTTGATCCACTGCGCGCGCGGCAGTACCTCGATGCTGCCGACGGCGTACTGCTGCAGCACGTCGTCCGGCCCGAAGCACGGCTGCCAGCCCAGCTCGCTGCGCAGGCGGGCACTGTCGTAGACACGGTCGATGCTCAATGGCAGCGGCCAGCCACGGCGTTCGAATTCGGCCAGCAGTTGCGGCGCGCGACGGGCCAGTACGCTGCGCGGGTGGGTGGCCAGCTCCAGGCAGTCCTCTCGCCGGAACGGCGTCGGTGCGCAGGCGAGGTAGCGGGCGAATCGGGCGCCTTCGTCGAGCAGCAGTGCAGCATGTGCGCTGGCCACATCGCGGGCATCGATGCCGCGGTGCAGGCGGAACATCGCCATCCGTTCGGGCGGTTCCGGGAAGCACCGGCCCATGCGCAGCACGCGAACGCTGAAGCCCGGCGTGGCGGCAGCTTCAGCCAGGGTCTCGGCCTGCAGCTTGGTGCGATGGTAGATCGTGCGCGGCAGCGGCTCGGTGTCTTCGTCGATCCAACGGCAGCCACCGGCTACCACGGCATGACCGTACAGCGCCGTGGTGCTGGTCAGCACGAAACGCCGTGCGCCGGCTTCGCGCGCGGCCTGCAGCAGGTGCGCGGTTGCCTCCACGTTGATCTGCTGGAACACCGCGTCCGGCACCAGCCCGACATGCGGGGCATGCAGGGCCGCGGTATGGATGACCGCGTCGACGCCCTGCACCGCACGCGTGACCGCCTGGCGATCGGTGACATCGGCAATGATGCGCGTGGTGGCGAACGGACTGCGATCCAGCCCCACCACTTCGTGGGCGGCCGCCAGCGCACCGAAGATCGCGCGCCCGATGCGCCCGGAACTGCCGGTCAACAGAATCTTCATTGAGTCCATTCACTCGAAGCGCCCGGGAACTACCGGGATGCTTCGATTCTAGGCATGCAATCGCGCATCTGCGATAGGACAGCCATGCAATCGTGCGTTCATCTTGACGACTTCGCAGGCGCCAGCAGTTGCCGCGCGATGAACAGCGGATCGTCGCCACCGGCCACATCAGGCCTCACGCCGGTACGTTCCCAGTTGCCGCCGGTGCGCAGGTTGATCGGTTGCCGATCGGGAATACTGATCTGATAGCCATCGGGCAGCAGCACAGGATCGCCGAACATATGCGCTGCGCCGCCGCTGCGCGTGCCGACAATGCGCGCGCGCCCCAAGGCCTGCAGCGAGTAGGCGACGAACTCGGCCGCCGAGCCGGTGCGGCGGTCGATCAGCACCACCAGCGGTTTCAGGTAGGCGGGCAGGTTCGCCGGTGGCAGCGGTACCGGCGTGCGCCGGCCGCGCTGGTCCAGCTGCTGCACTGTGTCGATCTTCGCGTCCAGCAGCGTGCGTACCAACAGATCGGCACTTGCATCATCACCTCCCCCGTTCTGGCGCAGGTCCAGCACCAGGCCATCAGTGTCGGCCAGCAGCATGAAGGCCGCCGCCAGCTTCGGCCGTGCCAGATCCAGCGGATAGAAGGTACTCAGCCGCAGGTAGCCAACGTTGCCCTCCAGCACCCGCACCTCGCGCACGCCGGCGCCATTGCTGCGGGCATCGGCGCGCCAGGCCATCAACCAGTCGTCCTGGCCGGCCGCCACGTCTACGCGTTCAACGTGGAAGTGGCCATCGAACGTGTCCAGGTCCTGGTTCAGGCGTGCGCTGAACGCAACAGAATCTGCACAACTGCCCGCATAGCGCTGCTGCGTCGACCAGCTGCGCAGGGCGTCGGCGATGCGGGCGCCCTCCGCCTCGTCCAGGTACTGCGCCTGCACGGCGCTGGCCGCCGCCTGCAGGACCCCGTCCTGCGCGGGGCAGGCTGCCGCCAGCAGCACGCCGAGCATCCAGGAGACCGCCATCATCCACCCCCGCATTGAAGATATATAAGTGCTTATATATCATTCTGGTCATGGATCTCCAACACGCCACGGTGGGCACCCTGCTGCGCGCCCTGCTCGACCAGCTGGACCCGGCTGTGGAGCAGGCCTACCAGGATCTGCAACTGGACTACCGGCCCCGCTACACGCCAGTACTGCGCACGCTGATGGCGCAGGGCCCCTGCCGGATCAAGGACCTGGCGCTGGCCTGCGGGCTCAGCCACTCGGCGCTCAGCCAGACAGTGGCGGCGATGATGCGCGCTGGCTGGCTGCTCGCAGCCAGCGGCGATGACGGGCGCGAACGCATCCTGCACTTGAGCCCACGCGCGCGACGGGCGTTGCCTGCGCTGCAGGCACAGTGGCAGGCCACCGCACAGGCAGCGCGCAGCCTCGATGCGGATCTCGGCCAGTCGCTGGAGCAGGTACTGCGCGAAGCACTGGTGGTGCTCGAACAGCGGCCCTTCGCACAGCGCCTGCAGGACGCCCGTCGGCGCTGAGGCGTTGCTGCTCAGCGGCCATCTCGACTTCGCTGAGGAAGATCCAGCTGCCATCTGCCACGCGCAGCTGCAGCGTGTGGCACTGCACAGCCCAGCAGTGCGAGCCACCCGAATGTGCTCATGCTGTTCTGTCCTCTCTGCGTGGCCATCGCGCATGACGGCCCATGCTCGCCAAGCCGCGCAATCCGCGCAGCAGCGTAGCTGCGCCGTGAATGCCAGTGCGGTGGGGCGTGAAGGCAGCGATGCCGGTGCGGACACTTCCTTAGCCGGGCTCCGGCAAGGATGAGCGTCCCTTCCATGCAACGGGAGCCTTCACATGGCTGACCAGCATCACGGCACCTCCCCTCGTGGCTTCGCTTCGATGGACCAGGACAAGCAGCGCGCGATCGCTGCAAAGGGCGGACGCGCCGCCCATGCGTCCGGCAATGCACATGAGTTCAGCCCGGCCGAGGCACGCGTGGCGGGACGCAAGGGCGGCGAGGCAATCAGCCGCAATCGCCAGCACATGGCGGCGATCGGCCGCGAAGGCGGGCACGCGCGCCACGCCAATGCACGGCAGCAGCAACAGCAGCACGTGGCCAAACCTTCGCCAACCACGGAGGAGGGGCCGCAACGCCAGCAGGGCTGACTGCAGCGCACTCAAGCGCGCTGGCGCTGGCGGTACAGGCCCAGCGCTGCCAGCAGGGCCAGCACGCCGGCGACGGCCATCGCCCAGCCGAAACCGCTGGCGATTGCGCCGCGGTACCAGGCCAGCGTCTGCGCCCCTGGCAGCAATGCCGACGGCTGCAGGATCAGCGCGCGCGCCTGTGCGGCCACTGCGGGTTGCCCTGCCGCCTGCGCGGTCGCAGCGAACTGCCGCACCGCGCGCAGGCCCATCAGGCTGCCCAGCAGCGCGATGCCCAGGCTCATGCCCGCCTGGCGCAGCGCGTTCATCGTGGCCGACGCAATGCCAGCCCGCTCCACGGGGACACAGGCCATCACCGCCATACCGGTCGCCGGCACCGCCAGGCCCATGCCAACGCCCAGCAGCGTCAGCAGGGCGCTGGCGTGGCCACGCCCCGTGCCCGGCGCAAACGTGGCGATCGCACACAGGGCCACGCCGGTCAGTGCATACCCCGACACCAGCGCGGTATGCAGCCCGATGCGTGCCACCAGGCGGCCGAACAACAATGACACCACGCCCATCAGCAGGAACTGCGGTACCAGCTGCGAACCCGCCTGCGCCGCATCGTGGCCCTGCGCCTGCTGGAAGAACAACGACAGGAAGAACAGGCTGGCATAGGCGGTGAATCCAAGGACGAACGAGGCCAGGTTGAGCATGCCAAAGCCAGGCATCGCCAACAGGTCCACCGGCAGCAGCGGCCGCGCCACGCGACGCTCGACCCACGCAAACAGCGCCAGGCCGAATGCCGCGATGCCGAGTGCCAGCAGCGTTGCAAGTGCCAGCGGGCCGTGCTCGCCGATCGCGATCAGGCCGTAGCTCAGCGCACCCAGCGCAACAATGCTGAGCAGCTGCCCGACCGGGTCCAGCGCGGCCTGCTGCGGATGCCGCCGCTCCGGAATGCCCCAGGCCCCCAACGCCAGGGCAAGCAGGCCCAGCGGCAGGTTGATCAGGAAGATGCTGGGCCAACCGGCGCGCTGCACCAGTTCACCGCCCAGCAGCGGCCCCAGCACCAGCGCCAGCGCGCTGAACGCCGACCAGCCACCGATCGCGCGTGCACGCGGGCGTGCTTCGGGAAACGCATGGCTGAGGATCGGCATCGCACTGGGAATCAGCAGGGCACCGGCCACGCCCTGCACCGCCCGCCCCGCCACCAGTGCCGGCAGGCTGCCAGCGCAGGCACACAGCAGCGAGCCCACGGTGAAGATCGCCACGCTGAGCAGCCACATGCGGCGGTGGCCGTAGCGGTCACCCAGCGGTCCCGCCGACAGCATCACCGCCGACAGGGCGATGGCATAGGCATTGATCACCCACTGCAGCCCCGCCATGTCGGTGTGCAGTGCCTGCTGCAGTGTCGGCAGCGCGACGTTGACGATGCTGATGTCCAGCGAGGCAAGGAAGGTGCCCAGATAAGCCGCCAGCACCAAAGCCGGCCGTCGGAAGCGTTGCATGTACGGATCCCGGGGGGAGGATGTGGGCGCATCGTAGTTGACTGACTGACCGTCGGTCAATGACTGGCGGTCAGTCAATGCGGGAGGACGGCTAGAATGAGCACCGTCGCACCCGGACCCCGCCCCATGCAGATCCCCGCTGCCGCTAGGCCCCGTACCAAACCCGCTGAAACCCGCCAGGAAGAGCTGATGGACGCCGCGCAGGCGCTGTTCCTGTCACAGGGCGTGGAAGCGACCACCATCAGCGACATCGTGGCCGCCGCCGACGTGGCCAAGGGCACGTTCTATACCTACTTCGCCTCGCGCACCGAGATCCTGCAGGCGCTGGCACAGCGCTACACGCAGCAGTTCATGGCCGAGGTCGACCACGCCGTGCAGCAGCAGCCTGCCCACGATGACGTGGCGCGCCTGCGCGCCTGGATCCGCGCCAACATCGAGATCTATGTACGCACGCACGCGCTGCACGACGTCGTCTACGCCAACCATCACCACCACCAGCGCGGCAATGCCGAGCGCAACGCCATCCAGCAGCAGCTGCTCAACATCCTCGAGGCGGGCACCCGTGCAGGCCTGTGGCAGCTGCCGGCACCGCAGGTCACGGCCTCGCTGATCTATGCCGGCGTGCACGGCGCCACCGACGATCTGATCGCGGCACCGGCACAGGACGCCGAGACCTTCATTGCGGCGGTGGTGGCCGATTGCCTGCGCATGGTCGGCGTGTCGCCGGCCCCGAAACGTGGCGGCACGCGGCGCTGAAGCGCTCGCCGTCGCTCAGGCGTGGGCGAGGATGTTCAACAACCGACCGAACGGGTCGCGGACGAAGAAGCGCCGCACGCCCCAGGGCTCGTCGGCCGGGCCATATTCCAGCGCGATGCCCGCCGCGCGCATGCGCTCCAGCACCTCCTGCAGGTTGTCCACTTCGATCGACAGGTCCGGCACCGGTGTGCCGGAACCCCCTTCGCTGGCGAAGCTGACCTGTGCCAGCGCACTGCCCTGCCCGCCATGGGTGACGATCCAGCCATGGTCCATCACCACCGGCATGCCGAGCAGTTCGCCGTAGAACGCTGCGGCACACGCGGGGTCGGGGGTGGCGATGTTGGCGACGACACGCTTGACGGCCATGGACCACTCCAGCAGGAAGAATGCGTCGAGACTGCCCGACCCTGCGCACAAACAGAAGAGCCCCGTCACAGACGGGGCCCGCCCTCAGCCGTTCACGGCAGGGGTTACACCGCGCCGCAGCGCTCCATGACACATCGATCGTATTCGTACTGGCATTCCATGGCATCACCACCGCCGGATACACACGCCTGGTAGGCCTTCCAGCAGGGCAGATCGCAGGGCGGAATCGGCCCGGCCACGGCCACCGAGCCACTGCAGGCCAACGCGAACACGGCACCGGCGATCACTTTCCTGAAAGTACGCATCGACATCGCTCCTTGATAAGCCTGGTGAGCCCAGGCCCGGCCACGGTAAAGGGGCCAAGGGGAAACCAGGTGAACGTGTGCGTCACACATAATTAACGCGTTCATAAAATTCCCTTCACATCACTGGGGGATACCGCCGCGCCTTGGCGTTAACGGCCTTGTTGTCCGTCAACCAAGGAAGTTGTCTGATGAATCACCCGCTGTACGGCCGTTCGTCCCGCTCCCTGTCGCACCGCCCGCTGGCGCTTGCCGTCGCCAGTTCGCTGCTGCTGGCCACCGCGCTGCCCGCCATGGCTGGCGAATCACTTGATGCCTGGCAGCAGCAGCGCCAGTTGCAGGCTGCATGGGCGCAGCCCGCTGCCAACACGCCGCCCGCAGCCACGGCTATTGCGCCTGCCGCCGGCAGCACCGCCGTCCTCGGCAGCCCAGGCGATCCGGCCAGCTGGCGCAGCGATGAATTCAACGCCGATTGGGGCCTGGGTGCGATGGGCGCAGACTACGCCTATGCACGCGGCCTGACCGGCAAGGGTGTGCGCCTGGCGCTGTTCGACTCAGGCTCCGCGCTGGCGCATGCGGAATTTGCAGGACGCAACACATCCAGCATCACCATTGGCGCCGACTGCGCGACGCCGGGTGTCGTCGCAGGTACCGGCGCCTGCGGGCAGACCCGCGGCGAACAGCCAGGCTTCAACTACTACGGACTCGGCGCCGGCGTTCCGGCCTCACTGGCGGCACGTCTGATCGCGGCTGGCCTGCCCTATGGCTTCAGCTATGCCGATCATGGCACCCACGTACTGGGCACCATCGGCGCCAACCGTGATGGCACGGGAATGCACGGCGTAGCCTTTGGTGCGGACCTCACCGCCGCCCGCGTGTTCGGCGACACGTACTACGAATGGCGCCTCGACCCGGATGGCTACTACCGCCCGCGCGCGGTGTACCGCACCGATCCGGATGATGCCGCTACGCTGGACATGTATGCGCAGATCCAGGCGCAGGGTGTACGCGCCATCAACCACAGCTGGGGCATTTCCACCCGCAACATGACCGCCGCCGCGCTGGACCAGCAGTACGCCAGCATCGGTGCCGACTACGGCGTGTACGGCAGCATCTACGCCAGCAACGACGATACCCCCGGTTCCACCCTCATCCAGGTGTGGTCGGCCGGCAACGGCAGCGGTGCGGTCGCCGGCATCACCGCCTCGATGCCGCGCTGGAAGCCCGAACTGGAACCGTACTGGCTGGCGGTCGCCAATGTCCGCCGGCCCAATGCCGCCGCAGGTGAAACCGACTACGTGATCGATGGCAGTTCCAGCATCTGTGGCGTTGCCGCCACCTGGTGCATCTCGGCCCCCGGTACCGACATCGTCAGCACCATCGTCTCGGGCGATATCCAAGGCCGCATCGAGAACACCTCCGCCTACGTGCGGCTGATCATCGACAGCGAGAACACCAACTACGTCTACGGCACCAAGACCGGCACGTCGATGGCGGCGCCGCACATCACGGGCGCTCTCGGCCTGCTGATGGAGCGCTTCCCGTATCTGGACAACGCCCAGGTCCGCGACGTGCTGCTGACCACCGCACGCGATCTCGGCGCACCGGGTATCGACGCAATCTACGGCTGGGGCATGGTCGACCTGCGCAAGGCCATCGAAGGCTACGGTTCGCTGCGCGTGGATACCAACGTGGTGATGAACCAGAAGGCCGGCGGCCTGAAGGTCTGGGAAGGCGATGCCTGGGACAACTGGACCAACGACATCGGCGGCCCCGGCAAGTTGACCAAATCCGGTATCGGCTGGCTGCGCTTGAGCGGCAACAACAGCTTCAACGGCGCGGTCGTGCAGGACGGCACGCTCGAGTTGAACGGTGCGAACACGCTCACCTCGGCGGTCGAGGTCCAGGGCGGCCGGTTCCTGCTCAACGGCGGCCTGGTCTCCACCGCCTTGACCACCACCGGTGGCGTCAGCACGGTCAGTGCCAGCGGCGTGCTGAACAACAGCAACCTGGTGGTCAACGGCGGCGTGGTGTCCTTCAACGGCACGCAGACCGGTGGCACCACCACGGTCGGCGCCAATGGCCTGCTGAAGGGCGTCGGCACGCTCGGCAACACCCGCGTGGACGGCATCATCGCGCCGGGCAACTCGATCGGCACGCTGACCATCAACGGCAACTACGTGCAGGGCGCTACCGGCGTCTATGCGGCGGAGCTGGCACCGGGTGGCCGCAGTGACCAGCTGCACGTGACTGGCACCGCCACTCTCGGCGGCACCCTGGTCGCACTGCCGGAACCGGGCGTGTACTACCTCGGCGAACAGTTCAACTTCCTGCGTGCCGACGGAGGCATCAGCGGCCAGTTCGCCAAGACCGACTTCAGCGCGTTCTCGCCCTTCCTGCAGTTCAGCCTGGCCTACGGCGCCAATGGCACGCGCATCGATGTCGCCCGTGGCACCTCGCTGACCACGGCTGCCAGCACCCCCAACCAGCGCGCAGTGGCGGCGGCGGCCGACCTGCTGCCGATCGCCCAGGGCCTGCCCAAGCCGCTGACGCAGCTGTTCCCGCAGCAGGTCGGCGGCGTGCTCGACGGTCTCAGCGGCGAGCTGCATCCGGCCACGGCCATCGCCCTGGTCGAGGGCAGCCGCTACGTGCGCGATGCCGCACTGTCACGCCGTGCCGGCGCTGCGGCACCCGGCACCGACGCGGGTGATGCGACGGGTGCATGGGTGCAGGCCATCGGTGGCAACAGCAAGCTGGATGGTGATCTCAACACCGCCCGTACCGAAGCCAACAGCAACGGCCTGCTGGTCGGCATCGACCGCGAGTTGTCCGGCTGGCAGGTCGGCGTGCTGGCCGGCACCGGCCGTACCGACGTCAAGCAGCAGGACCGCCGCGCCAAGTCGAAGATCGACAACACGCACTTCGGCGCCTATGCCAGCCACACCTGGGGCGGCTTCGGCCTGCGCGGTGGCGTGGCGTGGAGCAAGCACGAGGTGAAGAGTACACGTGACGTCGCCTTCGCAGGTTTCAGCGACAGCCTGAGCGCGCGCTACGACGCCCGTACCCGCCAGGCCTTCATCGAAGCCGGTTACCGCTTCGGTGGCCCGGAAGCGGGGCTGGAACCGTACGTGCAGGTGGCGCGCGTGGAAGTGGACCTCAAGCGCATCAACGAACGCGGTGGAGCAGCGGCGCTGCAGGGCAAGGTGGACGACACCGGAACCACGATCGCCACCGCCGGCGTGCGCTTCGACAAGGGGTTGAAGGCTTCGTTCCAGCAGGAAAGCTGGCTGCACCTGCGCGGTGGCGTCGGCTATCGCCGTGCCTCGGGGGATCGCAGCCAGGTCGCCAACCTTGCCTTCGCCAACGGCAGCACCACATTCGCGGTCAACGGCGCACCGATTGCCGACAACGCGGTGGTGGCCGAACTGGGCCTGTCGGCCTGGCTGACCCCGCGACAGCAGCTGGAGCTGGGCTACAGCGGCCAGTTCGGCAGCGAGAGTCGTGACCATGGTGCGAATGCACGCTGGTCAGTACGTTTCTGATTCCAAAGCAGCATGTGCTTGACGGATTGGGGCGGCCTCGCGGCTGCCCCTTTTTTACGTGTGTCCACAACGAGCGCAGAAGATGGCCGGGGCAGCATACTGCCCCGGCCGTGGCGCCCCGGGGAGAAGGTCGCCTTGAACCGTCAGGCCGCCTTCATCGCATGCTTGCGCGCACGCATCACGTTGTGACACTCCTGCACTTCCGGCAGCAGCTGGGTCACTTCCTGGCGCACGGCGGGCGGCAGCTCGTTGTCCTTCAGCACATCCTTGAACGCGCCCAGCAGGCGGTCTTCGGATTCTTCAAGTTCAGCCACGTAGCCATAGTTGGTGTCACCGAAGGCTGCACGGACCTTGCCGTAAAACTGCTGCATGGAACCAACCACAGTGCCGTGCTCGGCCGGCTTGCCGCCGCTGGCGGCCACCGAGCCGCTCAGCGCCGCCACGATGCGGCCCTTGACGCCGGCAATGCGGGTGAACAGCGCCGACAGCTCGGCGTCCTTTACCTTGGTCGCTGCCTCTTCATAGAACGACTTGCCATCACGGGCGATCTCGATCAGGTCGTTGAGGCGATGTTCGATGGTGGACTGGGTGCTCATGGCGTCGCTCCTGTTTGCTCGGAATTCTGCGGGGAATGGCAGCGCGGGTGCGTTGCCTTCGACACCACTGTGGAGGTTCGAATGTGCCTGTCGGGTGAGTACGAATTGATTCGCGCATCACCCTGCAGAACACGTGCTGACTTCTTCATCGCCAGCACCACCGGCCTTCACGGCATCTGAGCGTGCAGTGCGAACGTCACCAGGGCGCGATGACGATGATCAGGCTGACCAGCAGCGCAATCGCCAGGATCACCAGCAGCACGTGCCATTGCTTCCAGCTGGGTTTCGGCTTGCCAGGCGTGTTCATCGGCGGCCTCCTGTGTGTGCCGGGAAAGGAGCTGCCAGACTGAAGCGTAAGCGCATCGCACAACGTGGACGGCACGTGCACTCCCCGTGTAGGGCGGTCGCCGCAGGCACGCGAAGACGCCGCATTCACAGACAGCGCCGTCGCGGGAGGTGGAGCATCACACCGGTTCGGCCTCACTCACAACCGTCGCACGCTTGGCGCTGTACTCGGCGAATACCACACCGGACACTGCGAGCACGCCGCCGGCCAATACCCAGCCACTGAGCGATTCGCCCAGCAGCAGCACGGCTAGTGCAGCGGTCACGATCGGCACCAGGTTGAAGAAGCCGGATACACGTGCGGCTCCCAGCCGCGAAAGCCCCGTCATCCAGGTCAACGGCGCCAGGATCGATGCGCACACCGCGGCAAAACCGATACAGCCCACCGCGGTCAGGTTGTTCACCCCGGTGCCGGCCATCAGCTGTACTGGCAGCAGGATCAGCGACGCCGCCGTGGCCTGCAGGAACAGCGACTCCAGCATCGACAGCGGAATCTTCCAGCGCTGCATCAGCACGTTGTAGGCGGCAAAGGCCAATGCACCGATCAGCATGATCGCATCGCCGCGGTTCAGGCCCTGCGCCGCCAGCCGTGCCAGGTCGCCCTGCGATACCACCGCCACCACGCCGGCCGTGGAGATCAACGCACCGACGATAGCGGCGCCACGCACCGGGTGGCCCATGAACACGCGTGACAGCGCCAGCGCGATCAGCGGAATCAGGGCCTGGATCACCCCCATGTTGGTGGCCGAGGTGAAATGCGCCGCGTAATAGGCCAGGCACTGGTACATCACACCGCCCAGGCAGCCCAGCACCAGGAAGCGCCCGAGGTTGGCACGCACGGTCTGCAGGTTATGACGCAGTTTCGGCAGCGCGAACGGCAACAGGACAACGGCAGCAACCAGCCAGCGGAAGAAGCCGATGTCGATGGGGCCGACCGAGCCCGAGGCAAGCTTGGTGACGATGGTGTTCGCGCCCCACAACAGGCAGGCGAGGATCGGAAAAAGATAGTTCACGGAATGTGGGTGTACGTGGGAGGTTGCCCAGCGTAGGCTTGGCGCATATCAAGGACATCCCGAAAATGCGCCACTCCGACCCGGGCTTGCGGCAACCGATGGAACCCATCCCCACCTTCCGCCAGCTGCCCGGCCCGATCTACTTCCGGCAAGGCGCAATGGAACCCAACGACTGGGGTACGCACAGCCATCCCTGGGGGCAGTTCAACTTCGTTGCGCAGGGCGTGATGGAAATGAAGATCGAGGGCGAGTGGATGGTGTCGCCACCGCACTACGCGCTGTGGATTCCACCCGGCGTGGCCCATTACTCGCGCAACCGCTCGGTGCTGGCCTATCGATCGGCCTATCTGTCACCAGCATTGTCACGCCGCTTGCCCGCGCGGTGCCGGGCGCTGGAGGTCACGCCCCTTCTGCGCGAACTGCTGCACGAACTGGCGCGCCAGGGCGTGACTGATCCGCAATCACCGGCACAACGCCGCATGGCGGCCGTAGTGATCGACCAGATCGTCAACGCCGCCGTACTGCCCAGCTTCCTGCCGATCGCCAGCAGCGACGCATTGAAGCAGGTGATGACATACATGGAAAAGCATCTGCACGCCGCCGAAACGGTCGCCGACATCGCGCAACGGCACCACATGAGCGTGCGCAAACTGGAGCGCCTGGCGCGCAGCGAGCTGGGCATGTCGTTGGGTGACTGGCGCGGGCGAATGCGCTTCGTCAGGGCCACCGAAGCGTTGTGCACGCGACGGCCGATCAGCCGCATCGCCGAGGAGCTGGGCTACTCAGGGGTCAGCGCCTTCGCCGAGATGTTCAAGCGGCATGCGCAGTGCACGCCCGACCAGTATCGGAAGCTGCATCGAGCGGGGTGAGGAAGGCCTAGAGAGCGACCAGCAGGTCCACGAGCAGCTTCGGCAGCAACAACGCTGCCGCAACGCCCGCCAACAGGATCAGTAGCACCTTCGCCGTCAATGGGCGACGGCGCGGATTGCCGAAGTACAGACGCAGGTCGCGCAGTTCACTTTCCAGCCCCTGCCGCACGCCAGCGCTCTGTGCACCGGGCTCGAGCAGCTGCCGTTCAAGCGCTTGCAGGCGTTTCATCAGTTCGCGTGGCGGTGTAGCCCGCATGATCTGCTGATGGAGTTCCTGCAGGCGGCGCGCCTGCGGCATCAGCGCCGCCACGAGGTCATCCGGCGGAAGCTGCGACACCAGCCGCAGAGCGTCCGCATCCATTTCAGCCTGGAGCACATCGCGTTGCTGCTGCAGTTCGGCCAGGGAGGCGCGGCGCTGCCACATGGGGAGGTATAGGGTTGACAGGTAATGGACAGTGTATCGCCCGGTGGCCCGGGAAGGCTGTCGATTTCCCGCCCCGTCGTTCGTCGAAAGGGAAAAGGCGGGCCCTTCGGCCTGCAGGAGTATCCCGATGTGCCCGATCCTTACCGCATTCGCCACTTCCCCGGACCGCGGCCAGGGCCTGGCCCGTGACATGCGCGTACGCTGGGCGCTGGAGGAGCTGGACGCGCCCTATGACGTGCAGTTGCTCACCTTCGCCGAGCTGAAGCAGCCTGCACACCTGGCGCGCAATCCCTTCGGGCAGATTCCCACCTGGCAGGACGGCGGCCAGATCCTGTTCGAATCCGGCGCGATCGTCCTGCACCTGGCCGAGCAGCATGCCGGCCTGCTTCCTGCTGATCCGGATGCACGCATGCGCGCGATCATGTGGGTGTTCGCTGCATTGAATACGGTGGAGCCACCCATCGTCGAGCGCTCGATGGCCTGGGTGCTGGAGCGCGAGCAGCCCTGGTATGCACAGCGCCTGCCGATGCTCGAAGAGCGTGTGCGTATGCGGCTGTCACAACTGTCCGCCTGGTTGGGCTCGGCGTCGTGGCTGGATGGTGAATTCAGCGCCGGCGACCTGATGATGGTTTCGGTACTGCTGCGCCTGAAGAGCAGTGGCCTGCTCGACGAACACCCGCAGGTGGTCGCCTATGTGGGCCGTGCAACACAGCGCCCCGCCTACCAGCGCGCCTTCGCTGCGCAGCTGGCCGTGTTCCAGAACGCCTGATGCTACGCCCTGTGGGCAGGCCTCAGCGTAGACCACGCCGGCAGGCGGCCTGCACCAGCATCAGCTGTGCCACCAGGATCAGCATCGCGCAGCCTGACAGCAACCACGGATCGATGTACCACTGCGTGTTGAAGCTGAAGTCGCCGGCGGAAATGCGCTTCCAGCCGTTGAAGTGCTGCATCGCCGCGACCACGAACGCGAACCCACCTGCGGTGTAGGACAACCAGGGCACGATGAGACCGCCCGGGCGCGCGAACAGCGTCAGCAGGCCCAGCACGCCGATGCCCGTGCGCTGCACGCGGCAGTACGGGCAGACATAAGCCATCCCGCTCCATTCCACCACCCAGGCCAGCAAGCTGACCAGCACCGCGGCGCCTGCTGCGATATAGAGCATTCTGGTCGGGATTGTCATGCTGCCATCGTGTGCCACGCAGCGCTCCTTCGTTCAAAGACCCAGCCAGGGTAGCAACGCGGCAGGGTCAATCCTTCTTGAATACCGTGCGCTTGCCGATCGGGCTGCTCTTGCGCGCCGTCGGCCGTGCCAGCCCGGGAATCAGGAAGTCGGTAACCTTGTGGCCCTTCTGCACCTTGGACGCCAGCCAGCGCGGCATGCGCCCACGGCCGGACCAGGTCAGTCGCTTGTACTCCGGGTCGCGGTACTTGGCCGCCACCTTGCCGGCCCTGCGCCGTGCGGGTTTGCGGCTGGGTGCGGCCGCTTCGATGGCCTCTGCGCCAAAGAGTTCTTCAAGGGTGTAGCCAGCTTCGGCCGCAGCGGCTTTCAGCATCCGCCGCACGGCGCTGGCCGGACGCCGGCTTGAAATGAGCTGTTTCCGCTGTTCAGCGGCAACCACCAAGGCGCTCAGCTCCCGAAGGCTGAGCGATTCAATATCGATCGTCATGCGGGAAAGGTCTACTGCCGCGCGGCGCCTGTCAAGGCGCCTTGCCTTCCGCGTAGACACGGGCTTCACTGCCGGTGGGCTCCGATCGCCTTCGTCTGCCATCCCCGAGGACATCCCTGTGAGCACCTCATCGCATTCGCTCGCCTACCTGCTTGCACGCCTCCTGCTGATGGCGCTGTTCCTGGTGTCCGGGCTGGGCAAGCTCGGCGATCTCAGCGGCACCCAGGGCTACATGGAAGCGATGGGCATGCCCGGCATCCTGTTGTGGCCGACCATCGCCTTCGAAATCGGCAGCGGCCTGTGCCTCCTGCTCGGCTTCCAGACCCGGCTGGTGTCGGTCTTACTGGCCGGCTTCAGCCTGGTCACCGCGTTCATCTTCCATCACAACTTCGCCGACCAGACCCAGCAGATCATGTTCCTGAAGAACCTGGGGCTGGCCGGTGGGTTCCTGCTGCTGGCCTGCACCGGGGCGGGGCGCTACAGCATTGATGGGCGTGGGCGGCGCGGGTAAGCCTCGATCCGTGGTGCGTACGCGCTAGCGGCGAAGTCCGGCCTCCGGCGCCAGCGTGTGGATCACCCTTCCCTGCGCATCCAGGAACTCGATGGCGCCGTAACCCTCGGCCGTGATGGTCAGGCGCAGGCGCGTGCGGTCGGCCGTGTCATTCAACGCGATGGCCGGCGTGCCGTCAGAGCCGACCACCAGGCCGATTCGGGTCGGTGCCTGCACGCCGGGAATCAGCTTGTTGCCCAGCGCAGGCTCGCGGATCAGCTTCGGCGCCTGGTTGATCGAAAAGCTCACCGCGCCGTCCGGCGATACCCGCCAGCCGATCGCATCCATCGCCGGGTGATCCAGCGCCAGCACCGCCATGCCACCGTCAACATCGGCAGTACCGAAACCACCACGCTCGCTGCCCGTGTCGTCATACAGCACCATGCCGGCCACGTTGAAGGCGCGCTTGTACTGCAGGCCATCGATGATCGGCGCCGGCGTCTTGCCGGACAGCGTCATGCGGATCACGCCCGTGTCATCGACGATATCGATACGCCGTGCAGTGATGCGCTCGTGGTCGGGTGTTTCCACGCGCGTCTGTGGTGCCCTGTCGACGATCAGGCGTTGCAGGGTTTCAACGGACGGGCGCTTGGGTGAGTCGGGTGGCTCTGCTGCAGCGGCAGGCAATGCCGCAAGAGCAGTCAGGACGACGAACGTGCAGGCAATGCGCTTCATGCGGGCTCCTTGTCGTACGGATCGGCGGATGTCGCATCTTGCCACCTTCTGCACAACCACCGTCTGCACAGGAGCCCATCGGGCGTATCCGCCGCGCGTCTCCTGGAGCGGATCGTACCCGGCCTCATGCTGCACTGATCGCTCCACCCATTCTGGATGTCCACTCCAATAGAACCTGGAATGCACCCGCTTTCGGCGTATCGCCATCGCGCTCGCTGGACGCGCCCGATGCTTGCATGCAGTCAATCACGCTTGGCAAACATCCAAGCGGACGGGGCCATTGTTGCCTCTGATTGCGTCAATCGCATCAATGGCCCCGATGCGCTAGTGCCGGCACATCCCGCCACCCACCACGGCCTGTATCGGCGGATTCGGCGGATTCGAGTACACGAACACGTGGCGCCAATCCTGCGGTTGAACCCAGTCTTTCATGTACGCATACAGGAAATGGCCCGTGATCAGCTTGGCATCTGCGCGCAGGTCACAATACATGGGCAGGCTGCTGCTGTTGACGATCACGCATCGCGCTTGAACGGGTGTGTAGGTGCAGCTCATGTTGACCTGGAACCACACTGGCCCGGGCTGGGCTCGGGTAGGAGTGACGAGCAACAGCAGCACGGCTACAGCAATCACTAAACGAAGCATAGATCCCCCTGGACTCTATTCGTTTGGAAAGGCTGGAACGCAATGTCGGGTTGCGGAAGTCCCGCGGGCAGATAATCGCGCACTTCAGCCGGGTACGGAATCCCTGAGTCACCTGCGCCGGTGCCCCCCAGCAGTTCCATCGAGAATGTCCGCGTGAACCTTGAGGCGGCCGGCCCTTCCCTTTAGCGCTCACCCTGCACCTGCCATGCCGGCTCAGGAGGCCCATCGACATCCACCGCGGGAGAGAGAAGGGCATCTTCCCGCCCAAGCACAAGGTTGGAGGCGTTGGATTCGCGCACCCAGGAGCGCTTCGCAGTGAACGCCCCAGGACGCAGGGGCAGCCCGCGACCAACGGCAACGGTAGCGGGGCGTGGACGCTCACCGAGCGGTCATCGGGCCGCGTCGGTTTGACGAAGGAGGCACTGCGGATGATCCAAAGTGCCTGATTCGATGGTGGGCCCACCAGGATTCGAACCTGGAACCAAGGGATTATGAGTCCCCTGCTCTAACCGTTGAGCTATAGGCCCGGCGCAGCCTCACAGTGTAGTGAGGCCGGCAAAGGGTTTCCACTGCGCGCCACTACTGCCCCAGGCGCTGCATCAACCGATCCAACGGCGCACGGTTGTGGTATTCACCGCGCAGGCGGCGTTCGCGCTCATCGCACTGTCCGTTGTCGGCCACTACCAGGTCGGTGCCGCGCAGCAGTACTCGCGTCGTGCAGCGCCCCTGATGCAGATGCAGCACGTCCTCATCCTCCTCTGGTGCAGCGCGACCCAGAACCCGCGGCGCCGCTCCCTCGTGGTTACCGGGCACGCTCAGCTCGAATGCGTCCCCCTTGGCTGCGATGTCGATGGCATTTCCGTCACTGCGCTCCCAATGGGCGACCCAGTCGGTCAGGCTGGTCTCGACGTAGCTGCTGGTTTTCATCACACGCGACTCCGGCGCCCAGCCCACCACCTCTTTGCTCGGCGAACGTGCTTTCACGCAGTAGTAGCTGTTCCAGCGGTCGCCGATCACCAGGCCGGTGCCCGGTTCCATCTCCTCGCCACTGCGGCACCCGTCCCGCTCCTCGTCCAGGCAGCCTTCTGCCTCGCCCAGCAGCAGCACCTGCCCGGCATCGACCACGCGGCCCACGGCATAGTCGAACTGGCTGCTGAAGAAACTCTCGGCATTGCATGCCGGTGGTTGTGGAGTATCCGCCCAGGCAACCAGCGGTGACAGCGAGAGCAGCAGGATCGGCAGTTTCATCGGCATTCCATTGACCAGTGCGAAAACAGGACACGCATCCTTTCCCGTCGCGCGCGACGCGGACGAACGCGGGCAAAAAAACAGACCCCGCTTGCGCGGGGTCTGTCGGGTGCTTCATATGCAGCGGATACCCGTCAATCGATATCCAGGAAGCTGCGCAGCTGCTCCGAGCGGCTCGGGTGACGCAGCTTGCGCAGGGCCTTCGCTTCGATCTGGCGGATGCGCTCGCGGGTCACGTCGAACTGCTTGCCGACCTCTTCCAGCGTGTGGTCGGTGTTCATGTCGATGCCGAAGCGCATGCGCAGCACCTTGGCTTCCCTCGGGGTGAGGCCGGCCAGCACGTCGCGCACGGTTTCAGACAGGTTGATGTTGGTGGTGTTCTCGATCGGGGACTCCACGTTGGTGTCCTCGATGAAGTCGCCCAGATGGGAATCCTCGTCGTCGCCGATCGGGGTTTCCATCGAGATCGGCTCCTTGGCGATCTTCATCACCTTGCGGATCTTGTCTTCCGGCATGTCCATTTCCTTGGCCAGCTCCTCCGGCGTAGCCTCGCGGCCGTACTGCTGGAGCATCTGGCGGGAAATGCGGTTCAACTTGTTGATCGTCTCGATCATGTGCACCGGAATACGGATGGTGCGCGCCTGGTCGGCGATCGAGCGGGTGATCGCCTGGCGGATCCACCAGGTGGCGTAGGTCGAGAACTTGTAACCGCGACGGTACTCGAACTTGTCCACGGCCTTCATCAGGCCAATGTTGCCTTCTTGGATCAGGTCGAGGAACTGCAGGCCGCGGTTGGTGTACTTCTTGGCGATCGAGATCACCAGGCGCAGGTTGGCCTCGACCATTTCCTTCTTGGCCTTGCGCGCCTTGGCTTCACCATAGGCCATGGCACGGCTGATTTCCTTCAGCTCTTCCAGGTCCAGCTGGGTCAGCTTCTCGATGTCGATCGTCGCCTGCTGTTCGGCGATGATCTGGTCCTTCACTTCGCGCAGGGCCGACGACCACTTCTGCTTGCGCTTCAGTGCGTCTTCCACCCACTCCAGGTTGGTCTGGTTGCCTTCCCAGGAACGGATGAAGTCCTTGCGCGGCATGCGGGCGGTAACGGTGGCCAGGTTCAGCACGCGGCGCTCATGGGCCTTGATCGACGCCATGGTGTCGCGCAGCTGCTTGGTCAGCACGTCGGTCAGCGGCAGCGGCAGCTTCAGAGTGACGAACACCGCCGACATCTCTTCGCGCAGGCGCGGCAGGTTCTTCTTGTCGCCCTTGGTCGCGGCCTTCCTGAAGGCGTTGAAGGCATCGCTCAGCGCCTGCATGCGCGCAGCGACTTCCTCCGGATCCGGACCGGTCGGCGCGGCTTCTTCATCGCCACCCTCGACATCATCGTCCTCGTCCTCATCGCCTTCGGCGTCGGCATCGCTGCTGTCATCGGCAGCGGCCGCCGGCGGCGCCGGCTCTTCGTCGACCAAGTCGTTGAAACCGACGATCACTTCGGCCAGGCGCTTCTTGCCTTCCTTGTGGGCTTCGTAGTCGGTCAGCAGCGACTCGACCGAGACCGGGAACTGGCCCAGGGCGGCCTGGACCTGCGAAAGGCCTTCCTCGATGCGCTTGGCGATGGCGATTTCGCCTTCGCGGGTCAGCAGCTCGACGGTGCCCATTTCGCGCATGTACATGCGCACCGGGTCGGTGGTACGGCCACCTTCGGTGTCGAGCGCGCTCAGCGCGGCGGCAGCTTCCTCGGCCGCGGTGTCATCGACTTCGCGGTTGCCGGTGTTGCCATCGTTGAGAAGCAGGGTTTCCACATCCGGCGCAACTTCATGGACATCGATGCCCATGCCGTTGATCATGCCGATGATGTCTTCGATCTGTTCCGGGTCGACCATGTCGTCCGGCAGATGGTCATTGACTTCGGCGTAGGTCAGGTAGCCCTGTTCCAGGCCCTTGCTGATCAGTTGCTTGATTTCGGATTGGGCAGGACGTTCGTTGGCCATGTAGTGCTCGCGCCACCGGCTAGGGAGAAATAGGGAACGTAGCATTATACCAGCCCGGGGCCCCGCCTGCCGGGCGGTGGTCCCGGCGGCCTAGGGCCTGAGAAGGAAGGTCACGGGACCGTCATTGACCAGGCTGACGACCATATGGGCACCAAATCGGCCCGTTTCCACCCCTGGCGCGTGATTTTCACGGCAGATCTCGACAAATTGATTGAACCCGCGTTCAGCCTCGTCCGGCGGCGCGGCGCTGGTGAAGCTCGGGCGCATGCCCGAACGGGTGTCGGCCGCCAGGGTGAACTGGCTGACCAGCAGCAGGCCGCCACCAGTGTCGCGCAGCGACCGGTTCATCTTCCCGGCCTCGTCGGCGAACACCCGGTAGCCCAGCAGGCGCTCGGCCATCCGCCGCAGCTGGGCCTCGGTGTCACCCGGCTCCATGCCGACCAGGGCCAGCAGGCCGGGGCCAATCTGGCCCACCGCCTCGTCATCGACATGGACGGCAGCCTGGCTGACACGCTGGATCAGGACGAGCATCGTAGGCTTCCAATGAACAGGGCCGGCCACGATAGCAGCGCCCTTGGCTAAACTGGCGCCGATGAATCCGCAACGCAAAGCCCGGCTGGTATACCGCGCCACCACCCTGTTCGCCCGCCTGCCCTGGCCGCTGCTGCGGGGGCTCGCGCGCGTCCTGGCGTGGACCTGGGTCCGTCTCAATGCCCGTGAAAGCCGCGTCACCCGGCGCAATCTCGAACTGATCTATCCGGAACTGGACGGCGCTGCACGCGACCGCCTGCACCGTGAACTGCTGCGCTCCACGGCGCTGCAGGCCATCGAGACCCTGCGCCTGTGGAGCCAGGAACCGGCCGACAACCTGCGCCTCCACCTGAAGCAGCGCCACGGCGAAGCCCTGTACGACGCGGCACTGGCCAGTGGCAAGGGCGTGATCGTGGCCGCCCCGCACTTCGGCAACTGGGAGCTGCTGAACCAGTGGCTGGCCTCGCGCGGTCAGATCGCCATCGTCTACAAGCCACCGGAGGACGAGGCCAGCGATGCCTTCCTGCAGTTGGTGCGGGGCGGCCAGAACGTGCAGCAGGTGCGCGCCGAAGGACCGGCCGTGCGCCAGCTGTTCAAGGTGCTCAAGGACGGCGGTGCCACCGGCATCCTGCCCGACCAGCAGCCCAAGGCCGGCGACGGCGTGTTCGTGCCGTTCTTCGGCGTGCAGGCGCTGACCATGACCCTGGTCAACCGGCTGGCCGAGCGCACCGGCGCTACCGTGCTGTATGGCTGGTGCGAGCGCATTGGGCCGGACATGGAATTCGCCCTGCATATCGAAGCGACCGACCCCGCCGTGGCCGACCCGGACCCGCAGGTGGCCGCCACCGCGCTCAACGCCGGCATCGAGCGCATCGCCCGCCGCGACCCGGCGCAGTACCAGTGGACCTACAAGCGCTATACGCTGCGGCCACCGGGCAGTGGCGAGGAAGACCCCTACGCGACCGAAGAGCATCCCCACTGACGGCCGCTCCACCCAGGTCCCCGGCCCCTGCGACCGGCGGCCGCACCACGTTGAATACGACGCCGGCGCCCCCATAGAGACTGCGATGTCCGCCTCCCCCGGTCCTGCCATGCCCGCTGCTTCTTCCCTGTTCGGCGACCCCGCCGCGATCCGCTGCGAACGCGCGGTGGCCGAACTGCGTGCCGGCCGCCCGGTGCTGCTCCACGATGGCCAGGGCCAGCGCCTGGCGGTGATCGCCCTGGACAGCGCCACCGCGAGCAGCTTCGCCGCCTTCGCCGGTGCCGCGCGCGAGCGCCACTACCTGTTCCTGACCGCCACCCGCGCCCGCGTGCTCGGCGTGGAGGCTCCGGAAGGCGCGCGCCTGCCGCTGGCCGGCATTGCCTTCGATGCCCTGCCCTCGCTGGGCTACCTGCGCGAGCCCGGCCCGATGCCGGACGGCTGGAGCGCCGGCGACGCCTTCGATGCCGGCGCAGTGGAACTGGCCCGCCTGGGCCTGCTGCTGCCGGCAATGGTGGCCGTGCGCCTGGATGCCGATGACCGCACCTTCGATGGTGCCGCCGAGGTGGCCCTGTGCGACCTCGCCGAAGGCGCCGCGCATGCCGCCCACGATTACGAACTGGTGGCGCGTTCGCCAGTGCCGCTGCGCGACGTCGGCATGACTACCTTCGCAGTGTTCCGTGGCGGCGTGGCCCAGCGCGACCAGGTCGCGATCATCGTCGGCGAACCGGATCTGTCGGCGGTGGTGCCGGTACGCGTGCACTCCTCGTGCCTGACCGGCGACCTGTTCGGTTCGCTCAAGTGCGACTGCGGCGACCAGCTGCGGCGCGGCCTGCGCAAGCTGAAGGAACTGGGCGGCGGCGTGCTGCTGTACCTGGACCAGGAAGGCCGCGGCACCGGCATCGCGGCCAAGATGCGCGCCTACGGCTACCAGCACGATGGCCTGGACACCATCGATGCCGATGCACAGCTGGGCTTCGGCGCCGACGAGCGCCGCTACGGCAGTGCGGTGGCGATGCTGCATGGCCTGGGCATTTCGCGCGTGGCCCTGCTCAGCAACAACCCGACCAAGGCACAGCGCCTGCGCAACGCTGGTATCGAGGTGCTGGACTGCATTCCGGTCACCGGCGAGATCACCGCCGAGAACGAGCATTACCTGCGCACCAAGGCTGATCGCGCAGGCCACATGCTGGACGTGGACGCGCTGATCCAGGCTGCGCAGTAACGCAGCCGACCTGCTACCGTCTGCGCGGTGCGGTTTCGGCCGCCATCGCCCGCCCTGCCACCTGACGGAGCCCGCGTGACCGACGTCCCCCTGCCTTCCCCACCCACCGATGCCTGGCAGTCGCTGCCACAACGCGCCGCCCGCCTCGCTGCACTGGAAGGTGCTTTCGGCGGCCTGTTCGTGCCGGGCCTGCCACTGGCTGCGGCCGCCTGGTTTCTAGATCTGCCCGGCGGCCTGTGGACGGCTGCTACCGGACTGTTGATCGGCATTGCCTTCGGTGCATGGCTGGGCCGCCGGCGCTTGACCCGCACCCGCTGGCGGTTGGATGCACAGGGCCTGGGCCTGCGCCGCGACCTGATGTGGCAGCTGGAAACGCGCATTCCCATTTCGCGCGTGCAGCACCTGGACCTGCGTCGTGGTCCGCTGGAACGCCGCGCCGGCCTGGCCACGCTGATCGTGCACACTGCCGGGACCCGCATGAGCGCAGTGACCGTAAGCGGCCTGGATGATGCCGACGCCGAGCGCCTGCGCGACACCCTGTCGCATCAGCTCGACCAGGACGCCGACGCCCTGTGAGCCAGCCACCGCCCCTGCCCGCGTCGCTGCCCAAGGGTGGCGAGGATCATCGCCTGCACCCGTGGTCATGGCTGTTCGTGCTGCTGATGCAGCTGCGCCACTACTTCCTGCCGCTGGTCGCGCTGCTGGTGTTCGGCCAGCGCGGCGACCGCGATCCGATGTGGGCACAGTTGATCCCGCTGTCGGCGATTGCCGCGCTGGTGCTGGTATCGGTGCTGCAGTACCTCAGCTACCGCTACCGCATCGGCAACGATGCGATCACCGTGCGCAGCGGGCTGCTGGCGCGCAACCGCCGCGAGATCCCGTTCGCCCGCATCCACAACGTGGAAGTGCGGCAGAACCCGTTGCACCGGCTGTTCGGCGTGGCCGAGCTGCGCCTGGAATCGGCCGGCGGCGTGCGCCCGGAAGCGGAGATGCGCGTACTGAAGCTGGACCAGGCGCTGGCGCTGGAACGATTGGTGCGCCAGCGTGGGCAGGCACCGCAGGCCGCTGACGTTGTCGCCGCCCCCTCCCTCACCGGGGCCGACGCCGAGCACGTGCTGCTGCGCCTGTCGAGCTGGGACGTGGTGCGCATGGGCCTGCTCTCCAACCGGGGTTGGGCACTGGCGATTGCCGCGTTCGGTGTGCTGTTCCAGACCGTGCCGCGGCCGGTGATGGACGCGGCCATCCAGCGTGGCGGCCAGGAAGCCTTCGGTTATGCCAGCCACCTGCATCCCGGCGTGGCCGGCGCCTTCCTGCTGCTGGCTGCCGCGTTGCTGCTGGGCTGGCTGGGCTTGCGAGTGCTTTCGGTGGTGCTGACCCTGTTGCGTTATCACGGCTTCACGCTCAGCGAGCAGGATCGCCGCCTGACCGTGTCGGCCGGCCTGCTCAGCCGCACCCGCAGCAGCGTGGCGCGTCGCCGCATCCAGGCCTGGACGCTGCGCGAAAGCACCCTGCATCGCTGGTTCGGCCTGCGCCAGCTGCGCATCGACAGTGCTGCAGGCGGCCCCTCGCGCGATGAGGACCGCGCCCTGCGCGAGCTGGCGCCGCTGGCAACCCAGGAGCGCTGCACGCAACTGGTGCAGCACCTGCTGCCACAGCTGCAGTGGCCTCCGAAGCAATGGCAGTCCATTCCGCAGCGTGGCTGGTGGCGGCTGTGCCTGGGTGCGCTGCTGCTGGTCCCCCTGCTGGCCGCAGCCGCCTACTGGCGCTGGGGATCATGGGGCCTGGTCGTGCTGGCCTGGCTGCCGGTGGCGCTGGTGGTGGCACATCGGCAGATGGCGCGCATGGGCTGGTATCTGGATGACCACTACGTGGCCGTGCGCGGCGGTTGGTGGAAGCGCTGGTGGCGCTGGGCCGAGCTGGACAAGGTGCAGGGCCTGCGCCTGCTGCGCTCGCCGCTGGACAAGCTGCTGGGAACCAGCAGCCTGCAGTTGGATACCGCCGGCGCGCATGGCGATGTGGCGTTGACCCTGCACTACCTGCCGCAGGCGCACGCGCAACATGTGATGGATCAACTGGCGGCGGCGCTGGCACGGCGCAAGCTGCGCTGGTGAGGGTGCACCGCGCATCCACGCATGGCGTGGATCTACTGTAGAACCGAGCCCATCAGCGCTGCGACGGGCCCCAGTACCCCAGGTCCTTGCGGATCTGCAGGTCGCGCACCCAGCTGCCGAATGGCTTGCGCCGCAGCGCGCCCATTTCACCGGACAGGAAATCCTCGGTAGCCGCAATCACCCGCTCACTGGAGCGACCATCGCGATACGGATGGATGGCGTCGGCGTAGCGCACGATCTCCGCCTGCAGCGCGGCGTCCGGATGCAGCGCACGCTGCAGCATCGCCGGCAGCTGCGCCGGGTCGTCAAAGTCGATCATGTGCGGCTTGGGCACGCGGTTGCGGAAGGTCACCACGGGCTTGTGCTGGACGATGAACTCCGAAACGATCGACGAGGTATCCGACACCAGCACGTCGGCGGCGCGTTGCGCGGCCATCACCTGTTCGGGCTCGATGAAGCGCGCATTGGCACCGGCCAGCGCGCGGTAGCGTTCGAACAACTCCGCTGGGCACTTCGGGTGCAGGGTCAGCAGCCAGTAGCGGTTGCCCTCGGCAATGTCGGCAGCAATCTGCGCAAGCAGGTGCGGGGCCGCGCTGAGCCGCTCGGTGAAGGTCGAACCAAACAGGATCACCGCACGGTCGCCGGCCGGCGCGCGCAGCGCGGCGCTCTCGCCGCCATCGTCGCGGAACAGCGGATCCAGCTTCGGCCAGCCGGTCTCGGCCACCGCGAAGTGGCCCTGCAGGGCGGCGATCTCGCGGAACGGCCCGGTGGTGGCCGGCCCCTGCGTGCAGTAGAGGTCGAACATGCCACGCACCCGGAAGTGGCCGCGCGCACTGTCCCGCTTCTCCACGTTGAAGCCATGGAACAGCTGCACCTTGGCGCCAGACAGGAAGGTCGGCACCCAGTTGGCGGCACTGAACACGGCACGCGGCCGCATTGCCAGGGCCTGTTTGAGGCCGATGGTGGGCACCCCGGGCAGGTGGCTGCCGGCGGCGCCGCCCTCGAACCAGGCTGCCACCTCCTGCCCGGAGGCGTGCAAGGCCTGCGCCAACGGGGCGAGAATAGGCAGCGCATAGCGCTCCGTCGCAAACAACAGGTACCCGGCCATCATGTCCTCCACGACCGCTCCCATCGAACGGCCTCGCATCTCGGCCTGCATTATCGCGTTCAACGAGGCCGGCCGCATCGGCGACTGCCTGGCCTCGCTGGCCTTCTGCGACGAGATCATCGTCGTGGACTCGTACTCCACCGATGCCACCGTGGCCATCGCCGAGGCCGCAGGCGCCCGTGTGCTGCAGCGCCCGTTCGATGGCTTCCGCAGCCAGAAGGCCTACTGCGTCGAGCAGGCCCGCCACGACTGGGTGCTGTGCCTGGACGCCGATGAGCGGATCAGCCCGGAACTGCGCGCGGCCATCGAGCAGGTCCGCGACGGCGGCTTCGCCGGCCATGCTGGCTACCGTTTCGCGCGCCTGTCGGAGTACTTCGGCAGATTCCTCCGCCATGGCAATGCCTACCCGGACCGGGTGATGCGCCTGTTCGACCGCCGCCGCGGTGGCTGGCGCGGCAAGCGCGAGATCCACGAGGCGGCCAGCGTCGACGGCAGTGTCGGTACGCTGCGCGGTGACCTGGTCCACTACCCGTACCGCTCGCTGCAGCAGCAGCTGGCCAAGACCGAGAAGTACGCGCGGATGATGGCCGAGCATGAGTTCGCGCGAGGCAAGCGGGCCACGCTGGGCAAGCTGGTGCTGGCGCCGGCCTGGCGGTTCTGGCGCGGCTTCGTGTTCCGCGGTGGTTTCCGCGACGGCTGGCACGGCCTGGTCTACGCCTACGTGCGCGCCAACTACGTGCGCCAGAAGACCATCATGCTGTGGATGCTGGGCAACGGCCAGGCCGTGGCCGACCCGCCGAACCCCTGATCGCCGGGCCCTGCCCGGCGCGCCGACGCATCACGTCCCGGTGACTGCCCGGTGGCGCGCGCCTTCGACGATCGCCAGGCCGGTCAACAGGCCGACCAGAGTCACGTAGAAGCTGGCCGTCATCTGGTGCGCGAACATCGACTGGGTCAGGCCGCACAGCGCGTAGGTGATCACCAGCATGACGCCGGCTGCGGCCGGCCCACGGAAGGTCGGCCGTCCGCTGCGGCGATGCAGGCGCACGAACAACCACAGCGGGATGCCGTACACCGCCAGCAGCAGAAGCAGGCCCGGTACGCCCTGGGTCGCCGCCCATTCGGCCACGTCGTTGTGTGCATGCCCCAGGTGGCAGCGCAACTCTTCCGGGTTCTCCCGGCAGACCGGCACGCGCTGCATCGCACTGTCGAAATGACCGATGCCAACACCTACCAGCGGGTGATCGAGGAAAGTCTCCCAGGCAACCTGCAGGCGCTCCACGCGGGCACCGGCGGAGGAATCACTGTCGCCCAGCTCCATCCGCTGCACGTCGCTGTGCAGCTCGCTCAGGCGGACCTGGTGGCGCAGCTCCGGTACCGACAGCAGCAACGTCGCACCGATCGCCAGCATGCCGGCCAGCACCGACAGGCGCGCCGCACCGGTGCGCCAGCGCAGGCTCAGCGCCAGCACCACCAGCAGCGCCAGCAAGGCGGCGAACACACCGCGGCTGCCGGTCAGCACGATGGTGCCGCAGCCGGCGGCCATGCCGAGGATCACCAGCGACCAGCGCCGCGACGGGCGGCAGAACACCAGCAGCACCATCAACACCATCACGATGTCGGCCAGCACGATGGCGTTGGTGAACAGCTCCGCGCGCGGGGCGCCACCCAGCACCTGCCACAGCGACATCGCGAAGGTGGCGAGCAGGCCGGTCAATGACCCATACCAGAGCCACCGCAGGTTGGGACGCAGCGCGCAGACCCACAGCGCGATCCATGGGATGACCACGAACCGCGAACGGTTGTCGACGTCACGCAGTCCCTGCTCGAACAGCACCACCGACAGCACGCCGAGCGCCAGCACCGCCAGCATCAGCCAGGCCAGTACCTTCACCGGCTGACCGGCCATGCCCCGCGCGCGCCACAGCAGCTCCGGCGCCAGCAGGGTGCTGAGCAGCAGCAGGAGACCATACGGCAACAGGTTGATCGGCACGGTCAGCACCAGTGCCGGCAGGCAGAACAGGCCCAGCTGGGCCAGCCCATGTGCTACCCCATGTCGCCCACCGACGGGAACGCCCAGCGGGTCGTCGGCCATGAGGTTCAGGTTGTCCGGTGAAGCTGGCACGTCGGGAAGTATCGCTGCAATCTGCTGGAAGAACGGGACGGACCAACGGGGCGTCCCAGCCTGCTGTTTTACTGCCTTTGGGCCCGCTTGGGCAGACTGGACAAGCGGAAATCGTGGTGGCTAGTCATGTTCCTGCAAACGCCGTCCACGTTCCCGCTCCTCCGCAGTGACCACGCAGGGCACCGTCACCGCCGCCGCCGGCACCAGCCACCAGCGCCGACGGTTGGCTACCCCGGCCAGTTCAGAGCGGTTGCGGTCGACGCACGACAGCATCGCGTACTCATGCACGAGCAGCCAACGGCGTCCCGGTGCCAGCCGCTGCCAGCGCGTGGCCGCCACCAGCTGCTCGTCCCAGTCAGTCTCGAATCCGAAGGTCGCTGCGGGACGGTCGGCCAGCAGCAGATGCTGTTCCTTCCAGGCCACCAGCCCCAGCTCGGCATCGGGGCCCAGACGTGTACCGACCGTGCGCATCAGGCCACGGGCGGAACTGGAATCGTTCAGCAGCGGGTAGCCGACCAGGCTGTACAGCACCCAGACCACCGCCAGGGTCGACACCAGCGCACGCTGCCGGCGACGACCACAGGCCAGCAGGCTCAATCCGCCCCACAGGCCCATCGCCAGGATCGTCCATGCCAGCGCGTCGACGGCCCCGGGCGCCAGCCCGCGGCTGTGGGTCAGGCGCAGCTCGAAGGCCGGGTCGCCCAGCAACGCCATCGCGCCGGCCACCGCCAGGCCAAGTGACAACAGGCCGGTGAACAGCCCCACCACGGCCTGCACGTCGCGCCGCTTCAGCAACCCCGGCAACAGCGGTGCCAGCGCCAGGCAGAACATCGGCAGCGCCGGCAGGATATAGACGTCGCGCTTGCCGGCGGGAATCGAGAAGAACAGCACCACCATCAGCCACCAGGCCAACGGCAGCAGATAGCGCGGGTCGTGGCGTTGCAGCCGGCGGCGCCAGGCCGGAATCGCCCAGGGCAGGGCCAGGAACGCCGGGATCCACATCAGCGGCATCGTTGCCAGGAAGTACCAGGCGGGCTGGTGGTGGTCCCAGGAATGGGTGTAGCGCCGCGCCGTCTGCTGTAACAGGATGTCGTCCATGTAGGCGCGGTACTCGTCCGAACCGGTGGCGAAGCCGGCCAGCAGCATCGGCGCCAGCCATAGCGACACCGCCAGCAGGAAGGCCAGCGGCGCCAGCCAGAAGCGCGCGTCGCGCGCGTGCAGGCCCACCCGTGGCCACTGCAGCGCCGCAGCGATTGCCGCGGGCACGATCATCAGCAGCGCCAGCATGCCCACGCCCTTGGTGATCACGCCGATGCCGGCGAAGAACCAGCCCAGCCACCACCAGCGCCAGGCGGGTCCCAGCAGCAGGTGGCGCAGCAGGCCGTAATTGGCCAGGGTGATGAACAGCAGCAGCAGTGGATCGATCTGCGCCTTCTTCGCCTGGAAGGTGAACTGCAGCGCGAACAGCAGCGCCCAGCCGGCATACAGCCCCACGCGCCGCGTCCACAGGCGTCGGCCCAGGTCGACCACGCACCACAGCGTGCCCAGCGCCGCCAGCAGCGACGGCAGCAGGAAGGCCACGCGCCACTGCCCGACCAGGCTGTACAGCGTGGCCTGCCACCACATCAGCATCGGCGGCTTGTCCGAATACAGCTCGGTCCCGCGATGCGGGAACAGCCAGTGGCCGCTGTCGATCATCTGCTTGGCCACCAGCGCGAAGCGTGGTTCGTCGGACGGCCACGGATCACGAAGGCCCAGCCCGGCGCCCAGCACCAGCAGGGCCATCACCACGAACAACCACGTCTCGCGCGACGCGCGGGATTTCAGCATGGGACTCGGAACGTCAGCGGGGGTCAGGCTGTTTTTAGCAGACGCGCGTAAAAGAAACCGTCAGCATCGCTGTCACCCGGCAGTCGCTGGCGCGCGATCCCCTCGCAGTCCAGGCCGAATGTGTCATCCAGCAGCTGTGCCTGCGCGTCCGGATGCCACTTCAGGAAGGCCCGCACCTGATCGACGTTCTCGGCGCGCAGGATCGAGCACGTGGCGTACAACAGCACGCCACCCGGGCGCAGCATCGACCAGCAGGCCTCCAGCAGGCGGGCCTGCACGCCGACCAGCGCATCGATATCCTCGGCGCGGCGGTGGAACATCACGTCCGGCTGGCGGCGGATCACGCCGGTGGCCGAACACGGAGCATCCAGCAGGATGGCGTCGAACAGGGTGCCATCCCACCAGGCACCGGGGTCGCTGGCATCGGCCACCAGAGTCTGCGCGCCCTCTCCCACACCGGTGCGGGTGTAGGTATCGCGGGCACGCGCCAGGCGCCGCGCATCGATATCCAGCGCCAGCAGGCGCAGGCTCGGGTCACGTTCCAGCAGGTGTGCCGACTTGCCACCGGGCGCCGCGCAAGCGTCCAGCACGCGGGCGGCGGACGCCGGTGCCAGCGCGTCCGCCGCACATTGCGCCGACAGGTCCTGCACCGACAGCGCACCGTCGGCGAACCCCGGCAGCTGGTTCACCGCGATGGGCGCTGCCAGGCGCAGCGCGTCGGCGCTCAGCGGGCTGGCTTCGGCGGCAATGCCGGCCTCGGCCAGCGTGGCCAGCGCCTTGTCACGCCCCCCCTGCTGGCGGTTGGCACGCAGCCACAACGGCGCCGGCTGCAGGCTGGCAGCGAAGATCGCCTCCGCCTGGGCCGGCCAGTCGCGCTCGATGGCATCGGCCAGCCACTCCGGGAAGGCATCGCGCGCAGGCTGTTCCGGGAAACCCTCACGCTGCGCACGGCGCAGGATCGCGTTGACCAGGCCGGCCTGGCGCTCACGGCCCAGCGCGCGGGCGGCGTCGACCGTGGCCGACAGTGCCGCATGCGCCGGCAGTTCCAGCACATCCAGCTGGGCGAAGCCCACCATCAACAGGGTGCGCAGGTCAGCGTCGCGCGCCGACAGCGGCTTCTGCATCCACGACTGCAAGGCGGCGTCATAGGTACTGCGGCGGCGCAGGACCGCAAAGCACAGCGCTTCCAGCAGGGCGCGATCGCGACTGTCGCCGAGCTTGGGCAGCGCCCAGGCCAGTTCCGCCTTCAGCGAGCGGCCACGGGTGAACACCTGCGCCAGCACGCGTGCGGCCAGCATGCGGGTGGCCGCGCCCGGCGCCGCCTTGGCGACGGAGAAATCATTCTGCTTCGACACCGCTCAAGCCCCCACGTGCAGGTCGCGGCGGGCATTGAGATAGTCGGCGGCAGTGATCGCCTTGCCACCTTCGCGCTGCAGCGTGCGCAGGCGCAGCGCGCCCTGGCCGCAGGCGATGTCGATGCCATCGCGGCTGGCCGCCAGCACCGTCCCCGGCGCCTGGCCATGGGCCAGGTCAAGGGCGACCGCACCGTGGATGCGCACGCGCTCGCCGGCCAGCGTCGCTTCGGCGATCGGCCACGGATTGAACGCGCGCACGGTGCGCGCCAGTGCATCGGCGTCCTGCGCCCAGTCCAGCCGGGCTTCGGCCTTGTCCAGCTTGTGCGCGTAGGTCACGCCCTGCTCCGGCTGCGGCCGCGCGATCGGCTTGATGCCGGCACGCAGCAGGCCCAGGCCATCGGACAGCACCTGCGCGCCCAGTTCGGCCAGCTTGTCATGCAGCTGGCCGCCGGTATCGGTAGCGGCGATCGGCAGCTCCTGGTGCAGCAGCACCGGACCGGTGTCGAGGCCGGCTTCCATCTGCATCAGGCACACACCGGTGGTTGCGTCGCCGGCCTGGATCGCACGCTGGATCGGCGCAGCACCGCGCCAGCGCGGCAGCAGCGAGGCATGCACGTTCCAGCAGCCATGGGTCGGAATGGTCAGCACCGCCTTGGGCAGGATCAGGCCATAGGCCACCACCACCATCAGGTCCGGCTGCAGATCGCGCAGCTGCTGCTGGGCAGCCTCGTCCTTCAGCGATTCGGGCTGGTAGACCGGAATGCCACGGGCCACCGCCTCGAGCTTGACCGGCGACGGCGCCCGGCCCCGGCCGCGCCCGGCCGGGCGATCAGGCGGGGTATAGACGGCCACGACCTCGTGGTGGCGCGCCGCGGCGCGCAGCGACGACACCGCGAATTCCGGCGTACCGGCAAAGACAATCCTCATGGCTACCCCACTTGCAGGATGGATTCGTGCAGGAAAGAAAACGGCGCCGTCGGCCGGCGCCGTACAGCCCGCGCGCGTCGCGCAGGCACGGGCCACCCGAAGGGCGGCCCGGATGGGCGATCACGCCACGTGCTTGCGCTGCTTGGCCAGCTTCTTCCGCACCATCTCGCGCTTGAGCGGCGACAGATAGTCGATGAACAGCTTGCCATCCAGGTGGTCCATCTCGTGCTGGATGCAGGTGGCCAGCACTTCACCAGCCTCCAGCTGCTGTTCCTGGCCGTTGCGGTCCAGGTACTTCACGGTGATGGTGTCGGCGCGGGTCACGTCGGCGAAGATGCCCGGAACCGACAGGCAGCCCTCCTGGTACACCCGGCCCCCGTCCTTGGCGACGATTTCCGGGTTGATGAACACAAGCGGTTCATTCTTCTCTTCGCTGACATCGATGACCATGAAGCGCTTGTGCACGTCCACCTGGGTGGCGGCCAGGCCGATGCCCGGCGCGTCGTACATGGTCAGGAACATGTTGTCGATCAGCTCCTGGAAGGCCGGCGTGGTGACTTCGGCGGCTTCGATCAACGCAGCCTTGGTACGCAGGCGCGGATCGGGGAACTCGAGAATGGGGAGAAGGGCCATGGCTGTTTCCGGATAGGGGGCCGGCACGCCGGCATACGTCGCAGATTCTAGCTCCAACGCTTGCCTTGCGCCCCGGTTTCTGGACTATAGTGCGCGGACCTGTTGGGGAATCAGGGCTTCACACCTATGTTGCTTCGTTTTCGTACGGTCGTCGCCGCGGCGATGCTGACCGTGGCTGCCTATGCTACCGCCGTGGAAGTGAATGGCGGGCACCCGGACACCTATGTGGTCCGAAAAGGGGATACGTTGTGGGATATCGCCGCACGTTTCCTGCAGAAGCCTTGGCTGTGGCCGGAGATCTGGCAAGCCAATCCGCAGATTGCCAACCCGCACCTGATCTATCCAGGTGACGTGCTGAGCCTGGCCTACCTGGACCGGGTGACCGTGTCCCAGGCCGGTCCGCGCCAGGAGGCCCCGATCGACGCCATTCCGCTGGCCCAGGTCGAGCCGTTCCTGAAGCAGCTGAGCGTTGTCGACAGCGTCAAGCAGCTGCCCTACGTGGTCGGCCTGGAGGACAACCGCCTGCGCGCGTCCGGCGGTGACACCGTCTACGTACGCCTGGCCGATGCCCAGGTGGGCCAGCGCTGGGCCGTGGTACGCCCGACCGTGCGGTACGCCCAGCCCAAGCCGACCGAGGACCTGACCGCCAATGGCGACGTCACCCCCGGCAGCGGAAACCTCTGGAAGGCCTACAACGCGCCCAACGCGCGCCGTGGCGTGCTGGGCTACGAGCTGGCCCAGGTCGCCACCGGCACCATCACCCAGATCGGCGGCGGCAAGGTCGAGGCCTCCACGCTGGTGCTGGACAAGAACGTCGGCGGCCGCGAAGTGCGCGCCGGCGACCGCCTGGTACCGGTCGAGGCCAGGCCGTACGACCTGCAGTTCATGCCCCACGTGCCCGCCGCGGGTGTCGAAGGCGTGGACGTGCGCGTGCTGGCGGTCACCGACATGTTCACCGCCGGTGGCCCGCGCGATGTGATCGCGATCTCGGCCGGCCGTGCCCAGGGCGTGGACAACGGCACCGTGTTCTCGCTGTGGCGCCCGGGCCGTCATGTGGCGCACCGCATGAAGTACCCGACCTCCTCGCGCATGGACGACTCGCTCAGCACCGGTGCGGGCCGGGTCTCGCTGCCGGACGAGTATGCCGCGCATGCGATGGTGTTCCGCACCTTCGACAACGTCAGCTACGCGCTGGTGATGCAGGGCGTGAAGCCGGTGCAGGTGGGCTACAACGCGCTGCACCCGGACGCGAAGTAACGGTTGCCGGGCTGCCCCGGCCACCGCAGGGAGTGCCGGCCGCTGGCCGGCAGGCACCTCCGGCAAAACCTGACAACCACATGCGAAGGCGCCCTAGGGCGCCTTCGTTGCATGCGGTCGATAGTGGGGAATGACCACGCATGCACATGAGGCGCTGCTGCGCCTGCTGATGGCGGGAGGCGCACTGGCGCCCCGACGGGCCCTGCTGCAGGCCGCAGGCGGTGCGCAAGCCGCCATCGCGCAAGGCACCGCGAACTGGCGCGCGCACGGTTGCACGCCGGAGCAGTGCGCCGCGCTGGAACGCCCCGATACCCGGGCCTGGGCAGCCGCCTGGCGCTGGCTGGAGCAGGACAACCATCACCTGCTGCCCTGCATCGACCCGGCCTTTCCGCCATCGCTGCTGGAGGTGCCCAATCCGCCGCTGGCCCTGTTCGTGGCCGGTGACCCCAGCCTGGCCTGGCGCCCATCGGTTGCGCTGGTGGGCAGTCGCTCCCCCACCCCGGGTGGTCGGGCACTGGCCGCACGTTTTGCCGGCTGCTTCGTCGAAGCGGGCCTGGCGGTGACCAGTGGCCTGGCCGCAGGCATCGATGCGGCCGCGCACCAGGCCACGCTGGAGGCCGGCGGCTGCACCGTGGCGGTGATCGGTACCGGCCCTGACCGGGCCTATCCGGACAACCACGCCCGGCTGCAGGCACGGATCGCCGCCGAAGGCGTAGTGCTCAGTGAGTATCTGCCGGGCACGGCTGCCCGCCCCGGCCACTTCCCTGCGCGCAACCGGCTGGTGGCCGGGCTGGCGCTGGCCACCGTGGTGGTCGAGGCCGCCCAGCGTTCGGGCGCGCTGATCACTGCGCGCCTGGCCGCCGAGGCAGGCCGGGAGGTCTGTGCCCTGCCCGGATCGGTGCTCAACCCGCGCGCGGCCGGCTGCCACCGGCTGATCCGTGAGGGCGCGG
Source organism: Stenotrophomonas sp. SMYL41 (assembly GCF_036319965.1). Lineage (NCBI taxonomy): Bacteria > Pseudomonadati > Pseudomonadota > Gammaproteobacteria > Lysobacterales > Lysobacteraceae > Stenotrophomonas > Stenotrophomonas sp. SMYL41. The sequence goes on along the minus strand of NZ_JAWIRX010000017.1, from coordinate 38,205 downwards.
CGCTGGTCGAGCGCCCCGAGGAAGTACTGGAACTGCTCGCCCCCGCCCTCCGCCAGCAACTGCCGGGCTTGCAATCACGGCTGGCCACCCCCACTGAACAGGCACCGCCGGCACTCCTGCCGGCGCGCTGGGCCGACGACCCTGACTACCAGCGCTTGTGGCGGGCCCTGGACCACAACCCAAGCGGTATGGATTCACTGATCACGCGCTGTGGATTGACGGCGTCACAGGTGTCCTCCATGCTGCTGGCCATGGAACTGGCGGGAATCGTGGTGTGCGTACACGGCCGCTACTGTCGAACTCCCTAGTTTCTTCACCTCCACAGCGTCGCGCGACGCAGGCCGAGGGGCAATGAAAGAGAGCATCCTGGACGTACTGTTGTACCTGTTTGAACACTATTTCAGCGAAGATGCGGACCTGATCCGTGACCGCGATTCGCTCCAGAACGGTCTGATCCAGGCCGGTTTCAGTCCCACCGAGATCAACAAGGCGTTCGACTGGCTCGATGCCCTGGCCGCGCAGCGGCCGAGCGTGGCCCAGGCGCGGGTCGATGGCCCCGTGCGCATCTACCATGGCCCCGAGCTGGACAAGCTGGACGTGGAATGCCGCGGCTTCCTGCTCTACCTGGAACAGCACGGCATCCTCGACGCCGACCAGCGCGAGCTGGTGCTGGACCGCGCGATGGCCCTGGACCAGGACGAACTGGACCTGGACGACCTGAAGTGGGTCGTGCTGATGGTGCTGTTCAACCAGCCCGGCTCTGAAGCGGCCTATGCCTGGATGGAGACGCAGATGTTCATGGACGAGCCAGAACCCCTGCACTGACCGTACACTTGGGGGCATAGCGCATTCAGGAGCGTCCCCGTGAGCGAGTGGTTCCATGCAGAAGGCAACCGGCAGCAAGGCCCGCTGCCGGCGGAACGGTTGGTCGAGTTGTTCCGCAGCAACCAGATCTCCCTGGACACCCTGGTCTGGCGCGACGGCCTGCCGCAATGGCAACCGTTGCGCACCGTCGTCGATGAGCTGGGCCTGATCGTACCGGCGCTGGACGCCGCCGCGCCGGCCGTGGAACCCGAGCCCGAGCCCGAACCACTGCCGCCGCAGCCACCCGTACTGCCGCCATCCACGCCCTATGCCACCCAGACCCCGGCCGGGATCCTGCCGCCGCCGAAGAAGAAGCTCTCCGGCTGCGCCCTGACCGCGATCATCGTCGGTGGCCTGCTGCTGGTGCTGGTACCGATCGTGGCCATCCTCGCGGCGATCGCCCTGCCTGCCTACAGCGACTACACCGTGCGTGCCAAGGTCGCCGCCGCGGTCAATGCCCTGCAGCCGCTGAAACAGCAGGTGCAGCACTTCGCCGACGACGAAGGCCGCTGCCCCGGTGCCAACGATGCCGGCTTCCCGGCCCCGGGTGACTTCACCCAGGCCGGCCTGTCGGCGGTGAACATCGGTCGCTTCAACAACGGCCACTGTGGCATCGAAGCCACGCTGGCCGTGCCCGGCAAGAGCCTCGATGGCGACCTGCTGTGGCTGGAATATGATCGCGACAGCGGCCGCTGGGAATGCAGCGGTGAAAGCGACGACAAGTACCTGCCGCCGTCGTGCCGCGGCTGAGCCACGCGCACGCCAGCGCCTCCAAGGACGATCCAACAGGGAACATGCAATGACCGAGTGGTACTACGCCGAAGGACAGCAACGCCAGGGCCCGCTGCCGGCCCAGGACATCCGCCAGCGCTTCCAGCGCGGCCAACTGAACCTGGACACCCTGGTCTGGCGCGAAGGCATGGCCCAGTGGGCTGCACTTCGCCAGGTGGTCGATGAGCTGGGCCTGCAGACGCTGGCCGACGCCAGCACCGCCACCGCCAGCGGCGGCTTCGATCTGCGCAACGACTACGCTGCCATCGACAACGGCACTGCACCGCTGCCTGGCACGGGTGCGATCAGCAGCTCGCCCTACAGCGCCCCGGCCGCCGCCGGTGCCGGCGGTCCGCAGCCGGTGATCGGCGGCGAGGTGGTCTACGCAGGCTTCTGGAAGCGCGTAGCGGCCTACATGATCGACTACTTCGTGCTGGCCGTTCCGGGCGGCATCATCGGCGCCATCATGGGCGTGGTGCTCGGCGCCAGCATGGGCGCGGTGGGCAGTGGCGAAACGTCCATTGAGATCGTCGCGCAGCTCGCCAGCGCACTGATCAACCTGGCCATCGGCGTTGCCTACTACACCTGGTTCCATTCCTCGCAGGGTGGCGCCACGCTGGGCAAGATGGCGGTCGGCATCAAGGTCGTGCGCAGCAACGGTGACCGCCTGACCAGGGGCCGCGCCTTCGGTCGCTACTGGGCCATGCTGCTGAGCAGCTTCACCCTCGGCATCGGCTTCCTGATGGCGGCCTTCACCGAGCGCAAGCAGGGCCTGCACGACATGATCTGCGACACCCTGGTGGTCGACCGCTGGGCGTACACCGATCAGCCGCACCTGCAGCGCCATGAGCTGGGTACGGTCACCATCGTGATCCTGGTGCTGACCGGCCTGCTGTCGCTGGCGGGCCTGGTGCTGCTGGTGGCCGCAGTCGGCTTCATCGCCAAGATGGCCTCATGAACGGCCATCCTCACGCCTGGCTGCTTGACAGCCGCTGGCCGGGCGTGATTCCTCTAATAAGGTGAAACCTGAACGCCCGGCACACTACCGGGCGTTCAGCGTATTGATTTGTCCGTGGCCGCTTCACTAATGCGGCCGTTTGCTCCACCCTAGCGGCCCCTCCCCTGCGGCTCGCCCCACAGACACTGCTGCCATGCCCAAGCACCTGCTCATCGTCGAATCGCCGGCCAAGGCCAAGACGATCAACAAATACCTCGGCAAGGACTACACCGTCCTGGCCTCGTATGGGCATGTGCGTGACCTGATTCCGAAGGAAGGCGCGGTCGACCCGGACAACGGGTTCGCCATGCACTACGACGTGATCGACAAGAACGAGAAGCATGTCGACGCGATCGCCAAGGCCGCCAAGGGCGCCGACGACATCCTGCTGGCGACCGACCCGGATCGCGAGGGTGAAGCGATCAGCTGGCATATTGCCGAGATCCTGAAGGAACGCGGGCTGGTCAAGGACAAGCCGATGCAGCGCGTGGTGTTCACCGAGATCACCCCGCGCGCCATCAAGGAAGCGATCAGCCAGCCGCGCGCGATCGCCAGCGACCTGGTCGATGCCCAGCAGGCGCGCCGCGCACTGGACTACCTGGTCGGCTTCAATCTGTCGCCGGTGCTGTGGCGCAAGGTCCAGCGCGGCCTGTCCGCCGGCCGCGTGCAGAGCCCGGCGCTGCGCATGATCGTCGAGCGCGAGGAAGAGATCGAAGCCTTCATCGCCCGCGAGTACTGGTCGATCGCCGCCGAGTGCGCACACCCGTCGCAGCACTTCAACGCCAAGCTGGTCAAGCTGGACGGGCAGAAGTTCGAGCAGTTCACCATCACCGACGGCGACACCGCCGAAGCCGCCCGCCTGCGCATCCAGCAGGCCGCGCAGGGCTCGCTGCATGTCACCGACGTGGCTAGCAAGGAACGCAAGCGCCGCCCGGCGCCGCCGTTCACCACCTCCACCCTGCAGCAGGAAGCCTCGCGCAAGCTCGGTTTCACCACCCGCAAGACCATGCAGGTGGCGCAGAAGCTGTACGAAGGCGTGGCGATCGGTGATGAAGGCACCGTCGGCCTGATCTCGTACATGCGTACCGACTCGGTGAACCTGTCGCAGGACGCGCTGGCCGAAATCCGCGACGTGATCGCCCGTGATTACGGCATCGCCTCGCTGCCGGACCAGCCGAACACCTACCAGACCAAGTCGAAGAATGCCCAGGAAGCACACGAAGCGGTGCGCCCGACCTCGGCCCTGCGCACCCCGGCCCAGGTGGCGCGCTTCCTGACCGATGACGAGCGCCGCCTGTACGAGCTGATCTGGAAGCGCGCCGTCGCCTGCCAGATGATCCCGGCCACGCTCAACACCGTCAGTGTCGACCTGTCGGCTGGCAGCGAGCACGTGTTCCGTGCCAGCGGTACCACCGTGGTGGTGCCCGGCTTCCTGGCCGTGTACGAGGAAGGCAAGGACAACAAGAGCGCCGAAGACGAGGACGAAGGCCGCAAGCTGCCGGCGATGAAGCCTGGCGACCGCGTGCCGCTGGAACGCATCCAGGCCGAGCAGCATTTCACCCAGCCGCCGCCGCGTTACACCGAAGCGGCGCTGGTGAAGGCGCTGGAGGAGTACGGCATCGGCCGTCCCTCGACCTACGCCTCGATCATCCAGACCCTGCTGTTCCGCAAGTACGTGGAAATGGAGGGCCGCAGCTTCCGTCCCTCCGACGTCGGCCGCGCGGTGTCCAAGTTCCTGTCCAGCCACTTCACCCAGTACGTGGACTACGACTTCACCGCCAAGCTCGAAGACGAGCTCGACGCCGTCTCGCGTGGCGAAGAAGAGTGGATCCCGCTGATGGCCCGCTTCTGGGAGCCGTTCAAGGAACTGGTGGAAGACAAGAAGGAATCGGTTGACCGCGCCGAGGCCAGTGGCGCGCGCGAGCTCGGCACCGATCCGAAGACCGGCAAGCCGGTCAGCGTGCGCCTCGGCCGCTTCGGGCCTTACGCCGCCATCGGCAGCACCGCCGAGGACGCCGAGGAGAAGCCGAAGTTCGCCTCGCTGCGCCCCGGCCAGTCGATGCACACCATCTCGCTGGAAGACGCGCTGGAACTGTTCCTGATGCCACGTGCGCTGGGCGAGGACAACGGCGAACCGGTCAGCGTCGGCATCGGCCGCTTCGGCCCGTTCGCCAAGCGCGGCAGCACCTATGCCTCGCTGAAGAAGGAAGACGACCCCTACACCATCGACCTGGCTCGCGCCGTGTTCCTGATCGAAGAGAAGGAAGAAATCGCGCGCAACCGGATCATCAAGGAGTTCGAGGGCAGCGACATCCAGGTGCTGAACGGCCGCTTCGGCCCGTACATCAGCGACGGCAGGATGAACGGCAAGATCCCCAAGGATCGCGAGCCGGCATCGCTGACCCTGGCCGAGGTGCAGCAGCTGATGGAAGAAACCGGCAAGCCGGTGCGCAAGGGCTTCGGTGCCAAGAAGGCCGCCGCGAAGAAGGCTCCGGCCAAGAAGGCTGCAGTGAAGAAGGAAGCAGCGCCGAAGAAGGCCGCGGCCAAGAAGGCGCCGGCCAAGAAGGCGGTGAAGAAGGCGGTGAAGAAGGCTGCCGCAAAGAAGGCGCCGGCGAAGAAGGCCGTCAAGAAGGCCGCCAAGTAGATTCACGCCATGCGTGGATGAAGGGTGAGGGCGTGCGGACCAACGGTCCGCACCTACCGTCCGCACCCACCACCCCTTCTGCACGCAGCAGGGGGATAATGGAGGCCCACGCCGGGCCGGTGGCCGCCATGAAAGAACTCACCCTGGACTCTGCTGTCGCCACGCTCCGCGCCGGCGGCGTGATCGCCTATCCGACCGAAGCGGTCTGGGGCCTGGGCTGCGATCCGTCGCATGAAGCCGCGGTGCACATGGTATTGCGGCTCAAGCAGCGCCCGATCGAGAAGGGCATGATCCTGGTCGCCGCCGAACTCTCGCAGCTGGAGGGCTGGGTACGCCTGCAGGCGCTGCCCGACGCCCGCCAGCGTGCGGTGCTGGCCAGCTGGCCGGGTGCCAACACATGGATCCTGCCGGCCGGTCCGCGCGCCCAACCGTGGGTCACCGGTGAGCACAGCGGCATCGCCGTACGCATCAGCGCCCACCCACTGGTCGCCGCACTGTGCCGCGCCTGGGGCGGTCCGCTGGTCTCCACCAGCGCCAACCTGGCCGGTGAACCACCCGCGCGCAGCCGTGCCGAGCTGGATCCACGCCTGCTGCGCCTGCTCGACGGCCTCCTCGATGGCGAGACCGGCGGCCTGGCCCAACCGACCCCGATCCGCGACGCGCTCAGCGGCAACGTGCTGCGCTCCTGAGCGGACGATTGCACTGCCGCGCACAATCACGCACCCTGCCGCCATGAACCTGCTGCGCACCGCTTTGAGCCTGTGCTTGCTGCTGCCATGGACCGCACCGGCCGCCGAGGACGTGCGCGTCTACCGCTGCGTCGCCAGCAACGGCGCCGTGGCCCTGCAGGACAGGCCCTGCAGCAGCGGCCGGCAGGAAGTGCGTGACCTGCAGCGCCCGCGCGACCCGGCGCCCCGGGTGGTGCGCAGCGATGCGACACCCGCGCCTGCCGACGAAGTCCCGGTGGTACGCGATCGCGAGGTCCGCCACGTCTACATCCAGCCGCCACAGCCGTTGTACGAGTGCGTGAGCGACGACGGGCGCCGCTATACCAGCGACAACAACGAGGGCAATCCGCGCTGGGTGCCGTTGTGGACCAGCGTCTGGCTTCCGCACGGGCACCACGGCCCGGTCCATCCTGGCCCACGCCCGGCCTTCGGCACGCCGGTCGGCACCCCCATCGGTGGAGGAACCGGCTACCGGCCGCCCGCAGTGGGTGTCGGTGTGCAGGTCCCGGCCGGCAGCGTGCTGGTCCGCGACAGCTGCCATGCGCTGCCGCCGCAGGACGTCTGTGCGCGCCTGCGTGACCGCCGCTGGGAACTGGACCGTCGCTACAACAGTGCGCTGCAGAGCGAGCGCACTGCCATCAGCAACGAACAGCGTGGCATCGACGCACGCCTGTCGCGGGACTGCGAACGCTGAGCGCAGCGCCTGCCATGGCATGTACGCTGTGCGCATGAAGAATCCGATCTGGCTGGCCCTGGGCCTGTTCGCCGGCAATGCATGGGCCGACGACGGGGTGATCTACCGCTGTACCTCCAGCAGCAGCGACGTACCCACCCTGCAACGTACGCCCTGCCCCGCCGGCAGCAAGCAGCAGGTGATACGGGTTCCGGCGGCCGCCAGTGCGCCGCCGGCATCGGCCACACCGGCCCCCGTGCCGGCCCCGCCCGAGCCGGAGCCAGCGCTGGCTCCGCCTGCTTCTGCACCCAGCCCGCGACATCCCGGCGATGGCCGCACGATCATGGAGGCCGGCATGGTCGAGCGCGAGGGTGGCGATCTGATACTCGACAGCGCAGCACTGCCGCGCCAGGCCGATGCCACGCCGGACAGCAATGCACCACCGAAGCCACCGCTGCCACCGATCTTCCAGTGCACCGATAGTCAGGGCGGGGGCTACCTGCACGAGTACGAAGCCGCCCCCGGGCGCTGCGAACTGATGACCGTGCAGGGCCTGGGTGGCGCCACGCCGGTCAATGCCGCCGGCTGCGAAGTGGTGCGCGACCGCTGCGAGGAACTACCGGAGGCACAGCGCTGCAGCAGTTGGCAGCAACGCTTCCGCAACGCGCGCGGCCGTGAGCGGTTCGCCTCGCCGGAAAACCGCGACAGCGCCCGTGGGGAACGCGAACGGCTGCAGGGCGTGCTGGAGGCCAGCAATTGCCCGGTACCGGGGTGACAGCCACCCGTAGTGCCGGCCAGCGGCCGGCGTTACCACCGAACGATCAGAAGCCGTAACGCAGGAAACCGCCATCCACCGCGATGCATTCGCCGGTGACATAGCTGGCCGCCGGCAGGCACAGGAAGCCCACGGCTGCGGCCACTTCCTCCGGCTCGCCGATGCGGCGCATGGGCGTGCGGTTGATCACTTCCTCGTAGTAGTCCGGGTCCGACAACGGACCGGACGTGCGCCGCGTGCGGATGTACCACGGCGCCACCGCGTTGACCCGGATGCCATCCTCGGCCCACTCGACGGCCAGGTTGCGGGTCATCTGGTGCATCGCGGCCTTGGTCATGCCGTAGACCACGCCACTGCGCACATGGGTCAGCCCCGACACGCTGCCGACATTGACGATCGACGATGACGCGTGCCGCGCCAGCAGCGGATGCGCGTAGCGCGACAGCTCGAAGGCCGAGAACAGGTTGGTCTCGAAGATCTTGCGCCACTCGTCCTCGGAATACTCCGTGGCCGACCTGGTGACGTTGCCACCGGCATTGTTGACCAGGATGTGCAGGCCATCGCTGTGGTCTTCCACCCAGTCCAGGATCTGGCGGCGGTCCTCGTCATCGGAGACATCGGCCGCCAGCGCGTGCACCTGGTGCTGCGGATACATATCCAGGAGTTCGTCGCGCGCCGTCTCCAGCATGTCGATATCGCGGCCGACGATCATCAGGTCGGCGCCGAGCCCCGCCAGTTCATGCGCGATGGCCAGGCCGATGCCGGCGCTGGCGCCGGTGATCAGGGCGGTCTGGCCGTCCAGGCGCCACCGTTGCTGGGTCATGTGTCCTCCGGGGCCGCGCCCGCTGTGTTTCGATGCCGCAAGGATACGCGCTCACGGCGGGTGCCTGCGGGGGGTGCGACACTGCACGCACGCCTACCGCGGAGAGCCGCCATGCGCATGCTGATCCTGTCCTCGCCCCTCCTGCTGGCCGCCGTGCTGCTGGCGGCCTGCCAGCGGCCGCCGACGCCGAACCCGGAGAAGCCACCGGTGCCACGAGCGATGCCGCGCGCGATCAACGAACCGCTGGACCGTGCCAAGAGCGTGCAGAAGACCGTCGATGATGCCGACGCGCGCAAGCGCAGGGCCGAGGCCGACGCGACGCAATGACCGGTGGGGTCAGAGCCCTTTGCGCTGCAAAGGGATCCGACCCCATGAACGAAAACGCCCGGCCTGAGCCGGGCGTTTTCATTCGATAGCGTTGCCGGTCAGAACCCGCAGAAGCAGTACGCCAGCGCCTTCACCGGTGCGCCATTGCCTTTCTCGCGGGCCGCGTTCTCGACGAAGCGCAGCTGCGTATCCACCTCCGGCATCGTGCGCGCCAGCATCATCCGCGCCATGCCCGAATCGGACAGCATCCAGGCACCGGCACGGCTGCCGGCGAATCCGCTGACGAACTGCGCGAACGGCGTCGCCGCCTTCTCGATGTAGCGCACGCGGTAGGCATCGGCCTTGCCCAGCTTGGCACGGCTGGCCGCATCGGCCACCGCATCCTTCAGGCCACCGAAAGCATCGACCAGGCCACGTTCCTTGGCCTGTGCCCCGCTCCACACGCGGCCACGGGCCACCTCGTCCACGGCCTCGACCGGCTTCTTGCGGGCGTCGGCGACGCGACCGGTGAAGTCGGCGTAGCCCTTGTTGATCACCGACTGGATGACCTGGCCCACGGCCGGGTCCATCGGCCGGGTGACGTCGAAGGCACCGGCGAAACGGGTGGTGCCGACGCCATCGGTATGCACGCCGATCTTGTCCAGCGCGCGGCTGAAGTTCGGCACCATGCCGAAGATGCCGATCGAACCGGTGATGGTCGACGGATCGGCGTAGATGCGATCGGCATTCATGCTGATCCAGTAGCCACCGGAGGCGGCCAGGTCGCCCATCGACACCACCACCGGCTTGCCGGCGGCCTGCAGCGCCACCACTTCGCGGCGGATCTGCTCGGAGGCGAACACTTCACCGCCCGGCGAATCCACGCGCAGCACCACGGCCTTCACGTTGTCGTCGTCGCGCGCGGCACGCAGCAGCGCCGAGGTCGACTCGCCACCGATGCGGCCGGCCGGCAGGTCACCCGCGCTGATTTCGCCGGCAGCCACCACCACGGCCACCTGCGGGCGCGAGTCCACCGGGTTGCGGCGCGCGTCGAGCAGGGCCAGGTAACGACCGAAGTCGACGTTGCGGAAACCGCCATCGGCATCCTCGTCGGCCACGCCGCGCTCGATCATCAGATCCTCGAATTCTTCGCGGGTTTTCAGCGCGGTCACCAGCTTCTGCTGCAGGGCGAACTTGGCCAGGTCGCCACCGGCGGCAGCGATGCCTTCCGGCAGCGTGTCGATGCCAGCGGCGAGCTGCGCCGGATCCAGGCGGCGGGCCTTGGCGATGTCGCCCAGGTAGCGCTGCCACACGTCGTTCATCCAGAACAGGTCGGCTTCCTTGGAGGCCGGCGACGCGGCGTCGAGCACGTACGGCTCGGCCGCGGACTTGTACTCGCCCACCTTGAACAGGTGCACGTCCACGCCCAGCTTGTCCTGCAGGCCGGTGCGGAAGTACTGGCGGTAGCGGCCGAGGCCTTCCAGCACCACCGAGCCCATCGGGTCCAGGTAGACCTCGTCGGCCTGCGCGGCCAGCAGGTACTGCGACTGGCCCATGCTCTCGCTGTAGGCCACCAGCTGCTTGCCGGAGGCACGCAGATCCTGCAGTGCGGCAGCCACTTCACGCAGCGAGGCCAAGCCGGACGGCTGCAGCTTGTCCAGCTCCAGCACCACGCGCTCGATCTTCTTGTCCTGCTTGGCCGACTCGATCACCCGCAGCAGGTCGCGCAGCTGGATCTCTTCGGCACCGTTGTCACCCACCGCCTTGGCGAGCGCACGGCTGACCGGATCGGCGCTGAACTGCTCGACCAGGCGGCCTTCCGGCGCGATCACGAGCGTCGTGCGGTCCTGCAGCGACTTGCTGGCGCCGGCGCCCATGCCGGCGGCGATGACGAACATCACCAGCAGCAGGAACAGCAGGCCGAAGAACACCAGGTTGAGAATCAACCGGCGGGTGAAGTTCATGACGTCCCACAGCCCGATGAAGAAGCTGGCGACGGGATTGCGACGCGCCGGGGGCAGCGGGGGCACGGGTTGATTCATGGAACGCTCCGGATGGCTTCTTGCCGTGGTACCAGCATAGCCGGTGCCGCGTGATGCAGCATCGGACACAAGTCAGGGGATCGCCCGTCACGGGTGAACGTGGCGGGCGCGAAGATCAGGACAGCGCGGATTGCCCGATGCGCTGGCTGCTGCGGCGCAGGCGCCAGCCCATCAGGATGGCAGCGGCGGTCAGGCCGACGATCAGGCCGATCCACATGCCCTGCGGGCCCATGCCCAGCCCCAGGCCGAGCCCGGCGCCGAGCGGCATGCCCAGTCCCCAGTACGCGAACATGGCGATGAACATCGGCACGCGGGTGTCCTTCAGGCCGCGCAGCGCGCCGGCCGACAGCACCTGGATGCCGTCCGGGAACTGGAAGGTGGCCGCGTACAGCAGCAGGGTCGAGGCCAGCCCGGCCACTGCCAGGTCGTTGGTGTACACACCCACGATGGCATCGTGGCCGAACAGCAGCACTGCCGCCGACAACGTCTGCGTGCCCATGATGATCGCGTAGCCGGCCCAGGCCGCGCGCCGCACGCCGAAGCCATCGCCACGGCCGACCGCATGGCCGACGCGCACGGTGGTGGCCTCGGCCACGCCCATCGGGATCATGAAGCACAGCTGCGCGACGTTGATCGCGATCTGGTGTGCCGCCGCTTCATTGGCGCCGAGGCGGCCGATCAGCAGTGCGGTGACGATGAACAGGCCGCCCTCCATCAGCACGGTGATGCCGATCGGCAGGCCGGTGCGCAGCAGCTCCCAGATCGCCTTCCAGCGCGGTCCTTCGAAGTGCGAGAACAGCTGCAGGTGGGCGAAGCGCTTGGTGAACCACAGGTAGGTGGCGAAGGCGATCGCCTGCAGCCACATCATCACCGCCGAGGCGATGCCCAGGCCTTCGGCGCCCATTTCCGGGAAGCCGAGCTTGCCGTTGGCCAGCACATAGCCCATCGGTGCCAGCACCAGCAGGCCACCGAAGCCCAGCAACATGGTTGGCAGCGTCCAATGCATGCCCTCGCTGAGATAGCGCATGCAGAAATACAGGGTCAGCGCAGGCCCGCCCCAGCGCACCGCATGCAGGAACGCGGTCGCACCCGGCACGATGTCCGGCGCGATGCCGAATGCCGGCAGCAGCGGCGGCACCACGGTGAGGAAGGTGAACATGATCAGGCCCAGGCCCAGCGCCAGCCACAGTGCCTGGCGGAACAGCGGGCCGATCTCGCGCTCGCGGCCGGCGCCATGCAGCTGCGAGACCGAGGCAGTGAGCGAGATCAGGGTACCGATGGGGATCAGCATCGGCAGCCACAGCAGCGCCGTACCGATGGTGACGGCGGCCAGTGTGGCCGTGGCGTGGTGGCCGGCAATCACGTTGTCGACGAAGGAGATCAGACCGGTGGACACATGGCCCAGCACGAGCGGCAGGGCGAGCAGACCGGTGGCGCCGACTTCCTTGCTGAAGCGCGGCGTGGAGGTTGCAGTAGACATAAGGTGCTTGACGCGAACTGCGGTTGCGCGCGAAGGGCACAGGCACCGGGTTGCGGGCGCCCATCTTACGCGGGCGGCGCGTGCATTCCCATGACATGGCGTGAATGCTGGGTTTCAGCAGCCCCACACAAAAAGGGGACGGAGGGGATTAAGTCGCATCCGGCACTAACCGGCCTGAAACGACTTAATCCCCTCCGTCCCCTTTTCTACTGGCCAGCCTGGCGCTTGAGCCAGCTGTCGCGTTCGGCCGCGGGCACGGCGAGGAAGGCGCTGCGCACGGTGTCGCGTTCCTGCGGCGGCGTGCGCTGCGCGACCAGGGTCAGCTGGGCCAGCTGCGCCGGGCTGAGCTGGCGCAGCACGGCCAGCGCGGTCTCGCGCTGCTCCGGCGGCACGAAGCCGAACAGGCCATGCAGCTTGGGGAATTCCAGGCCCAGTTGCGGGCCCAGCCGCCACCCGTCGCGGAACGCCTGGTCCTGATCGTGGAACTGTTGGCGCAGGCGCTGCTGCTGGTCTGCGGGCAATGCATTGAATCGCGCAGCCGCCTGCCGGATGCGCTCGCGCTCTCCTTCCGGCAACGCGCGCCAGGCAGCGTAGTCGGCGCGGCGCTGGCGCTGCTGCTGCGCATCGAGCTGGGTGAATCCAGCAGGGGTTGCAGTGGCCGGCGCCGGCGCGGCCGGCGAACTTCCCGGAACAGCTGGCGGCAACGGCACGCTCAACGACTGCGGTGCGGCGGACAGCGACAACGGCAGGGCCAGCAACAGGCTGGCGAACACGGGCTTATTCATCGGCAGCAGCGGTTTCCAGCGTGGCGCTGGCCGGCTCCGGCCGGCTCGGCTTGGATTGCGATTCATCCACCGGCAGCGGGCCGCCCGCGGCGGTCCACGCATACAGGTCGGCATCGGCGACCAGCGGGTAGTCACGATCGGCCAGCATCGTGGCGTCGTCCGCGGCCTGGGCCGTGGTGGCATCCGGGGTGGCGTTGACCTTGCTCGGCGGCAGGGATTCCACCGTCACCGGACCGGCTTCGCCCACCACGCCCTCCGGCAACGGTGCATCACTGCCGAAGGAATGCCCCTGCCAGTAGCGCCAGCCCAGCGCAGCGGCCAGCAACACCGCCACGGTCACCAGCAGGATCAGCGGACCGCGCCAGCGCGGCTTGGCGTTCGTGCGACGGCGCGTGCCTTCGGCGGTGGCACGCTGATCGCGCTGCGGTGTGCGCCAGCTCGAGGTCGGGGTTTCATTGTGGGCGGCCGGTGCGGCTGGCTGCTGCAGCTGCTGCAGGCGCGTTGCCGGCAGCTCACGGATACGCGCCTGCACCTGTTCGGCCAACTGGCGCCAGGCCGAGGCATCGGGCTGGCCGTGGGCATCACGCGGGCAGGCGTCGGCCAGCAGGTGCTGGTAACCGGCCTCGTCCTGGTCGAGCACGCGCATGGCGATGCCCTCGTCCAGGCTGCCGCCCACCCGCAGCAGCAGTGCCAGGCGCGGCAGCGGCTGCATTGCACCCAGCGCGGCCAACGGTGGTGCCCACTGCCCACCCACCGGCTCGCGCAGCGCCTGGCGCTGGCCCAGCAGGGTCCAGAAACGGGTCGGCCACTGCGCCATCGGCAGGTCGCTGGCGACGGCGGCAAAGGCGCGCATCACCGCCACCAGGGTCTGTTCGGCGCGCGCAGCATCGCCGCATTGCAGTTCAGCGACCACCAGGGCACGGCGCTCGACACCGCGCAGGAACGCCGACAGCGCGCCGGCCGCGGTCGAGGAAACAGGGGCGGGCACAGCCGTCATCGGTCACTCCAAAGGTCTGCCGGCATGATAGCGGCAGGCCATCGATGCCCGTAGGACTTGCGCCCACAGGCACTTCGTGCTGCAGGTTGTGCACAGCACCACGCCCCCGCAGCGAAAAACTGGGCCATCCAGCTGAATCCACTCTGTTTCAGCATTGTTTCACACCCAACCACTTGATTTTGAAGGCCTTTATCATATGGCGATTTTTTGACCAACCCGAGCATGAGGCCGTCGCTATCGGCCTTCTGCGCATCCGCTGGCCGTTAACGCACAACGTTATCCACAGAACATGTGGATAAGACTGAATCTCCAATGGACACCGATATTTAGGTGACATTTATGATTCAACAGGCGTCGCGCTGGCGCTCCCGCGCCCGCCATTCGCGCGCGCATGGGCCGTTACACTGGCCCGATGCTTTCACCGATTCCGACCCTGCAGGTCGCCCTGCCCGTCCCCCTGCCCCGCCTGTTCGACTACCTGTCGCCGGAGGGCGATGGCCCTGCGGTCGCGGTCGGCTGCCGCCTGAAGGTGCCGTTCGGCAACCGGGAGCTGGTCGGTGTGGTGGTGGGGCATGGCCAGGCCGACGACGGCCAGGGACTGCGCCAGGCCCTGGCCTGGTGCGACCCGCAGCCGCTGCTGCAGGGTGAGCTGTGGCAGAGCCTGCAATGGCTGGCGCGCTACACCCACGCCCCCTTGGGCGAGGTCCTGAGCACCGCCCTTCCCGGCCCGTTGCGCCATGGCGAGGCCGTGCCCGACACCCACCACTGGGGCTGGCAACTGACCGCGGAAGGCCACGCCCAGCGCGAAAAGCTGCGCGCCGGCAGCCGCCCGCGGCAACTGGCTGAACTGCTGGCCGAAGCCATCGTGGATGAGGATGTGCTGGGCGAACGCATGGAAGACTGGCGCGCTACCGCGCGCAGCCTGGCCAAGCGCGGGCTGGCCGAGCGCGTCGCGCTGAGCGTGGCTCCCCAACACGCGCAGCCGTTACCCGGCCCCACGCTCAACCCGGACCAGGCCGAGGCCGTGGCCGCGATCAATGCCGCCGACGGCTTCCAGCCGTTCCTGCTGGATGGCGTGACAGGTAGCGGCAAGACCGAGGTCTACCTGCAGGCGATCATCCATTGCCTGGCACAAGGCAGGCAGGCGCTGGTGCTGGTGCCGGAAATCGGCCTGACCCCGCAGACACTGGCACGCTTCCGCGGCCGCCTGGGCATCGCGGTACATGCGCTGCATTCGGGGTTGAACGACAACGAGCGCGCGCGCGTCTGGGCAGCGGCCTCACGCGGCGAAGCGCGCGTCATCGTCGGCACCCGCTCGGCGGTGTTCACGCCGTTGCCCCAGGCCGGCCTGCTGATCGTCGACGAGGAACACGACGGCAGCTACAAGCAGCAGGACGGCATCCGTTACCACGCGCGCGATTTCGCCCTGGTCCGGGCCAAGTCGCTGGGCATTCCGGTTCTGCTGGGCAGCGCCACGCCCTCGCTGGAAACCCTGCACAACGCCTACGCCGGGCGCTACACCCACCTGCGCCTGAAGCAGCGCGCCGGCGATGCACGGCCGCCACGCGTGCGCATCCTCGATGTGCGCAAGCGGCCGCTGCATGACGGTCTGTCGGCCGACGTACTGGCCGGCATCGGCGAGCACCTGCAGCGTGGCCAGCAGGTACTGGTGTTCAAGAACCGCCGCGGCTATGCGCCGGTGCTGCTGTGCCACGACTGCGGCTGGACCGCGCCGTGCCAGCGCTGCGATGCACCGATGACCGTGCATGGTGGCGGTCGTCGCCTGCAATGCCACCACTGCGGCGCGCGGCAACCGGCGCCGCTGGCGTGCCCGGCCTGCGGCAGCCTGGCGCTGCAGCCGCAGGGTATCGGCACCGAACGCCTGGAAGAGCACCTCACCGCGGCCTTCGCCGATTTCCCGGTGGTGCGCATCGACCGCGGCACCACCTCGCGCCGCGACGCGCTGGAACAGCAACTGGCGAAACTGGGCGACCAGCCCGGCATCCTGGTCGGCACGCAGATCCTGGCCAAGGGCCACGACCTGCCCAAGCTGACGCTGGTAGTGGTGGTGGGCATCGACGAAGGGCTGTTCTCCGCCGACTTCCGCGCCAGCGAGAAACTGGCGCAGCAGCTGATCCAGGTGGCCGGTCGCGCGGGGCGTGCACGTGACCCCGGCGAGGTCTGGCTGCAGACCCACCATCCCGGGCACCCGCTGCTGGAAACGCTGGTGAGTGGTGGCTACCACCCGTTTGCGCAGGCCGAGTTGAACCAGCGCCAAGCCGCCGGGTTCCCACCGTTCGCGCACCTGGCGCTGATGCGTGCCGAAGCGCAGCAGGTGGAGCACGCCAACGCGTTCCTGCTGGCCGCGCGGCAACTGCTGGGCGAGCAGAACGTGGTCGAAGCCTACGGGCCGATGCCGGCGCCGATGCCGCGGCGTGCCGGCTACCAGCGCACGCAGCTGCTGCTGTCGGCCGTGCAGCGGCCGCCGCTGCATGGTGTGCTTTCGCAGTTGGTGCCGCGGCTGTATGCGCTGCCGGAAGCCCGCAAGGTGCGCTGGTCGCTGGACGTGGATCCGACGGATCTGTATTGAGGGTCGGAGCCCACCCGCTGGGTGGGATCCGACCCCGATGGCCAGGGGTCGGATCCCTTTTCGCAGAAAAGGGCTCTGACCCCGAACGCCACCGCTTACGTCAGCGGCGTCATCACGCCGCGCTGGTAGGCCGGTCGCTCGCGCAGGCGCGCATACCACTCGGCCAGGTGCGGCAGCTCCGGGCGCTGGATCGGCAGTTCGAACCAGGCGTAGATCAGCGAACCCAGCGGGATGTCACCCATCGCGAATGTCTCGCCCGACAACCATGGCTGTTTCGCCAGGGTGGCATCGGCCATTGCCAGGTAGTCACCGGCGCGCACGATGGCGGCATTGATCCGCGCTTCGTCACGGTCGGCTGGCGCGGTGCGCATGATGCCCCATACCAGGTCGCTGTAAAGCGGTGCCATCCGCGACGTGCTCCAGTCCATCCACTTCTCGGCCTGGGCGCGCTGCATCGGGTCTTCGGCATACAGGGTGCCCAGTGCGTAGCGCGCGCTCAGGTAGCGCACGATGGCGTTCGATTCCCACAGCGGCAGGCCGTGGTCTTCGATCACCGGCACCAGGCTGTTGGGGTTCATTGCCTGGTATTCCGGCGTCTGCGTGCCACCGTGGCTGCCACCGACTTCGATGGACTCATACGGCAGGCCGATCTCCTCGGCGCACCACAGTACCTTGCGGACGTTGCTGGAATTGCGGCGGCCCCAGATCTTCAACATGCGGGTTTTCCTTGCTGGCAATGCGAGCGGCAACGATACGCCTGATCGGAGATGGAGTGTGGGTGGCGGAAGCCGGATCTGGCACCTGGGCGTTGCCGGCCAGCGGCCGGCACTAGCGGTTCTTTTTCGGCAGCGCGCGCACGTAGGACGACTTGCCGTCCTTCTTCAGTTCGAACAGCCCGATGGCCGCCAGCAGATCACTGAGCTTGCCGTAGCCGTAGTTGCGCGGATCGAACGAGGCCTGGTTGCCGATCTGGCTGCCGACCGGCCCCAGGTGCGACCAGCCGTCCTCGCCCTCGGCCGCAGACACCGCACGGCGCAGCATCTTCACCAGCCGCGTATCGCTGCGCATCTCCGCCCCGCTCTTGCGTGGGCGTGCATCATCATTGGCGACGGGGTCGCTCGATGCCTGTTCGCTCGATGCCTGCTCGGCATCCGGCACGCTGGCATGGGTCTGGCCCAGCGCTTCCAGGTAGGTGAACTTCGAGCACGCGTTGACGAACGGTTCGGGCGTCTTCTTTTCGCCGAAGCCATACACCTTCACGCCGTCGGTCAGCAGGCGCATCACCATCGGGGTGAAATCGGCATCGCTGGACACGATGGCGAAGCCATCAAGGTTGCGCGCGTACAGCAGGTCCATGGCATCGATCACCATCGCCATGTCCGAGGCATTCTTGCCCTTGCTGTAGGCGAACTGCTGGATCGGGCGGATCGCATATTCGTGCAGTACGGCTTCCCAGCCCTTCAACCGCGGGCTCTTCCAGTTGCCATAGGCGCGGCGTACGTTGGCCACGCCGTAGCGGGCCACTTCGGCCAGGACCTCGTCGATCTTCGAGGCCGGCGCGTTGTCGGCGTCGATCAACAGGGCGATGCGCTTTTCCGGTTCGCTCATGGGCTCCTCAGGGGCCGTTGCCTGAACCCGAGTATCGCCGATCCACGCGGGCGCTGACGTGACAGGCAGCCGCCGTGCGAAGATGCCAGGCGCTTCCCCCAATGCCCCCACTGGAGTGAGTCGATGAGTCGCGAGCGCGTTCCCCACCTGGTCGTTGTCGGCGGCGGTTTTGCCGGCCTCTGGGCCACCCGTGCCCTGGCCCGCGAACGCATGCGCATCACCTTGGTCGACCGCCGCAACCATCACCTCTTCCAGCCGCTGCTGTACCAGGTGGCCACCGCCGGCCTGTCGGCGCCGGATATCGCCGCGCCGCTGCGCCACATCCTCGGCCACCAGCGCAACGTGGAAGTCCGCCTCGGCGAAGTGGTCGCCATCGACAAGCAGGCCCGGCAGATCCGCATGGCCGATGGCAGCACGCTGGACTACGACAGCCTGCTGCTGGCCACCGGCGCCACCCACGCCTACTTCGGCAACGACCAGTGGGCCGATGATGCCCCCGGCCTGAAAACCCTGGACGATGCCATCGCATTGCGCCGCAAGCTGCTGCTGGCATTCGAGCGCGCCGAGGCCGAGCCGGACCCGGCGAAGAAGGCCGCATGGCTGAGTTTCGCGGTGGTCGGTGGCGGTCCCACCGGTGTTGAACTGGCCGGCACCCTGGCCGAGATCGCGCGGCATACGCTTCGCAACGAATTCCGCCACATCGATCCGGCCAGCGCCAAGGTGCGGTTGGTCGAGGCTGGGCCGCGCGTGCTGTCCTCGTTCCCGGAAGTGCTTTCGCTGAAGGCGCGCCGGCAGCTGGAAAAGCTGGGCGTGGAAGTGCTGACCGGTACCCCGGTGAGCGACATCGACAGCCAGGGCTTCAAGCTCGGTGAGCAGTTCGTGCCGGCCCGCACCGTGGTCTGGGCCGCCGGCGTGGCCGCGTCACCGCTGGCGCGCACGCTGGACGTGCCACTGGATCGCGCCGGCCGCGTGCAGGTGCAGCCGGACCTGACCCTGCCCGATCACCCGGAGCTGTTCGTGGCCGGCGACCTGGCCGCACTGAACCAGGCCAATGGCAAGCCGGTACCCGGCGTGGCGCCTGCCGCCAAGCAGATGGGCAAGTACGTGGCCGGGGTGATCCGCGCGCGCCTGCATGGCAAAGCCGCACCGGGGCCGTTCAAGTACGCCGACTACGGCAACCTCGCCACCATCGGTCGCATGGCCGCGATCGTGCACCTGGGCCGGCTGCAGCTTTCAGGCATCCTGGCCTGGTGGTTCTGGCTGGCCGCGCACGTGTTCTTCCTGATCGGCTTCCGCAACCGCATCGTGGTGCTGCTGAACTGGGCCGTGGCGTACTGGAGCTACCAGCGCAGCGCGCGCATCATCTTCGGTGATGACCAGGAAGACCGGCGGCCGAGGCGGTAGGACCGAAGACGGATAGGGGTGCTCTGCCTGGGAGTAGATCCACGCCATGCGTGGATGCATGTCTGTGCAGGCCGCATGGAGCTCAGCCACGCATGGCGTGGCTCTGCTGCCTCATCGGGCCACCCGGCACCCGCCGTCTCGACCATGCCCGGCAGAAATCTTCCTTCCTCGCGGTGTCGGCAATCTGTGCGGTACTCCAATGCCGGGTGATCCAGATCGTCAACGCGGTGCTGCTCAGATGCCAGCGCAGCATGCCGTGCCGAGGCTGCCGCCACAGGTGGCGTCGGGCAATCCAGTAAGCCTCGCGCTCCACTTCAGGCACCTTCTTCTGCCTCGCGTTCGTATCGAACAGCTGCGCGGCGAAGCGCCAGGGATTCATCGTCTGGTATCCCGCCCGCGGTTCACTGCTGCATGCGGCCACACCACTGGGCGTGCGGTCGGCAGGGTTCGGTCGACCTTCCACCAGCGCCAGTCCAAGCAGGTACAGCAGGCCAGGCAGCAGTGCGATGCCGGTGACCAGCACGACGACGGAGAGCCATGCCTTGCCCGCAGCACGCATCGCTCACGGCGCCTTCGGTTTCGGGTACCACAACGCGTTGACGATGACCCAGCGCTGGTCGAAGCGCCCCATGTGGAAGTAGTCGACGAACCACGGGGTTTCCAGTCGTACCGAGGCCGCGTTGCCGGTCACGTCCAGCACCGTGCAGCGGCGGTCCCATTGATCCTTCGGGGTCTTCAGCGCGCCCTGCTTCGTCAACGAGACCAGCTCTTCCTTCGACATGCGGCGCAGGCCCAGGCGTTCGTCGGGTGTATCGCCGAGCACCGCGCGCTTGGCCAGGTCCGGGTGCAGGGAACGGTCGACACGCTTCGGGTCGGCCTCCAGCTGGCCATCGACGTAGTCGTGGCAGGTGGCTTCGATGGCCGCGAGGGTGACCGGGTCGGCGGCAGGGCTGGTTGCTGCGGAGAGAGCGAACAGCAGGGCGATCGTGGACATCCGGGTCTCCAGCTCTGGGCGCGGGGCGATCATCGCATGGGCCGGGCAGGCCCATCCACGCATGGCGTAGATCTACAGAAGCGTCTCGGCAGGTGCCTGCAGCCAGGCCAGCTTGCGTTCGCGCGGCTGCTGCTTGAGCTGCCATTCGGCGCGTGAGGCGCCGGCCCGGTCCGGGTACTCGCGCACGGCCAGTACCCGCAGCGGCGGCCGGGCCCGGGTGTAGCGCGCGCCCTTGCCGGCCTGGTGGGCGGCGAAACGCGCGTCCACGTCGGTGCTGATGCCGGCGTAATAGCTGCCATCGCGGCATTCGAGCAGGTACAGGAACCACGGGCGGAGGGACGGGGCCATGGCCGGATTATGCCGTGCTGCACTGCAGCGGATATACTGGCGCCCGAATGCAGGAGAGAGGCGCCGCGCTGGCGCCCGCCGAAGGCGCAGGCTCCCATGATCGCTCAGGCCGGTGGGCTGGAATCCCACCAACCATGCATTCGACTCGCCGAGCTGGAGAGAGGTCACCGGGCACGCCCGGGACGATCCGCCGAAGGGGCACGCGGCCTACGCCGCTGAACTCTCAGGCAAAAGGACAGCGGGAGCGGCACCGGTCATCGTCATCCCGTCATTGCGCAGGCAGTGGCGATAGTGGCGCATGGCCGGCCCCACCGCGCCCGGAGCCTGTCCCCATGCTGCTGTCCATCATCTACCTGATCGCCATTTCCGCCGAAGCCATGACCGGCGCACTGTCCGCCGGCCGCCGCCGCATGGACCTGTTCGGCGTGGTCATGATCGCCTGCGTCACTGCCCTCGGTGGCGGCTCGCTGCGCGACATCCTGCTTGGCCATTACCCGCTGGGCTGGGTGAAGCATCCCGAGTACCTGGGCTTCACCGTATGCGCGGCGCTGATCGCCACCTGGATCGCACGCTGGATGCACCACTTCCGCCGCACCTTCCTGGTACTCGACGGGCTGGGCCTGATCGCGTTCACCCTGATCGGCTGCTCGATTGCGCGCGAGGCTGGCCATGCCATGCCCATCGTGCTGATTGCCGGCATGCTGACCGGCGCGTTCGGTGGCGTGCTGCGCGACATCCTCTGCAACGAGGTGCCGCTGATCTTCCAGAAAGAGTTGTACGCGATCATCGCGCTGCTGACCGGTGCGGCCTATCTGTTGCTGCTGCACTGGGGAGTGGCCGATGCCACCGCGATACTGTGCTGCCTGGGCGGCGGCTTCGCATTGCGCCTGCTGGCGATCCACTACCGCTGGGAAATGCCGAAGTTCGTGTACCACGACGAAGTGCATTGAAGTTCGCGTTCGCCGAGCACGGGGTTCGACGGCGTGGATCTGCTGCACCACCCCGGCGATGTACCTGGCGCTGTCGCTGGTGCGCAGCGCCAGGCGCATCGCCGGTGCAGATGGGCCGGTCTCCAACTCCGGCCGGCCCTGATCGCGGCCGCACCCCCGCAGGCGCTGGCCGCCATCCACACACGTGCCGCACTCAGGCGGCTTCGGACACCTCTACGTCGCGACGGGCGCGCACCGCCGCAGCCAGTCGCTCCAGCACCGTCACGGTGGTGTCCCAGTCGATGCAGCCATCGGTGATGCTCTGCCCGTAGACCAGCGGCTGGCCTTCCACCAGTTCCTGGCGGCCACCGACCAGATGGCTCTCGATCATCACGCCAACGATGCGCTGTTCGCCGTCTTCCAGCTGAACGGCGATGTCCTCGATCACCTTCGGCTGGTTCTCCGGGTTTTTCAGGCTGTTGGCGTGGCTGGCGTCGATCATCAGGCGCGTGGGCAGCTTGGCCTTGGCCAGCGCCTGGCAGGCGTCGGCAACGCTGCCTGCGTCGTAGTTCGGCTGCTTGCCGCCACGCAGGATTACATGGCAATCCGGATTGCCGGTGGTCGATACGATGGCGGTGCCACCCTGCTTGGTGACCGACAGGAAGTGGTGCGGATTGGACGCCGCCCCCACCGCGTCAGCGGCGATCTTCACGTTGCCATCGGTGCCGTTCTTGAAGCCGACCGGGCATGACAGCCCCGAAGCCAGTTCGCGATGCACCTGGCTTTCGGTGGTGCGTGCACCGATCGCGCCCCACGCCACCAGGTCGGCGATGTACTGCGGCGAGATCACATCGAGGAATTCGACACCGGCCGGCAGGCCGAGCTTGTTGATGTCGCGCAGCAGGCCACGGGCGATGCGCAGGCCCTTGTCGATCCTGAAGCTGCCGTCCAGGTCCGGATCGTTGATCAGGCCCTTCCAGCCCACCGTGGTGCGCGGCTTCTCGAAGTACACGCGCATGACGATTTCCAGTTCGCCGGCCAGCGCGTCACGTAGCGGCTTCAGGCGCTGGGCATACTCGATGGCGGCCTTCGGGTCGTGGATCGAGCACGGGCCCACCACCACCGCCAGGCGGTCGTCACGGCCATGCAGGATCTGGTGCAGGGCCGCGCGCGAGGCGCTGACGGTGTCGGAGGCTTCATCGTCACAGGGCAGCATCGCCAGCAGCTGGGCAGGCGGTGTCAGCGGTTCGATGGTGCGGATACGCAGGTCGTCGGTGTGCGGGGGCATTGCGGGAGATCTCCGGAACGTTGGGGGTCCCCAGCGTGGCGGCATGAAAAAAGCCGCCAGGTTCGCTGGCGGCTTTCGGGAATGCGTCTGAAGCTTTCTTCAGGGTGAGCGCAGTCCTTCCTCCGCCAGTGGCTTCGGAAAGTAATACCAGTAAAAGCGGGTGGCGGCTGCGTTCATGGGTTGTATTGATAACACAGCTTTTGCGCAGTGCAAAATGTTTCATCCGCAACTGGGGACACGGTTCAGTGAGGTGCGCTCCAGCGCGGCCTACCCGGCAGCAGCCAGCCAATGTTGCTCATCTGCCATGCACTTCCACGTCCAGCAGGAGCCCTTCGTGGATGTCGGCCCAGCGCTCCAGCACGCGATCCAGCTCCTGCCTGGCCTCATCCAGCTGCTCGGGGTTGAGCAGGGAACGGGCGGTGTAGAGGTCGGAGACCAACCGCCGCAGGGCCGCTTCCGGGATGGCGACCGATGGCCCTTCCAGCCCCGGCAACTGCAATGCCGGGCTGTCGCCAAGCGGGCCGAACAGCGTGACCTGGAGCGTGCTCTGCATGATCAACTTCCCTGCGGATGGACATGGGCAATGCACTGTTTACCGCGTCCGGGTGACAGGCGCATGTGCCGGCCCTGCCGTGAATCCGGCACGGTGGGCGTGCACCGCGCTGCTGCAGCGAAGATTCTTCCTTGAGGATCATGGAATTGCCGGCCAGCGGCCGGCACTACCGCAGCGAGCGCATCGCGCGCTTGCGGATGCAGGCGTTGGCGGTGCTGTCGTGTTCGCGCTGCCAGCGCGCGCAGAGATCGCGCAGCCACTGCGGCTGTGTCTTGCCGGCATCATTGAGCCAGTTGCCGACGGAATCCTGCACATAGCGTTCCGGGTCATCGGCCAGTGCTTCCAGCAGCGCCACGGCCTGTTCCGGATGTTGCTTGAACAGGGCGATGTGCGTGGCCCAGACACCGCGTGGGCGCAGTGCCTCGCAGGCGAAGCGGCGCAGGTTGGGCGATCCTTCCTGCGTCCACGGCTGCAGGTACTCCAGCGCCTGCAGTGGTGCGGCAACAATGTCGGCACGCAGCGCCAGCCACGCCCATTCGCGCACGCCGAAGTGTGGGTCATCGGCCAGCGTGCGCATCTGCTGCAGCTTCTCTGCCAACGTTGCGCGAGCATCGCTGCCGATCAGATAACAGGCCCAGCCGCGCACGGTATCGCAGCTGTGATGCTGCCAGAGCGCGGGCGTTCCCTGCCCCGCCTCACGCAGCAACTGCGCGGCCAAGGCCATGCGCTGTGTGATGCCCTTGCCCGCGGCATCGCGCATGCGTTGCAGCGCTTCCGGTTCCAGCAACGGCGCCACGCACCGCAGCAACTCACCGAAGTCCACCGCCAGGCACTCGGCCAGATGGGTCGTCGCAACGCTGCCGCTGTTGAGCGCATGCAGGCGATGTGCAGACATCGCACTCATGCCCCGCTCCCGCGCCCGGCGTCGGTGTGCTGCCAGACCTTGTGCAGCAGCTGCGACAGCTGTAGCTGTTCACCAGCATCCAGGCCGTTGAACAGGCCGCCGATCCACTGTGTGTGCTGCTCGAACAGCGCTTCAGCCAAGCGCGCACCCTTTGCTGTCAGCACGATCTGCAGGCGACGGCCATCTTCCGCATCGCTGCGACGCAGCAGCAGGCCTTCGCGCTGCAGGCCATCAAGCAGGCCGCTGATGGTGGCGCGGGTCACACCGGATCGCGCGGCCAGCTCATGCGGCGGCAGCGCGCCATCGGCCCCATGCAGCAGGAACAGCACGATGAACCGACCCTCGCTGAGCCCGTGCGGTGCAAGCCGGACAGCGCAGTCGCGATCGATCGACGAGGACAGCGAGAGCAGCCGGAAGCACAGGCGCAGCTGCGCGATGTTGGCGTGGCCGCGTCGCTGCGCTTCCTCCAGCAGCGCTTGGTGCTTGGTTTCGATCATCTCATGCGCGCGATGTAATTAGGCGCCTAATCATACATGCGGGAAGCCGTCATCTGTAGACCACACCGGTTCTCAGGCGAACGGTCCCAGCAGCAGGCGCGCGATCAGCCCGCCACCCTCACGGTGCAGTAGCTGCAGTTCGCCTGCGTGCCGCCTGGCCACATTGGCGGCCACAGCCAACCCCAACCCGGCGCCACCGGTGGCGCGGCTGCGCGAGCTCTCGCTGCGCTGGAATGGTTGCAGCAGGCGTGCACGGTCGGCCTCGGCGATGCCCGGGCCGCGGTCCATCACATCCAGCTGCGCCCTGTGGCCGGCCATGGCGAGCTGCAGCTCCACGGCCCCGGCGTAGCGCTCGGCGTTGTCGACGAGATTGTCGATCGCGCGCCGGATCAGCAGCGCATCGCCGTTCCAGCGCAGCGTGTCCGGCCCCTGGAGGGAGATGCCGACTCCGCGCAGCAGCGCCGCCTGCACGCAGTCCTCCAGCAGCGCGGCCAGATCCAGACTGCGCATCTGCAACGGCTGCAGTTCACCGCGTGCGTAGTCCAATACCTGCTCGATCATCGTATCCATGCGCTCGATGTCGGCCACCATCCGCGCCGCCTGGGACGCGGGGGCGAACTCGGCGCGCAGGCGCAGCCCGGTCAATGGCGTGCGCAGGTCATGCGCTACGGCGGCCAGCATGTGGGTCATGTCCTGTGCCTGCGCATGCAGGCGATCGCGACCGGTGCTGATCGCAGCGGCCAGCATCTGTACCTCGCGTGGGCCGTCATCCGGCAAAGGGGCTGCGGCCTGCAGGTCCACCCGTGCGCTGGCTTCGGCCAGGCGTTGCAGCGGGCGTCCCAGCCGGATCGATGCCCACGCCGCCAGCGGCGCCAGCAGGACCGCACCAGCCAGCAGCGCAAGCACTACCTGGCGGCGCCAAGCCGCCAGATCGCTGTGATCGCTGCCGACCACCTGCCAACGGCCATCGGCCTGGCGTACGCCCAGTTCAAACGGCGGCCATTGCATGGCGCTCAGTACCGCCGCCTGCGCCTTCAGTACACCGGCCCGCGCCGTGGCATCGAGCACGGCCCCACCCTCGATGACCTGCACGTCCGGCGCCTTGCCCTGCCCGCTCCAGACCAGGCGTACCTCCTTCGCCGGCAGCCCCATCTGCAGCGCCGCCAACTGCGTGAGCCAGTCACTGGCACTCCCCTGTGGAGGCGCATCCTGCGTCGCCAGATGCAGGCCCAGTGGCGCTGCGGCCTGCTCCCCGCGCAGCACCTGCACGGCCTGGTCCAACCGCATCGGCGGAGGCGCGGGCCGGGGCATCCAGCCAACCACGGCCACGCTGACCAGGGTCGCCAGCAACAAGCTGGCCAGGGCCAGCATCGCGATCCAGCGCGCCGTCGGCCACCGGCTGCTCACAACACCTGTACCTCGGCCTCGAAGCGGTAGCCCTCACCGCGCAAGGTCTGCACCAAGGCTTCAGCACCGGGTGAGGCCTGTCCCAGCTTGCGTCGCAGCCGACTGATCGCCAGGTCGACCGCACGATCGACGCTGTCACTGGGTTCACCGCGGCTCAGCTGCAGCAGTTGCTCACGCCCCAGCACCCGCCCGGGGCGTTCGGCCAGCACCAGCAGCAGGCTGAACTCACCGCGGCTGAGCATCAGTTCGTTTCCGTCCGGTGCCAGCAGGCGGCGTTGATCAGGCAGCAGTCGCCAACCGGCAAAGCGCAGTTCGCTGGTCACCTGCGCGCGCAGCTTGTGCTGGCGGCGCAGCAGCGCGCGTACCCGTGCCAGCAGCTCCCGCGGATCGAACGGCTTGGCCAGGTAGTCGTCCGCCCCCATCTCCAGTCCGATCACCCGATCCGGCGCGCTTCCCATCGCCGACAGCATCAGGATCGGGATGGCCCGTGCCTGCAGCCGGCGGCAGACCGAAAGCCCGTCCTCGCCGGGCATCATCCAGTCGAGGATGATCAGGTCGGGCCGTTCGCTCTTCAGCACCACGTCGAGCGCCGTCGCGTCCGCCGCGACCCGCACCAGGAAGCCATGCAGCAGCAGGCAATCAGCGATGGCATCGCGGATGCTGGCGTCGTCGTCGACAACGATGACACGGGCGGGAGTCGTCATGCGGGCAGTATCGGGCCGGTCTGTATCAGGACGGTATCAACAGCGATATTCCCGCGATACGCCGCTGCGCGCCAATGGGTGCCCATGATCACTGCGGAGATTTCCCTTGCGCCTCATCCTCCTGTCCCTGCTTGCTGCGCCGCTGCCTGCGCTGGCGTCCGATGGCCCCGAACATGTGCTGCCGATGTGGATGCAGGGTGGTCATCCGGCAGTGGCCGTCCTGCTGGACGGACGCGCCGAACCGCTGCGCTTCGTGGTCGACAGTGCCGCCGGGGCAACGCTGGTCGATACCCGCGTGACGAGGCGCTATGGCCTGGAGGATGCGGATGCGGCGGTATCGCACGCCCAGGGCGCAAGTGCGAAGGCGGCCCGATTGCAGCGCACGCGCAGCACGTCCTGGCAGCTGGGCAGCTGGCAGCTGCAGGCCCGTGGCATGCAGGTCGACCTGTCGTCGCTGTCCAAGGACGATGATCCGGCCATCGACGGCTTGATCGGCAATGACCTGACCGGACGCTGGGACACGCGTTGGGACTTCGGCGGCAATCGCCTGGCGCTGTGGACGCCCGGCCAATTGAGCCTGGAAGGACCGGGTTGCCAGCCCAATGCGCTGCCCGGGCGCACCGCCGGCCTGCGCCAGTTCGGCTTCATCACACTGGCACTGGGTACGCCGGGCGTGGAGGCCATTGCCGTGGTCGACACCGGCGCAGCGCAGACTGTTCTCAACGCCGAAGCGGCTCGCGCATTGGGGCTGCGCACCGACGGCAGCGACGCACGGGTACGCATGCGCGAAAAGGGCACCGAAGGGCTGGGCGGCGGTGCGCAGGCCACCTGGCTGTACACCTTGCCCGGGATGACCGGCAGCGGCTGGCAGCATGCGCCGATGGAAGTCCGGATCAGTGAACTGCCGGTGTTCAAGGCGATCGGCCTGGAGGCGCGGCCGGCGCTGATCCTCGGTGCCGATGCGATGCGCGGCGGCCAGGTGGACATCGGTGAGGGTGCCGCACGGATCTGCCTGCGCCCGCCGGTGTCCAGCTGACCCCAGGGCCATGACGCCGGCAGCGGGCTGGCGTAGCATCGCGCCACGTCCAGCCGGGAGTTCCACGCATGCGCCGTGCCGTCCTGTTCTTGCTGAGCCTGTTCCCGATGGCGATCCTGGCCGCACCGCCTCCCGTACCCTCGCCCGACCGCATTGACGCCGAAGCACGGCGCCTGATGCAGGCGGCCCATGCGCGCGGCATGGCGCTGGCGGTGATCGATGGCGGCAAGGTGATGCACGTGGCCGCCTACGGTGAACGCAACGCCGCAGGCGAACCGCTGCGCACCGACACCGTGATGTACGCCGCATCGCTGACCAAGATGGCCTTCGGCCACCTGGTCGCACAGCTCGCCCAGAACGGAGTGATCGATCTGGATGCCAGCATCGCCACCGCGCTGGACATGCCGCTGCCAGACTACCCGCCCGAACCGAAGAAGTACGCCGACTACAGCGTGCTGGCCGGTGATGCGCGCTGGCGCCAGCTCACGCCGCGACGGCTGCTGAACCACGCCAGC
Organism: Stenotrophomonas sp. SMYL41; assembly: GCF_036319965.1. NCBI lineage: Bacteria > Pseudomonadati > Pseudomonadota > Gammaproteobacteria > Lysobacterales > Lysobacteraceae > Stenotrophomonas > Stenotrophomonas sp. SMYL41. The sequence continues at coordinate 9,543 of NZ_JAWIRX010000017.1, read as the reverse complement.
GGCTTTGCCAACTTCGGCTTTCTCGAGCCGGATGGCCGCTTGAAGTTCCACTTCGACCCCGGCAGCCGCTACGCGTACTCCGGGGAAGGACTGATCCTGCTGCAGTTCGTGATCGAGCGCGGGCGACTTGGCGAGGATGTGGGGGCGTTGATGCAGCAGCGCGTATTCGATCGCTTCGGCATGACGCGGACCAGCATGACGTGGCGTAGCGATTTTGCCGGCAACCTGGCCGATGGCTGGACTGCGGAAGGTACGGCCGAGCCGCACGACGAGCGCAGCCGGGTACGTGCAGCGGGATCGATGGATACCACCATTGCCGACATGGCCCGCTTTGTGGCTGGCTATGTGCGCGGTGAAGGACTGTCGGCTTCAATGCGCAACGAGCTGGTGCGGCCGCAGCTGCCGATCACCACCACCAGCCAGTTCCCCACGCTGCAACCGGAGCTGCCCGCGGCGCAGCAACACAGGGATCTGGCCGCAGGCCTGGGCGTGGTGACCTTCCGCGGCTCGCAGGGCGCAGGTTTCTACAAGGGCGGCCACGATGACGCGGTCGGCAACACGCTGGTGTGCATCGAGCGGTACAAGCGCTGCGTGGTGATCCTGGGCAACGATGTACGGGCGGAGGCCACCTTCCCCGCGCTGGTGGCGTTCGTGCTGGGCGATACCGGCGTGCCATGGCAGTGGGAATACGGCGCGGCGAAGGCATTCGTCGAATGACGGCGCGATGATGCCTGCGTGGCGAGCGCAGCGTGGATGGTTGCCTCGCTCAGCGCGCCTGCTCGAAGAACATCAGGTACACCAGCCGGCCATTCTCCAGGCAGTCGCCGAACGCTGGCCCGGCGGTGTGCCAGAACCAGGGCCGCAGCAGCACCAGCCGGTTGAAGCGCATCGGGATGCGCATGGTCATTTCCCACTGGCTGTCGTCGTTGCTGTCGCGCTCGATGATGTCGCGATGCATGTCGCCACCGTTTGCATAGCCCAACGCGGCCAGCTCCGCTGCATCCAGGGCCATGCGCTCGGTGCCGGTGCGGCGGTGGCGGAAGAACTCGGTGCCGCCCTCGCAGTGCTCCGGTGCACTCAGGTAGAGGATGCCCGACCAGTGCGAGTGATCGGCATGTACCTTGGCGCGGCCGGTATCACCGGCCAGGGTGATCCGGAACTTGCCGTGCGACTGCAGCGGGTTGACCGGCCGCAGCGGTTCGTTGACCAGCCGCGAGACCGCACCGGACAGTCCATCCAGATCCAGCCGCTGCTGCGAATTGCGGCCGGGGAACGCGCCCTCCTGCACGGGATAGGTCAGGCCCAGCGCCGCCTGGCGCAGCCCCTGCGCATCGGCAGGAGAAAGGAAGTCGTCGACGATGATGAACGAGGTAGGCATGGCCACCGAGCGTAGCGATGCGCTGCGGCGGCGGCAACCGGGCAACGAAAAACCCCGCCTTGCGGCGGGGTTTTTCTTTACATCGGGACGGCGCGCCGACCAGGGTCGGCAACGACCGCCGGGGGCGTGGACTTAGAAGTCCATGCCGCCCATGCCACCCATGCCGCCCATGCCACCGGCGCCGCCCATGGCCGGCTCGTCCTTCTTCGGAGCTTCGGCAACCATGGCTTCGGTGGTGATCATCAGGCCAGCGATCGAGGCAGCGTTCTGCAGTGCGGAACGGGTCACCTTGGTCGGGTCCAGGATGCCGAACTGCAGCATGTCGCCGAACTCGCCGGTGGCGGCGTTGTAGCCGAAGCTGCCGGTGCCTTCCTTGACCTTGTTGATGATGACCGACGGCTCTTCACCGGCGTTGGCCACGATTTCGCGCAGCGGGGCTTCCATCGCGCGCAGGGCGATCTGGATGCCGTGGTTCTGGTCTTCGTTGGCACCCTTCAGGCCGGCCAGTGCGGTGACCGCACGGACCAGGGCAACGCCGCCGCCCGGGACCACGCCTTCTTCAACGGCTGCACGGGTGGCGTGCAGGGCGTCGTCGACGCGATCCTTCTTTTCCTTCATTTCGATTTCGGTCGACGCGCCGACCTTGATCACGGCAACGCCGCCGGCCAGCTTGGCCACGCGTTCCTGCAGCTTCTCGCGATCGTAGTCGGAGGAGGTGTCCTGGATCTGGGTCTTGATCTGGCCGACGCGTGCATCGACGGCAGCCTTGTCACCCACGCCATCGATGATGGTGGTGTTTTCCTTGGAAACCTGCACCTTCTTGGCGCGGCCCAGGTCCTTGATGGTGGCCTTTTCCAGCGACAGGCCGACTTCTTCGGAGATCACGGTGCCGCCGGTCAGCACGGCCATGTCTTCCAGCATCGCCTTGCGACGGTCGCCGAAGCCCGGCGCCTTGACGGCCACGACCTTGACGATGCCACGGATGGTGTTGACCACCAGGGTCGCCAGCGCTTCGCCTTCGACTTCCTCGGCCACGATCAGCAGCGGCTTGCCGGCCTTGGCGACGCCTTCCAGCACCGGCAGCAGGTCACGGACGTTGGAGATCTTCTTGTCGTGCAGCAGGATGTACGGGTCATCCAGGTCAGCGGTCTGCGACTGCTGGTTGTTGATGAAGTACGGGGACAGGTAGCCGCGGTCGAACTGCATGCCTTTGACCACGTCCAGCTCGTTGTCCAGGCCCGAGCCTTCTTCAACGGTGATCACGCCTTCCTTGCCGACTTCCTTCATCGCGTCGGCGATGATCTGGCCGATCGACTCGTCCGAGTTGGCCGAGATGGTGCCGACCTGGGCAATTGCCTTGTCGTCGGCGGTCGGCTTGGAGATGTTCTTCAGCTCGGAGACGGCGGCCACGACGGCCTTGTCGATACCGCGCTTGAGGTCCATCGGGTTCATGCCGGCAGCCACGGCCTTGGCGCCTTCGCGGATCAGGGCCTGGGCCAGCACGGTGGCGGTGGTGGTGCCGTCGCCGGCGTCGTCGTTGGTGCGCGAAGCGACTTCCTTCACCATCTGCGCGCCCATGTTCTCGAACTTGTCAGCCAGTTCGATTTCCTTGGCGACGGAGACGCCGTCCTTGGTGATGGTCGGTGCGCCGAAGCTCTTTTCCAGCACGACGTTGCGGCCCTTCGGGCCCAGGGTGGCCTTGACGGCATTGGCGAGAACGTTGACGCCGCGCACCATGCGCGAACGGGCGTCTTCACCGAAACGAATATCCTTGGCAGCCATTGCGATTACCTCGATGTTTGCACCGGGCCGGGCCCGGCAACGAAAAGGGATGTCTTACAGGAAAGCAGGTCGCGCCGAAGCTCAGCCGATGACGGCGAGCACGTCGTCTTCGCGCAGGACCTTGTACTCGACGCCTTCGCTCTTGTACGAGCTGCCGGCGTACTGGCCGTAGATGACCTTGTCGCCGACCTTCAGCGACGGAGCGCGCACGCTGCCGTTGTCCAGCGGCTTGCCCGGGCCAACGGCCACGACTTCACCCTTGGTGGACTTTTCCTTGGCCGAATCCGGAATGACGATGCCACCGGCGGAGATTTCGTCGGCTTCGATCGGCTTGACCACAACGCGGTCGTGCAGCGGCTTGATGCTCATAAGAGACCTCTTAAGTTATTGATTGGTCTGAAAAAGTCCGGCGATGTTAGCACTCGCTCATGGCGAGTGCCAGAACCGCACGTGAAGAAACCCGACAACGTCGGGAGCAGGGCAGAGATGGAGCCCACCGATCCCCTTTCAAGGGCGGGAGGCGAAAAAATTTTTCCGCCTCGCTCATGCGGCGACGCAGCGGATCCGGCCAGATTCAGTGACCAGCGTCGCACTGTCAGATATCTGACGTTCATTTACGACAAAGTGTCACTGGATCGGCCTTAGGCTCGGCCGCGCATTCCCAATCACAAGGAGTAGTCGATGCGATTGCTGTCCCCGCTTGCCGCCGCCTGCCTGCTGGCCCTGGCCGCTGCGCCGGCCCAGGCCGAGGTCTTCATCAATGAACTGCACTACGACGACAGCACCGCCGCCGGTGACGTCGGCGAAGCGATCGAGGTCGTGGCCACCGCAGGTGAGGACCTGTCCGGCTACCGCCTGTACCTCTACAACGGCAGCAATCCGTCGGCGGCCGTGGTCTACGCCAACAACCCGGTGCCTGCCGGTAGCGCCGCAGGCTGCGGCAGCGCGACCATCGCCGTGGTCAACTACCCGACCAACGGCCTGCAGAACGGCGCGAACGACGGCATTGCCCTGGTCGATGCCAGCGGCAAGGTGGTCCAGTTCCTCAGCTACGAGGGCGCCATCACCGCCTCCGCTGGCCCTGCCGCCGGCATGACCAGCCAGAATATCCCGGTGGCCGAAACCAACAGCACCGCGGCGGGCACCTCGCTGCAGCTGACCGGCAGCGGCAGCCAGTACGCCCACTTCACCTGGGCCGAGTCGGCCACGCAGACGTTTGGCAGCTGCAACAACGGCCAGACCTTCAGTGGTGGCAGCACCCCGGGCCCGAACACGCCGCCGTCGGTCTCCACCACCACCCCGGCGCAGGGCAGCGGCACCTTCCCGGCCGCCGCCGACCTGGAAGTGGTGTTCAGCGAGACGGTGAACCTGGCCAGTGGCGCCTTCGCCCTGAGCTGCGGCACCTCCGGCAGCGTGCCGCTGACCTTCCCGGCCAGCGGCCGCAGCGTGAAGCTGTCCACCAACACCGCGCTGGTGGCGGGTGAGGCCTGCCGCTTCGACATCCGTGCCGCGCGCATCACCGACCTGCAGGGCGCGCATCCGGCCGCCGACAGCCGCATCGCCTTCACCGTAGCCAGCACCGGCGGCAATCCGGACCCGGGCAACCCGGGCGTGCCGGCCGGTTACTACTCCAAGGTCAACACCAGCAGCCCCAGCCAGCTGCGCTGCTCGCTGCACGCCACCATCAAGGGCCACACCGCCTACCCGTACAGCGGCTCGGGCACCAGCACCTGGACCATCCTGGAAATCGCCGACGAGGATCCGAACAATGCCGGCAGGATCCTGGATGCCTACCGCAACCGCAGCTACGCCAAGGTGACCGATCGCGCCGGCAGCGGCGGTGGCCTGAAGTACAACCGCGAGCACACCTGGCCGAACTCGCTGGGCTTTGCCACCACCACCGGTGACAAGGGCCTGCCGTACGCGCCCTACACCGACACCCACATGCTGTACCTGACCGACGCGCAGTGGAACGCCGACCGTGGCAACAAGCCGTTCGGCAAGTGCGACGCCAACTGCGGCGAGCGCGCCACCGAGGCCAACAACGGCCAGGGTGGCGGCAGCGGCGGCTATCCGGGCAATTCGAACTGGGTTCGCACCCCGGACGGCAACGGTGGCACCTTTGAAGTGTGGGGTGCACGCAAGGGCGACATGGCGCGTGCGGTGCTGTACATGGCGATCCGCTACGAGGGCGGCAAGGATGCGGCCACGGGACAGTCCGAGCCGGACCTGGAGCTGACCGATGACCGCAGCAAGATCGTCAAGACCAGCAGCTCGCCGGCCTACATGGGGCTGCTGTCGACGTTGATCGACTGGCATCTGGCCGACCCGCCGAGTGCTGCAGAACGCGCCCGTAACGACGTGATCTACAGCTTCCAGGGCAACCGAAACCCATTCATCGACCATCCCGAGTGGGCGACCCCGGCCCTGTTCACCTCGGCCAAGCCGGCGACCTGCCAGCTGGCCAACTGACCGCGCAACGCAGCGGTCCACTGCCGCCGCCGGGCCCTGACCCGGCGGCGGCCCTATACTCGACGGTCATGTCGACCGTCGATCCTGTCCTGCTGCTGTTGACCACCTGCCCGGACCGGGCCAGTGCCGAGCGCATCGCGCACGCGCTGGTCGGCGAGCGCCTGGCCGCGTGCGTCACCCGCCTCGATGGCGCGCAGTCGACCTACCGCTGGCAGGGCGAGGTGAGCACCGACGCCGAACTGCAGCTGCTGGTGAAAACCACCGCGAGCCGCGTCGATGACGCGATTGCCCGGATCGTCGAACTGCATCCGTATGAACTCCCGGAGTGCATCGCGGTCGAAACCCGGGCCGGCCTGCCGGCGTATCTCGACTGGATCCGGGCACAGACCCGGGAGGACACTGATTGAAGACTCTGTTTGCGCGCGGCGCCGCCTTGTGCGCCCTGTTGTGGCTCTCGCTGCCGGCTTTCGCGCTGGATGAGAAGGACCTGCTGCCGGTGGACCAGGCGTTCGCACTGACCGCCAGTGCACCCGAACGGGGCCAGGTGCAACTGCGGTTCAAGATCGCGCCGGGCTATTACCTGTATCGCCACCGCACCAGCGTCAAGGCCGACCCGGCCTTCAATGCCGGCGCGCTGCAGATGCCCAAGGGCGACAAGCACCACGACGATTTCTTCGGCGAGGTCGAGACCTATCGCGAGCGCCTGCAGGCCACCCTGCCAGGCACACCGACCGACGCTGCCGGCACCATCAGCCTGGAAGTGCGTTACCAGGGCTGTGCCGACGCCGGTGTCTGCTACCCGCCGCAGAAGCGCGTGGTGCAGGTCACCCTGCCGGGCGCCGGCGCGGCAGCCGCGGTGCCTGCCGCGCGTGCCGGTGCAGCGAACCCATTCAACAATCCGTTGGCCGGCGCCGGCAACGCGGGCGGCCTGCGCCTGCCGGGGGCAGCCAATAACGGCCAGGCACTTCCGCTGCCGTCGGAACAGGCGTTCGGCTTCGATGCCATCGCCAGTGACGGCAATACCGTGCTGCTGCGCTTCAGCCCAGCACCTGGCTATTACCTCTACCGCGACCGCACCTCGCTGAAGCTGGAAGGCAGCGCCGGCGTGCTGGCCGACAAGCCGCGCTGGCCGGCCGCGCAATCGCATCGCGACGAGCACTTCGGCGATGTCTCGGTCTACTTCAACCAGGTGGAAGTGCCGCTGCCGCTGCGCCGCACCGTCACTGACGCAGTCGACAGCACCCTGGTGGTGACCTTCCAGGGCTGCCAGACCGATGGCATCTGCTACCCGCCGATGACCCGCCGGGTGAAGCTGTCGATTCCGGCTGGCAAGCTCTCCGCCAGCACTGACCAGGCGCCAGCGCGCAACGAGGTGATCAACCCGCTGCGCGCCGCCGGCGCGCCGCGTGAATCGGCCAGCGGCGCACCGCTGCGCCTGCTGCCGACCGTCCCCAACGATGGCAACGCCGCTCCCGCCGCCACCGGCAGTGAGGGTGCAGGCAATGAGCTCGCCGCCGATGCGCGCGATGGCAACGCCCTGCGCACGCGTCCACCGGCGACCACGCCGAACCCGGACCGTTCGTTCGTCTGGGTGCTGCTGCTGGCGCTGGCCGGTGGCCTGGTGCTTAACCTGCTGCCCTGCGTGCTGCCGATCCTGTCGCTGAAGGTGCTGAGCCTTGCGCAGAGTGGCGAGAGCCCGCAGCGTGCTCGCAGCCATGCACTCTGGTACACGCTGGGCGTGCTGGTCGCGTTCGCGGTGATCGGTGCGCTGATGGTGGGCCTGCGTGCGATCGGCAACGCGGTTGGCATCGGCTTCCAGCTGCAGCACCCGGGCGTGGTGGCCGCACTGGCGTACATCATGTTTGCAGTGGGCCTGAGCCTGTCGGGCGTGTTCACCCTCGGTGGTGGCATCGGCAATCTTGGCCAGTCGCTGGCCAGCCGCAGCGGTCCGGCCGGTGATTTCTTCACCGGTGCGCTGGCCTGCGTGGTCGGCAGTGCCTGCGTCGGCCCGTTCATGGGCGGGGCGATTGCCTATGCCTTCATTGCCCCGCCACTGAAGGCGATGACGGTGTTCCTGTTCCTCGGCCTGGGCCTGGCGCTGCCGTTCCTGCTGATCGGCTTCGTGCCGGCACTGGCACGCCGCCTGCCCAAGCCCGGCCCGTGGATGGAAACGCTCAAGCACGTGCTGGCCTTCCCGATGTATGCCACCGCGCTGTGGCTGCTGTGGGTGCTGGGCAAGCAGCGCGGCGTGGACGGCATGGCACTGGTGCTGGGTGGCCTGCTGCTGTTCGCCTTCGGCCTGTGGCTGTTTGAACGCAACCGCTGGACCGGCTCGCGCGCGGTGACTCTGCTAGGCGTGCTGCTGGCAATCGGTGCGCTGGTTCCTGCCTGGGGCGTGACCCAGCTGGCACCGCCGGCACGGGCCGCGCAGTCCGCCAGCGAGAACGTGGTCGAGTATTCGCCGCAGTTGCTGGACCGCCTGCGCGCCGACAACCGCGTGGTGTTCGTCAACATGACCGCCGACTGGTGCGTGAGCTGCAAGGCCAATGAACGTGCCGTGCTGTCGCGGCCGGAGTTCAAGGAACTGCTCAAGCGCACCAACGCGGTGTACATGCGTGGTGACTACACCAATGTCGACCCGCAGATCACCACGTTCCTGGAAGAACACAAGGCCGTGGGCGTGCCGCTGTACGTGGTGTACGGCCCCGGCGCGCCGCCGACCGTGCTGCCGACCCTGCTGACCCAGGCGGTGGTCGAGGAAGCGCTGCTGCGCACCGCACGATGAAGTGGCAACGGCCAGCGCTGCTGTGGACAGCGGTGCTGGCCGCCGGCCTCGGCCTGTGGGCCGGGCATCGATTGGCACCGGCGCCGGCTGCACCCGGGCCCATGCCAGTGGCGCCTGCTGCCGCGGTTGCGGCACCCGCCCTGCAGGTCGGCGATAGTCTCCCCGCGTTGTCGCTGCCCGATCTTGAAGGCCGGCCGCTGGACCTGCGCCAACACGCTGTCGGCCGCCCGCTGCTGATCAACGTCTGGGCCAGCTGGTGCGCGCCCTGCGTGGAAGAAATGCCCGAGCTGGCGCGCTTTGCCGCTGCCCAGGACGACCAAGGCGTGCAGGTGCTTGGCCTGGCGCTGGATACGCCGGAGGATGTGCGCCGCTTCCTGCAGCAGGTGCCGGTGGACTACCCGATCGTGATCGAGGCACCCGGGCCACGCGATGCCAGCGTGCAGCTGGGCAATGCGCAGGGCCTGCTGCCTTACAGCGTACTGTTCGATGCACAGGGGCGGCTGGTGAAGGCGAAGCTGGGACCGTTCGCCCACGGCGAGATCGACAGCTGGGTGAAGTGAGGGTTCGGCAGGGCTGCGCCCTGCACCCGCAGAGGCCGTCAAGCCACGGCAACAGCAACAGCAACAGCAACAGCCAAAGCCAATGCGGTTCCGGATTGCTGGTGGCCTGGCGGGGCGGTGCGGCTGGGCAGGACACGCCGTAACCCCCCCTCCGGGGTCCGGCCCAGCCGCTGGCGGCTGTGCGTTCGGGCGCTTGCGAGCAGTGCTTCGCAAGCAAAGCGCCCTCACCCATGGGGGCTCGATGGCGCCATCCATGGCGCCAACGGTCCTGCCCAGCCACGCCGCCCCGCCTCTGACAGACTCCCGCAGCTGTTGGTCGGTGTCGACCTTGGTCGACACGGTAGATCCACGCCATGCGTGGATGACTCTCCAACGAAATCGAATATTTCGACGTTTGAACGAAAAGCGTCCATGCATGGCATGGATCTACGGCAGGTCCCGAGAAACTGTCGAAGGCGGGGTGGGGGGGGGGGGGGGGGGGGGGGGGGGGGGGGGGGGGGGGGGGGGGGGGGGGGGGGGGGGGGTGGGGGGGCGGGGGGGGGGGGCCCCCCCCCCCCCCGCACCCC
>NZ_JAWIRX010000016.1:61674-132477 GCF_036319965.1 Stenotrophomonas sp. SMYL41 | reverse complement strand
CGGGGTGGGTTCGGTTGCGGGGGCGTGAGCGCCATGGATGGCGCGACCGAGCCTACATGGACGTATTTACGGCGTCCCCCGCAACCGGACCCACCCCGCCTACCCACAGGAAACCAGCTTTTGCTCCGGTTGTTGCCTTTGCCGTTACCTCTGCGGGTGCAGGGCGCAGCCCTGCCGAGCCCCCCAAACCCTTACTGGAGCAGCGAGCGCAGCATCCAGGCGTACTTCTCGTGCGTCTGCAGGCGCTGGGTCATCAGATCCTCGGTCGGGGCGTCGTCACCCTTGGCCGCCACCTCCAGCACTTCACGTGCCGTACGGCAGACCGCTTCGTTGGCGACCACCAACTGGCGTACCATTTCACGCCAGTCCGCACTGTCGGTCAGGCCCGGTTCCTCGGCGATCGAGGTCAGCGCAGCGAATTCCCGGTAGGAGCCCGGGGCATTGAAGCCCAGCGCGCGGATGCGCTCGGCCACGTCGTCCAGTGCCGCCCATTGCTCGGTGTACTGCGTCTCGAACATGGTGTGCAGCGAGTTGAACATCGACCCGGTCACGTTCCAGTGGAAGTTGTGGGTCTTCAGGTAGAGCGTGAATGCATCGGCCTGGAAGCGCGACAGACCGTCGGCGATCTTCTTGCGGTCGCCCTGGGTGATCCCGATATCGATGTTCGGCGCCGACGGTGCCGCCGTTGCCAGCTTCTGCTTGCCGGTCTTGGCCTTGGTCGTGCTCTTGGTCTTCGCCATGGGGTTCCTCCTTGTGGAATCGTTGGCCTTCACAGTAAATCAGTCTCGATGACTGGTCGCTTTCAAAGTTTTGAACGAACCGATTGATGAACGCTATCGATAAAAATCCGACGTCCCGCCTGCGCCAACAGCGCGCCGCCATCGACGGTGCGATGAGCCGCGACCGGGGCCGTTTGCTGGGGATGCTCTCGCGTTGCCAGGCCAAGCCACAGGATGCGGCACTGGCCGCCACCTTCGAGCAGGCCTTGCAGGCGTCGGTGCAGCGCCGGCAGGTCCGGGCGCTGCAGCAGCCGTCCATTACTCTGGACCCGCAGCTGCCGATTGCGCGTGAAGCCGACGCCATCATCGAGCTGATCCGCGACCACCAGGTCGTGGTGATCGCCGGTGAAACCGGCTCGGGCAAGACCACCCAGCTGCCGAAACTGTGCCTGGCCGCCGGCCGTGGCCAGGCCGGCATGATCGGCTGCACCCAGCCGCGACGGATTGCCGCACGTGCGGTGGCCAGTCGCGTGGCGCAGGAACTGCAGAGCGAACTGGGCCAGCTCGTCGGTTACCAGGTGCGCTTCAACGACAAGGTCAGCGACGACAGCCGCATCAAGTTCATGACCGACGGCATCCTGCTGGCGGAGATCGCCAGTGACCGTTGGCTGTCGAACTACGACACGATCATTGTCGACGAGGCGCACGAACGCAGCCTCAACATCGATTTCCTGCTGGGCTACCTGAAGCAGCTGCTGCGCAAGCGCCCGGACCTGAAGCTGATCGTGACCTCGGCCACCATCGACACCGAGCGCTTCGCCCAGCATTTCGACAATGCGCCGGTGATCAGCGTGGAAGGCCGCACCTATCCGGTGGAAGTGCGCTATCGCGCGCTGGAAGGCGAGGGCGAAGACCAGGGCGAGCGCACCGTCAACGATGCCATCGTGTCGGCCATCGACGAGATCACCCGCCTGGATGCGCGTGGCGACGTGCTGATTTTCCTGCCGGGCGAGCGCGAGATCCGCGATGCGCACCAGTCGCTGGAGCGCCGCAAGTACCGCAATACCGAGGTGCTGCCGCTGTACGCGCGCCTGTCCAACCAGGACCAGGACCGGGTGTTCAATCCCGGTCCGAACCGGCGCATCGTGCTGGCCACCAACGTGGCGGAAACCTCGCTGACGGTGCCGCGCATCCGCTACGTGGTCGATCCGGGCTTCGCCCGCGTCAAGCGCTACAGCCCGCGCAACAAACTCGATCGCCTGCACATCGAGCCGATCTCGCAGGCCAGCGCCAACCAGCGCAAGGGCCGTTGCGGGCGTATCGCCGAGGGCATCTGCTACCGCCTGTATGCAGAGGCCGACTTCCAGGCGCGGCCGGAGTTCACCGATCCGGAAATCCGTCGTTCCAGCCTGGCCGGGGTGATCCTGCGCATGCTGCAGCTGGGCCTGGGCCGTATCGAGGAGTTCCCGTTCCTGGAAGCACCGGACGAGCGCGCGGTGGCAGACGGCTGGCAGCAGCTGACCGAACTGGGTGCGATCGACGCCGAGCGGCGCATGACCACCATCGGCAAGCAGATGGCACGCCTGCCGGTGGACGTGAAGCTGGCGCGCATGCTGGTGGCCGCGCAGGCCGCCGGCTGCCTGCGGCCGATGCTGGTGATCGCCTCGTTCCTGGGCATCCAGGACCCGCGCGAGCGCCCACCGGAAGCGCGCGGCGCTGCCGACAGTGCGCATGCACAGTTTGCCGATGGCCGATCTGAATTCGTTGGTGTGCTGCGCCTGTGGGATGCCTACCGGCAGGCCCATGAAGACCTGACCCAGTCCAAGCTGCGTGACTGGTGTGGTCGGCATTTCCTCGGTTTCCTGCGCATGCGCGAATGGCGCGAGCTGCATCGCCAGCTGCGCCTGCTGTGCGAGGAACTGGGCTGGAAGGAAGAGGCCAACGAAATGGCGATGGCGCCATTGCTGGCCGGCAGCAGTGCACCGGCCCCGGTGCGCGATGATGCCGCTGCAGTGAAGGCCACCCGTGGGCAGCTGCACCGTGCCGCGCGCCTGGCCCGCGAAGGCAAGGCGGAAACCGCCCCGGCGGCGGTGGCCGTGCGTGCGCAGAAGGAACAGGTGCCGATTGGCGGCGGCTTCAGCGAGCGCGCGCGTGCCGCCGCCTACCAGACCCTGCACCGGGCGTTGGTGGCGGGCCTGCCGACACAGATCGGCCATCGCACCGAGAAGGGCGACTTCCAGGCGCCGCGGCAGCGCCGTTTCCTGCCGTTCCCGGGCTCGGCGCTGTCCAAGCGGCCGCCGCCGTGGCTGCTGGCTGCCAATCTGCTGGATACGCAGAAGGTGTGGGGCATGACCCTGGCCGCGATCGAGCCGGACTGGGTGATTGCCGAATTGCCGCACCTGCTGTTGCGCAAGCACTTCGACCCGCACTGGTCGCGCGCGCAGGGCCAGGTGCTGGCCTCCGAGCAGATCAGCCTGTTCGGCCTGGTGCTGGCCCCGAAGAGGCCGGTGCACTACGGCCGCATCGCGCCGGGCGAGGCGCACGACATCTTCGTGCGCCAGGCGCTGGTGACGGGCGAGATCAACACCCGCGCCAGCTTCGTGGCCGACAACCAGAAAGTGCTGGAGATCGCCCGCGAGGAAGAAGCCAAGCTGCGCCGCGCCGGCATCGTGGCTGACGAGGACTGGCAGGCGCGCTGGTACCTGGACCGGGTGCCGCCGCAGATCCATTCGGCTGCCGGCCTGGATACGTGGTGGAAGGGGCTGGCGCCGGAGCAGCGCAAGACCCTGCACTGGTCGCTGGTCGATCTGTTGCCGGGTGAGGGCAGCGAACAGGAGCGCTACCCGAAGTACCTGCCACTGGGCCAGGCGCGCCTGCCACTGCACTATCGCTTCGAGCCGGGAGCCGACGATGACGGCGTGACCCTGGACGTGCCGCTGCACCTGCTCAACGCGCTGGACCCGGTGCAGCTGGGCTGGCTGGCGCCGGGCTTCGTCGCCGACAAGGCCTCGGCACTGATCCGCAGCCTGCCCAAGGCGATGCGGCGCAATTACGTGCCGGCACCTGACTTCGGACGCGCCTTCTTCGAGGCGTTCCCGCAGCCCAGCGCCGATGCCATCACCGGCGAACTGGCGCGTTTCCTGTCACGTGCCACCGGTGCGACGGTGACGGCGCTGGATTTCGAACCCGGTTCGATCGAACCGCACCTGCACATGAACCTGCGCCTGCGCGACGAGCACGGCAAGGTGCTGGCAACCTCGCGCGACCTTGATGCGTTGCGCGCGAAGTTTGGTGGCCGTGCCGGCGATGCCTTCGCTGCACGTGCCGGCCGCGAGATGGCGGCCGATGGCCTGCGTACGTTCCCGGCGACGCCGATTCCGCTGCAGGTGCCGGGTGAAGCCGGCGTGCCGGCCTATCCGGCGTTGCTGGACGAGGGCGACAGCGTGGCGCTGCGCATCTTTGCCGACCGGCAGCAGGCGCAGGAGGCTCATCCGCTGGGCGTGCGCCGCCTGCTGGAGATCGCGTTGGCCGAGAAGGTCAAACAGGCGCGCAAGCAGTTGCCGGTCGGTGCCAAGACCGGCCTGCTGTATGCCGCGATCGAATCGCAGGAACGCCTGCGCGGTGATCTGGTCGATGCGGCGATGAACGCGGTGCTGGCCGAGGGCCTGGAAGACATCCGCGATGCGGCGGCCTTCGAGCAGCGCCGCGAGCATGCCGCCAAGGCGCTGTTCGGCGAGGCGATGTCGCGGCTGAAGCTGGCCGAAACCATCCTGGCACTGGTGGCGGAACTGAAGCCGATGCTGGAAGCACCGTTGATGGGCTGGGCGCGCGGCAACCTGGACGATATGGAGGCGCAGCTGGCGGGCCTGATCCATCCCGGTTTCCTGCGTGATACGCCGGCCGATGCACTGGCGCAGTACCCGCGCTACCTGAAGGCGATGATCCTGCGCACCGAGCGCGCCAAGCGTGATCCGCCGCGCGACCAGGCACGCATGCTGGAACTGCATCCATTCCTGGAGGCGCTGGAGACCGGCGAGCAGCAGGGGCTGCGCGACCGGCCGCAGTGGCAGGCCCTGCGCTGGGATCTGGAAGAACTGCGGGTATCGCTGTTCGCCCAGGAGCTGGGCGCACGTACCGGCATTTCGGCGAAGAAGCTGGCGCAGCGGGTGGCCGCACTGCGCCAGGCGTAAATGCGTGCAATGGCCGCCCCGTCGGGCGGCCATTGCCGCCGGGCATGGACCCGGCGCGGTCGGAATGCCCGGGTGTTACTTGGTGCGGCGAACCTTCGGCTGCACGTTCACACCGTCCACCTTCATGTACCAGGCTCCCATCACGCCGGGGCGCATGCTGACGTTCGGGGCTTCCTTGCGGCCGCCGGAATAGTGCGTGGCATCTATCTGCTCCCACTCCTGGCCGTTCTGCAGTACGTAGCGGCGGCCCTGGCCGAAGCCACGGAATTCGCCCTGCAGGTTGCTTTCGATCGGCTCGCTGCTGCCGAAGTCGAGGAAGCCCCGGTTCTTCTTGATCACTTCCTGGCGGCCTTCTTCGCGCGCTGCGGCGACGGCCTGCGTAGTGGCTGCCTCCACTTTGCCCTGCAGCCAGCGATTGAGCGTGGCCAGTTCGTTGGCACTGAGCTTTTCCAGGCCGGCGGCCTTGAACTCGGCGGGCGACATCTGATGCTGCAGGTCGCCCTCCACCACGCGCTGGGCCAGCGCTGGCGCGGAAAGGAACAGCAGCACGGCGGCACAGGCCAGCATCCGTGGACGGACGCGCAGGGCAATGGAAGGCATGGCAGGTCTCTCCTGGGTGTGCTGGCGAGTGTAGCGGCATGTCTTCATGCCGGGTGATGGTGGCCGCGGTGATTGTCCCTGAACGGCGCCGGCGCTAGTGTAGGGGCCTCTGCCTTACCTGCTCGATGCTGTGAACCGCGCTTCCGTCCCTGGCCTGGATGCCTTGTTGAACCGTCCCTCGGCAGCCGTGCTGCCTGCTCCGCTGCGCCAGGCCCTGCGTGAGCAGTGGGAAGCGCCGGACTGCGACCACCAGATGCGCGCCACCTGGTCGGTGCTGGGCGATACCCTTGATGCGCTGGCGATGCTTTCGGCCGACGAGGGAGCGGTGGTGGCAGCTTTGCTGTTCGACCTGCCGGGCCTGCGCGCCAGCCTGGACCCGCTGCCGCTGGGCAGCCACAAGGCGGCGGTGATCGGCCTGCTCGATGGCCAGGACGCTGCAGATCCGGTGTGGGCACTGCATGCCGGCCGTGAGGCCGGGCGCAACAGTGAAGGGCTGCGCCGGCTGCTGCTGGCGATCATCCGCGACCTGCGCGTGGTACCTATCCTGCTGGCACGCCAGCTGGCGCGGATGCGTGCGGCCGACAAGCTGGATGACGAGCAACGCCGCGCGCTGGCGCAGCTGACCCGCGACATCCACGCGCCCCTGGCCAACCGCCTGGGCATCTGGCAGCTGAAGTGGGAGCTGGAGGACCTGGCGTTCCGCCACCTGGAACCGGAGACCTATCGCCGCATCGCCCGCGAGGTGGACGAGACCCGAATCGCACGCGAGCGCTATGTCGAGAACGTCAAGAAGGTGCTGTCGCGCGAGCTGGTCGCGCAGGGCATCACGGCCGAAGTCAGCGGCCGCCCGAAGCACATCTACAGCATCTGGCGGAAGATGCAGAAGAAGCGGCTGGCGTTCGACCAGCTGTACGACATCCGCGCAGTGCGGGTGATGGTGGACGACGTCGCCGCCTGCTACGCCGCGCTGGGCGTGGTGCACGCGCTGTGGGCGCCGGTGCCGAGCGAGTTCGACGATTACATCGCCCGACCCAAGGCCAATGACTATCGCTCGCTGCATACCGCCGTGGTCGGCCCGGAAGGGCGCACCATCGAAGTGCAGATCCGTACCCATGAGATGCACTCGCAGGCCGAGCTGGGCGTGGCCGCGCACTGGAAGTACAAAGAGGGTGGCAAGGGCGCGGAGAAGTCCTTCGACCGCAAGATCACCTGGATGCGCCAGCTGCTGGAACAGGCGCAGGACGGGCAGGGCAATGAACTGGCCGGGGCGCTCGATGCCGAGCTGACCGAGGACCGGGTCTATGCGCTGAGCCCGAAGGACGAGGTGCTGGACCTGCCGCAGGGGGCCACGCCGCTCGATTTCGCCTACCAGGTGCACACCATGGTCGGGCACCGCTGCCGCGGCGCGAAGGTCAACGGCCGTATCGTGCCGCTGACCTATCGGTTGCGCAGCGGCGACCGCGTCGAGATCCTGACCGGCAAGGAAGCCGACCCGCGCCGCGACTGGCTGATGCCGGCCAACGGCTTCCTGGCCAGCAACCGGTCACGTGAGAAGGTACGCAGCTGGTTCCACAAGCTGGACCGTGCGCGCAACGTGCAGGCCGGTCGCGAGCTGCTCGAGCGCGAACTGAAGCGGCTGGGCCTGCAGCACTCGGACCTGGCCGTCGCCGCGAAGAAGTTCCATGCCGACAGTGTCGATGACCTGTACATCCAGGTCGCGCTGGGCGATACCGGCCCGAACCAGGTCAGCCGTACGCTGCTGGAAGCGGAGCGTGCCGCCAGCCAGCCGGCGCCCGCGCCGAGCCTGCCGCGGCCGACCGCGCGCCGCGAGAACCTGGGCAAGTCCAAGTTCACCGTGCAGGGCGTGGGCAACCTGCTGGTGCAGCTGGCACGCTGCTGCCAGCCGGTGGCCGGCGAGCCGATCATCGGTTACCTGACCCGTAGCCGTGGTGTCACCGTGCATCGTGCAGACTGTGCCGCGCTGGCCCGGCTGGCAGCCACCAGTCCGCAGCGCATCCTGCCGGTGGAGTGGGGCCAGGCCGGCGGCGGCTACGAAGTGGACGTGGTGGTCACTGCCGTCGACCGCCGCTGGCTGCTGAAGGACATCACCAACCTGATCGCCCAGGAAGACGCCTACGTGCTCGACATCCACAGTGACAACGTGCGCAACAGTGGCCGTGCCCACCTGCGGCTGCGCCTGAAGGTCAGCGACTACGGGCAGTTGTCGACCCTGCTGGGCAAACTGGATGCGCTGCCGGGCGTGAGCGAGGCGCGTCGCCTCGGCTGAGCTTCACGCTGCCCCGGCTACCCTGCACGCATGGAACGCGAGCCCCCGCATCGCCCGCATGGCGCTGAACACCCTGCGCTGGACCGCGTCCGTCGCGAGGGCCGTTGGTGGTGGCTGCAGGCGCGCCATGCGCGCCGGGTGTGGCGCTGGGCGCTGCTCGCAGCGCTGGCGGTGTTCGTGCTGCTGGTGCTGCTGCGCAAGCCGCTGGCCGACTGGTTCTGGGATGAGCCGCAGATCGAGCAGCTGCTGGCCGAGGGCGATCGTGCACTGGCTGCCGGTCGCCTGAGCGATGCCGATGGCAGTGGTGCGCGCGAGCGCTACCAGGCGGTGCTGGCGCTGGACGGTGATCGCCCGCAGGCGCGCCAGGGCCTGGCCAGTACCGGCGCGGCAGCACTGCAGCAGGCGCGCGATCGCCTGCAGGCTGGTGACCTGGACGGCAGCGCGCAGGCGCTGGCGCTGGCCCGTGAGCTGCAGGTGCCACAGGGCGAAGCCGATGCAGTCGCCCGCCAGCTGCAGGCGCGACGCAGCGCCGGAGCGGGTATTGGTGCGTTGTTGGCACAGGCGCGCAACGCGTTCGCAGCCGGACGCCTGGATGACGGCGACAGCAGTGCGTTGCCCTTGTTCCAGCGCATCCTCGCCTTGCAGCCGGACAACCTGCCGGCGCTGGAAGGGCGCGAAGATGCGCTGAGCGACCTGCTGCTGCAGGCGCGCACGCTGGCGGGGCGCGGAGAGCTGGCCGAGGCCGCCGCGATCCTGCGTCGTGCCCGCCAGTTCGATGCCGGTCATGCCGATCTGCCGGCCAGCGAGGAAGCCCTGGCGCGGGCGGTCGAGCAGCGCTTGCGGCAGGCACAGCGCGCATTGCAACGGCAGCAGCTGGAAGCAGCGTCCAAGGGCTTCCTGGCGGTGCTGGCGGTGGCTGCCGATGATGCCAACGCCCAACGGGGGCGTGAGCAGGTGCTGCAGGCAGTGCTGGCGCGCAGCCAGAAGCGCGCCGACGATTTCCAGTTCGATGCGGCGCAACGTGATGCGGCGCTGGCGGTGGAGCTGGGGGCTTCGCAGGCAGTACGGCAACAACTTGCGCAGCGCCTGCAGCGTGCGCAGCAGGCGCAACAGGCCCTGCAGCAGCCCGCGATCAGTAAGGCGCAGCGCGAACGCCAGCTGCGCGACCACCTGCGCAAGATCGAACGCGCCGAGCGTGCAGGGCAGTGGATCAGCCCACCGGGGCACAGCGCGTTCGACGCGCTGCGCGAAGCACAGTCATTGGCCCCCCGCGACGCGCGGGTGAAGGCCGCTGCAGCACGCCTGCTGCCCGCCAGTCGCCGCTGCTTCGACGACAATCTGCGGCAGAACCGGGTACAGGCGGCAGGCGCCTGCCTGCAGGCCTGGCAGACGCTGTCACCGACCGCAGCGGGCCTGCCCTCGGCGCGGCTGCGGTTGGCCCAGCGCTGGCTGGCGATCGGCAGCGAACGGCTCGGCAATGGCGACCTGGCCTTTGCTGCGCGCGCCGCCGAACAGGCGCGGTTGCTGCAACCGGACCTGGCCGAACTGCCGGCATTCGAAGACCGCCTGCGTCGCGCCGGCGGACGTGCGGACTAGGCGAAGAACACCCGCTGCACGGTCGCGCGGGCGGCATCAAGTGAGAAATGCTGGGCGACGTTGGCCAGGCCTGCATCGGACAGCTGCTGCCACAGCTGCGGATCCTGGTACAGGCGGATCACCGCATCGGCGAAGCCGGCGGCGTCATCGGCCACCAGCACGTCCTGGCCCGGGTGCAGGTGCATGCCTTCCACGGCACAGGTGGTACCGACCACCGGCTGGCCATGGGCCATGCTCAGGTTGATCTTGCCCTTCACGCCGGCGCCGAACCGCAGCGGCGCAATGGCAATGCGCGCACCGTCCATGTAGGGGGTGATGTCTTCGACGAACCCGTGCATCTGCACGCCCGGCTGGCGTGCGGCAAGCGCCAGCAACGACTCCGGCGCCGCAGCACCGATGCAGTGCAGGCGCACCTCGGGCAGCCGGGCGCGGATGCGGGCGAAGACCTCGCCGATGAACCATTCCATGCCATCCAGGTTCGGTGGATGACGGAAACCACCGACAAACACCAGGTCGCGCCGCTGCTCGAACACGGCACCGGCACCAGCGACCTCGTGCAGGTTGGAGATCAGCTCCACCCGCACCCGCGGTGCGTCGGACTGCAGCTGCTCCCGTTCGGCCGCACTGACCAGCACGGTGATGTCGCACTGCTCCATCACGGCCAGTTCGCTGCTTCGGGTACGTTCGGCTGCACGCAGCAGGGTTGCGTCGCCGGCCACTTCGGCACCGCGGCGTTCGCGCAGGTAGTGCAGGTCAACGGTGTCGAATACGGTGCGTGCCTGCGGCGCATAGCGCTTGAGCAGCGGCAGGCATTCATGGGCTACATGGTGACGCACCATCATTGCCACGTCGAAACGCGATCCGTGGTTGCGCAGCCAGCCGGCCACGCCGTCCAGGAAGGGCGCGTACCAGACTTCCACGCCCATGCGTTGCAGCGCTTCGGTGGCCGCACCGGCATGCTCGCGCCGGGTCGGTACGAACACCACGTGGGCACCGCCCTGCAGCAGCAGGCGGATCAGATTGACCTGGCGCAGCGACCCGGAATCGCGATCCGGTTGAGGTACTTCCTCGTCCAGGATCAGCACCTGGCGCCGGCCGCGCAGCAGCAGCGCCGGAGACGGCACTTCGCCGACCGCCGGATGTCGGCCCAGTTCGGTAGCCCAGCGGGCGGCGAAGATGGCCTGGTTGCGCACCTGGTAGGCCTTCACCCCGCTGCCGGTGTCGGTACCGTTGCTGGTGCCTTCGTCGTGGATCACCCGGCTGGCCGGCTGCACCAGCACGCGCAGGCCCTGTGCACGCACGCGGAAGGCCAGGTCGGTGTCCTCGTAGTACGCCGGCTTGTAGCGGGTATCGAAGCCATCCAGCTGCTGCCAGAGGGCGCGCGGCAGCATCAGCGCCGCCCCCGAGCAGTAGTCGACGTCGCGCAGGCTGGCAAAGCGCGGATCATCGGCGGCCTCGAAGCGGCCGTAGCTCCAGCCACTGCCATCGGCGAAGATCACCCCGCCTGATTCCTGCAGGCGGCCATCGGGGTACAGCAGCTGGCTGCCGACCAGGCCGGCGTCGGGCATGCTGCCGAAGGTGCCCAGCAGGGCATCGAGCCAGCCTGGCTGCGGCACCGTATCGTTGTTGAGCAGTACCACGTAGCGGCCGCGCGCGCGCGACACACCGTCATTGCAGGCTTCAATGAAACCGCCGTTGTGCTCGCGCACTTCATAGCGCAGCCCGGCCACCTGCGGCATCCACTGCGCGGTGGCGTCGCTGCTGCCGTCATCCACCACCAGGATCTCGCACGCGGCCGCCGGCGGGTACGCCGCCAGGGCGCGCAGGCAGGCCAGCGTGTGGTCGACGTGGTTGTAGACCGGAATGACGATGCTTACCTCCGGCGACTCGCTGAACGGCACCGTGAAGGGGGTGAAATCCTGTGCCGGCGGCAGGAACAGCGGCGTGCGCGGAGCGGGAACGGCGCGCTGGGTATGCACGCGGATGCGCTGCCAGGTGGCCCGCCACCCACGGGTGCGCAGGCTTGCCAGGCTCCGGCGGGCCAGGCCCGACAGGCGGTTGATCAGGTATCGGATCTCGGCCAGGGACATCGCCATCCGGTTGCAACTCCAGCTTAAGCAGGGGAACCCGGGAGAATTCGCCAGCCGCAGTGGCTGGGGTAGACTCGCCAGACCCTACATT
This sequence comes from Stenotrophomonas sp. SMYL41, assembly GCF_036319965.1. Classification (NCBI taxonomy): domain Bacteria; kingdom Pseudomonadati; phylum Pseudomonadota; class Gammaproteobacteria; order Lysobacterales; family Lysobacteraceae; genus Stenotrophomonas; species Stenotrophomonas sp. SMYL41. Next base: position 120,904 of record NZ_JAWIRX010000016.1, on the reverse strand, counting down.
CTCGCATTCCCGTGCCCCGACGCTACGATTCCGACGACATCGACGATTTCGACGACGACCAGCAGGACAACGGTCCGCTGTGGCGGCGCCGGCTGATCACCTGGAGCATGGCTGCGGTCGCGTTGGGATTGGGTTTCCTCATTCCCTATACGCTGTACCTGAACCAACAGGTGACCCAGCGTTTCGGCGAGCTGCGCTGGCAGATCCCCACGCGCGTGTACGCGCGCCCGCTGGTGCTCACCCCCGGCAAGGCGATGGATGCCTCCACGCTGAAGACCGAACTGGCCGCCTCTGCCTACCGCGATGACGGGCAGGGCAAGGAGCCGGCCACCTATGCGGTGAACGGCGGGCGCTTTGTCATCTCCAGCCGCGGCTACAACGATGTCGATGGCCGGGTGGCCCCGCGCCGGGTGGAGCTGTCGCTGGCCGATGGCGGCGTGGCCTCGCTGCGCGATGCCGACAGCCGCAAGGCGCTGAAGGCTGCGCGGCTGGATCCGGCGCGCATCGCCACCCTGTACGGCCAGAAGCAGGAAGAACGCCGCCTGATCCGCATGGACGAGGCGCCGGACCTGCTGGTGACCGGCCTGCAGGCAGTGGAAGACAAGGACTTCAACCGCCATCACGGCATCGATCTGTCCGGCATTGCGCGCGCGGTGTGGGTGACGATCCGTTCCGGTGGCCAGAGCCGCCAGGGCGCGTCGACGCTGACCCAGCAGCTGGCCCGCAGCGGCCTGCTCGGCATCGGCAAGGAACAGACGGTCACCCGCAAGTTCAATGAGGTGCTGTACGCACTGATCATGGAGGCGCGCTACGACAAGCGCACCATCTTCGAGGCCTATCTCAACCAGGTGTACCTGGGCCAGCGCGGCAGCCAGGCGATCCACGGCATGTCGTCCGGCGCCGAGTTCTGGTTCGGCCGCGACCTGCAGTCGCTGGAGACCGAGCAGATCGCCCTGCTGATCGGCCTGGTCAAGGGGCCGTCGTTCTACGACCCGCGGCGTAACCCGGAACGCGCGCTGGATCGCCGCAACTTCGTGCTGGGCAAGCTGCACGAGGCCACGCTGATCGACGATGCCGAGTACCAGCGCGCGCTGAAGGCACCGCTGGGCGTGCCCAAGACGCCGGGCCTGGTGGCAGCCAACCGCTTCCCCGCCTACGTTGACCTGGTCCGCCGCCAGCTCGGCCATGACTATCCGGAATCGGCGCTGCAGGGCGCGGGCCTGAGCGTGATGACCGGCATGTCGCCGTCCGCGCAGGCGTATGCCGAAGGCGCGGTGACCCGCACCATCAAGTCGCTGGAAAGCCAGCGTCGTCCTGAACTGCAGGCTGGCATGGTGTTGACCGACGTGCACAACGGTGACGTGCTGGCGGTGATCGGCAGCCGTGAGGTGTCCGAGGTCGGCTTCAATCGTGCGATCGAAGCGCAGCGCCCGGTCGGTTCGCTGCTCAAGCCGTTCGTGTACCTGCTGGCCCTGGCGCAGCCGGACCGCTACTCGCTGGCCAGCTGGGTGGATGATTCGCCGGTGACGGTGCAGCTCGGCCGCGGCCGCAACTGGAGCCCCGGCAACGCGGACAACCGCAGCCACGGCACGGTCCGCCTGATCGACGCGCTGGCGCATTCCTACAACCAGGCCACGGTGCGCGTGGGCATGCAGGTCGGTCCCGAGCGCGTGACCCAGCTGATCCACGTACTGGCCGGCATCAAGGCCGAGGCCAACCCGGCGGTGATCCTCGGCTCGACCGACCAGAGCCCGTATGCGATGGCGCAGCTTTACCAGTTCCTCGCGTCCGGCGGCGAGATCCAGCCGCTGCACGCGGTACGTGGCGTGCTCGATCCGCAGGGCAAGCTGCTCAAGCGATACGACAAGACCCCGGCGCCTGCACAGGAAGGCGATTCGATTGCCGCCAACCTGATCAGTGTCGGCCTGCAGCAGGTGGTCGCCAGCGGTACCGCGCAGCGGCTCAATGCCGATGGCCTCGGCCGCCTGCAGCCCGCCGGCAAGACCGGCACCACCAACGATGGCCGTGACAGCTGGTATGCCGGCTACACCGGTGACCATCTGGCGGTGATCTGGATCGGCAACGATCAGAACGAGCAGGCCGGTCTGTATGGCGCCACCGGCGCGATGCGGGTCTGGTCGGGCATCTTCCAGCGCCTGCCGAGCGCGCCGCTGCGGGTCAGCAACAAGGGCCTGGACTGGCAGTCGGTGGCACCCACCGGCCTCAACAGCACCGATGAAGGCTGCCCCGGCGCGCGCCGTTTCCCGTTTGTGGTGGGCTATGCGCCGGCTTACGCGCCGTGCGCGCCGGCCGTGTCGCCGGACGGGCAGGGTGGGGCCGAAGGCGAGGGCGGTGGCTGGCGCAGCTGGTTCGGCCTGGACCGCAAGCCGGAAGCGCCTGCCGAACCTGCCCCCGCTACTCCTCCCCCGAGCCGATGATGCCGATGAACATGCGATCCCTGCTGCAGCCCCTGGTCCTGAGCGGCCTCAGCCTGGCCCTGGCCGCCTGCGTGAGCAGCGCACCACCGGTGGTCAAGCCGGTCGATACCACCACGCCGGCGCAGCGTCTGGCTGCCGTGGATGCAGCAGCGGGGCCGGATGACAAGGAGCTGTCGGTGCAGCCGCTGCGTGACTCGCAGGTAGAAGACCTGCGGTTGACCGCACAGGCGCAGCGCCAGGCCAACGATCTGGCCGGTGCCGCCAACAGCCTGGACCATGCACTGGAGATCGTGGCGAGTGACCCGGCGGTGCTGCAGGAACGTGCCGAGCTGGCGCTGCTGCAGGGCCAGTGGGCGCAGGCGGAAACGTTCGCGCGCAAGGCGATCGACCTGGGTTCGAAGACCGGCCCGCTGTGCCGCCGGCACTGGGCGACGATCGAGCAGTCGCGCCTGGCGCGCGGCGAGAAGGAAAATGCGGTGTCGGCGCATGCGCAGCTGGAGGGCTGCACGGTGCCGGGGATCAAGCGGTACTGAGTTTTCAGCCAACGGCGCAGCCCCTCGTGGCTGTGGGTTGGTCGCTGAAGCCAGAAGCAAAAGCCGCGCTGGGCCGGGCGGGTTGGGTTCGCGGGGGACGCCGTAAACCCACAGTCCCCCGCCAGTCCCCAGTACAACCCAGAGCCAAGAACGCCGTTGCTGTTGCTCTGGCTCCGGGTTGAAACGGGTGCCGGGCAGCGCCCGGCCGGGTATCCTTTCCCTCTGATGTCCGACCTTGTCCATGCCAGCCGCGAAGCCCTCAGCGAAGGCGGCGCGCTCGCCTCGCACCTGGATGCATTCGTCCCGCGTCCGGCACAGCTGCACCTCACCGAAGCCATCGCCGATGCGCTGCAGCAGCGGGACCTGCTGCTGGCCGAGGCCGGTACCGGCACCGGCAAGACCTTTGCCTATCTGGTGCCGGTGCTGCTGTCCGGGCTGCGCACCATCATCTCCACCGGCACCCGCGCGCTGCAGGACCAGCTCTACCACCGCGATCTGCCGCGCGTGCGCCAGGCACTGGGCGTCGGCCTGCGCAGCGCACTGCTGAAGGGTCGTGCGAACTACCTGTGCCGCTACCGACTGCAGCAGGCGCGGGGTGAGCCGCGGTTTTCCAGCCCCGAGCAGGCCGCGCAGTTCCAGCGCATCCTGGCCTGGTCCGGACGCTCGGAGTTTGGTGACATCGCCGAACTGGAAGGCCTCGCCGACGACTCACCGCTGCTGCCGATGGTCACCTCCACCGTCGACAACTGCCTGGGCACCGATTGCCCGTTCTGGGACGACTGTTTCGTGGTGCGCGCGCGCCAACGTGCGCAGGCCGCTGACGTGGTGGTGGTCAACCATCACCTGCTGCTGGCCGACCTGGCACTGAAGCAGGACGGTTTCGGTGAACTGCTGCCGGGGGCGCAGGCCTTCGTCATCGACGAGGCGCATCAGTTGCCGGAGTTGGCCGCGCAGTTCTTCGGCGAAGGTTTCGGCATGCGCCCGTGGCAGGAACTGGGGCGCGACTGCCTGGCCGAAGCACGCGGCGTGGGCGGTGCGCAGTCGGCCCTGCAGGAACCGGTCGACCAGTTGCAGCAGGCATTGCTGGCGTTGCGATTGGCGATGGAGGGGTTGCCGCCGCGTGGTACGCAGTGGCGTGCGCTGGCCATGCCACAGGTGCGCGATGGATTCGATACGGTGATGGCCGGCCTGGCCACGCTGGAGCAGGCATTGCAGCCGCTGCGCGAAGCGGCTGCGGGCCTGGACGCCTGCCATGCAAGGGCGCGCGAGGCGGTGTCGCGGCTCCAGCGCTGGCTGGGCGATGATGAGCCCACCCTCGATTTCGATGCCGATCCGGCGGAGGCCGCCCGTGCTGCCGATGTGCTCTGGTACGAACTCACGCCGCGTGGTTTCCGCTGCCAGCGCACGCCGATGGACGTGTCCGGCCCGCTGCGCGAGCATCGCGAGCGCAGTCGCGCGGCCTGGATCTTCACCTCGGCCACGCTGACCGTGGGCGGTGGCTTCGATCACATCGCTGCACGCTTGGGCCTGGACGATCCGCACACGCTGGTCCAGCCGAGCCCGTTCAACTGGCCGGAGCAGGCGCTGTGTTACCTGCCCGAAGGCTTGCCTGATCCGGCCGCACGGGGCTTCGGTACTGCCCTGATCCAGGCCCTGCGGCCGGTGTTGCAGGCATCGCAGGGCAGGGCATTCCTGTTGTTCGCCTCGCACCGTGCATTGCGCGAGGCCGCCGAGGCATTGCGCGACGGACCATGGCCGTTGTTCGTGCAGGGCGAGGCGCCGCGCGCGACGCTGCTGCAGCGTTTCCGCGAATCGGGCAATGGCGTGCTGCTGGGCTCGGCCAGCTTCCGCGAGGGTGTGGACGTGGTGGGCGAGGCGTTGAGCGTGGTGATGATCGACAAGCTGCCGTTCGCGGCGCCGGATGACCCGGTGTACGAGGCGCGGCTGGAGGCGATCCGCAGCCAGGGCGGCAACCCGTTCCGCGATGAGCAGCTGCCGCAGGCGGTGATTGCGCTGAAACAGGGCGTCGGCCGCCTGATCCGCAGCGAGAGCGACCGTGGGGTGCTGGTGTTGTGCGACCCGCGCCTGCTCAACCGCGGCTATGGCCGGGTCTTCCTCGATTCACTGCCGCCGTTCCGACGTACCCGCAGCCTGGCCGATGTGCAGGCCTTCTTTACGCCACAATGGACACCCGTGGCCGATGATGCGGCTGCCCCGGCCGCGGATGCGGCGGGCCCGGTGCCGGTACCCGGTGCCACGTTCCCCTTGCTCTGACCCGATCCGATGAAACTGCTTGCCTTTGAAACCGCCACCGAAGCCTGTTCCGTTGCCCTGCATGTTGATGGGCAGGTGCTGGAACGCTTCGAGATCGCCCCGCGCCGGCACGCCGAACTGAGCCTGCCGTGGGCCGAGGCGCTGCTGGCCGAAGCCGGTATCAGCCGCCGCCAGCTGGACGGCATTGCGCTCAGCCGTGGCCCCGGTGCGTTCACCGGTGTGCGCCTGGCGATCGCCATTGCCCAGGGCATCGCACTGGCGCTGGACCGGCCGCTGTTGCCGGTCTCGACGCTGCAGGTGCTGGCGCTGCAGGCACCGGCGGAAGAAATGCAGATCCTGTCGGCGATCGATGCGCGGATGGGCGAGCTGTATGTCGCGCGCTTCGAGCGTGTGGACGGCCTGCCGGTGGCGCGCGACGCCGAACGCGTGTGCGCGCCTGCCGCGGTGGCGCTGCCGGAAGGGCTGTCCGCCTATGGTGTGGGTACCGGTTTCGGTGCTGCCGAGGGCGCACTGCTGGCGCACCTTGGGGCTGGCCTGCGCGGATTCGATGCCACCGCATTGCCGCGCGCGTCGGACGTACTGGCACTGGCGGTGCCGGCGTTCGCTCGCGGCGAAGCCATTGCACCGGAGAGGGTCGAGCCGGCGTACCTGCGCGACAACGTGGCGCTGACCCTGGTCGAGCAGCAGGCGGCGCGCGAGGCGAAGGCGAAAGCCAACGGCTGAGCCCCTCGTGGCGGGGTTGGTTGATCGCGTAAATCAAAAGCCGCGCTTGACCGGGCGGGGAGGGTTCGCGGGGGGCGCCGTGAACCCGTCCATGGGGGCTTGGCCGCGGACACCCCCGCGAACCCATCCCGCCCTGCCTCTGACAGTTACCGTGTGCGTCCGCCACGGAAAATCAAAAAAAAGAAAAGTCAAAGTCAAAAGCGGATCGCTTCGCTCGCATCCACGCGTAGCGTGGATGTGTGTCGACCAAGGTCGACACCTACCAATAGCAAAAATGCGCCGCGATCTGTCAGAGGTGTGGCGGGGTGGCTGGGCAGGACCGTTGGCGCCATGGATGGCGCCATCGAGCCCCCAGGGATGGGTTTACGGCGTGTCATGACCAGCCACCCGCCACACCAAAACCACAGTCCAACCGCCGCTTTTGACGTTGACGTTGACGTCCAGCGGGTCCCGGGCCGCAGGCCCGGGCAACAAAACCCTACCGATCGTCGTGCAGGGTGCCGCCGGGCAGGAACACCCACGTGCGGGTGACCTGCAGGATGTCGATCTCGTCCTCGGTCTCCGGCAACGGCGGGAACGGCTGGGCCAACTGCACCACCCGCAGTGCCGCCTCATCCAGCAACGGCGTCCCGCTCGAACGCAGGATCCGGCTGCTCTCCACGCTGCCATCGCGGCGCACGCCCACGCTGATCACCACCTGGCCGCCGAGCCGGCGCTGCCGGGCCTCGTCCGGGTAGTTCAGGTTGCCGACGCGCTCGGCGCGGTCGACCCAGGCACGCAGGTAGTTGGCATAGGCATATTCGCGCGTGCTGGCCGACACGAATTTGCGGTTCGGGCGCTTGGCGTACTGCGCGGAGCGCAGATGCACCTCGGCCGCCAGCCGTGCCATCTCGGCGTCGCGCTGCTCGCGTGCGGTCAGCGGTGCATCCGGCTCGGGCTGCTCCGGTGTCGGCCGCGGCTGGGCCTGGGCCACCGTCTCTTCGCCATTGCGGCTGCTCACCACGCGCGCCTGCGGCGGCGGAACCGGTGCGGCCGACTGCTGCTGTTGCGGCACCGGGCTCAGCCCGGCCTGCGCCTGCGGCACGATGCCCGCCTGGTTGTCGCGCGGGCGCTGTGCACGGTCGTGCTCGCCCCCGCCTTCCTGGCTGGCAGCGGCAAGGAAATCAGCCTGCTTCGGCGTCAGCGCGGTGCGGGTCTGGCTGAAGATGACCTCCAGCGTCGGTACCAGCGGAGCATCGCCCTTCACCGCAAAGCCCACGCCCAGGATCAACAGGGCGTGGACCAGCACCGACAGCGCGATGGTGGCCCCCAGCCGTTGCGCTTCGCGCGGCGGCGGTGGCAGGACGGCAGGTGCGGACGGCATCAGCGTAGGCCGGCCTCGAGCGCGTCGAACAGGGTGCCGGCAATGTTCAGGCCGTACTGCGCGTCCAGTTCGCGCACGCAGGTCGGGCTGGTCACGTTGACCTCGGTCAGGTAGTCGCCGATCACGTCCAGTCCGACAAAGCGCATGCCGCGGCGCTTCATCTCCGGACCGACCTGGGCGGCGATCCAGCGGTCGCGCTCGCTCAGCGGGCGCCCTTCGCCACGGCCGCCGGCCGCCAGGTTGCCGCGGAACTCGTCACCCTGGGGGATGCGTGCCAGGCAGTAGTCGACCGGTTCGCCGTCAACCAGAAGGATGCGTTTGTCGCCGGCAGTGATGTCGGGAATGAACTTCTGGGCCAGCGCCAGCTTGCGGCCGCCCTCGGTCAGGGTTTCCAGGATCACGTTCAGGTTCGGATCGCCCTGCCCGCTGCGGAAGATCGAGCGGCCACCCATGCCGTCCAGCGGCTTCAGCACGGCCTGGCCGTGTTCCAGGGCGAAGGCCTTCAACGCCTTGGCATCGCGGCTGACCAGGGTCGGCGGGCAGCACTGCGGGAACAGCAGGGCAGCCAGCTTCTCGTTGTAGTCGCGCAGGCCCTGCGGGTTGTTGACCACGCAGGCACCGGCAGCGGCGGCCACGTCCAGCACCTGGGTGTCGTAGATGTACTCGGCGTCGACCGGCGGGTCCTTGCGCATCAGCACGATCTGGCCGGGACCGAACTCGGTACGGCTGAACGCGCCCAGCTCATACCAGCCGGCCGGGTCGTCGCGCACCTGCAGCGGCGCGGTCTGGGCTACCGCCACGCCACCCTCCAGGGCCAGCCCGCCCGGCCGCACGTAGTGCAGGGCATGGCCGCGGCGCTGGGCTTCCAGCAGCATGGCGAAGGTGGTGTCCTTGGCGATCTTGATGTGGGCGATGGGGTCCATCACCACGATGACGTTCAACGGCATGGGCGCACCTGTCAGGCAAGGCGTTGATGGTAGCGGCAACGCTGGCCGCGCGCCTCCCTGCCGTACTGCAACGCAGCGTCCGCCTGCCGGCGGCGCAGTCATTGCGAACCCGGTCACGTTCAGCCGGGCGCCACCCCCTGCGCGGTGGACCGGCCTTGAAGCGGGCGCGGAAAGTGCGATATAGATACGCTTTCGCAGCGGCTCCCGCCAGAGATTGGGCCGTGCGCTTGGGGATAGGCAATGACTGAAAACACGACTGCGGGCGGGGAACTCGCAGGACTCCGGGTGATGGTCATCGATGATTCGAAGACCATCCGCAGGACTGCGGAAACGCTGCTCAAGCGCGAAGGCTGCGAGGTGGTCACCGCCACCGACGGCTTCGAAGCGCTTGCCAAGATCGCAGACCAGCAGCCGCAGATCATCTTCGTCGACATCATGATGCCGCGCCTGGATGGCTACCAGACCTGCGCGCTGATCAAGGGCAACCAGCTGTTCAAGGCGACCCCGGTGATCATGCTGTCATCCAAGGATGGTCTGTTCGACAAGGCGCGGGGGCGCATCGTCGGCTCGGAGCAATACCTGACCAAGCCTTTCACGCGCGAAGAACTGCTGGGTGCCATCCGCACATACGTCAACGCCTGACCAGGGGGGAAAGGCACAATGGCTCGTATCGTCCTGATCGAGGATTCACCGACCGACCGCGCGGTGTTCACCCAGTGGCTGCGCCGTGCCGGCCACGAGGTGCTGGAAGCGGACAACGCCGAGGATGGCCTGCAGCTGGTCCGCGACCAGGTGCCGCAGCTGGTGCTGATGGACGTGGTCCTGCCCGGCATGAGCGGTTTCCAGGCCACCCGTGCAATGGCCCGTGATGCGGCGATCAAGCACATCCCGGTGATCATCGTCAGCACCAAGGCGATGGAAACCGACAAGGCCTGGGGCCTGCGCCAGGGCGCAGCCGATTACATCGTCAAGCCGCCGCGCGAGGATGAACTGATCGCGCGGATCAACGAACTGGTGGCCTGATGCGCTCGCCCTTCGACATCCTTGAAGCCTACGAACGGCGCAGCCTGGCCCACGCGGTGCAGCTGCCCGGGCGGCAGTTCGCCCAGGACCTGTGGCGTGGCGTCGGTTTCCGCGTCGGCCAGCGCCGGCTGGTGTCCGATTTCCGCGAAGTGGTGGAAATCGTGCCGATGCCGCCGGTGACCCCGGTACCCTGCGCGCAGCCCTGGCTGCTGGGCGTGGGCAACCTGCGCGGCAACCTGTTCCCGGTGGTCGACCTGAAGTACTTCCTGGAAGGCACGCGCACCGTGCAGCAGGAAGGCCAGCGCGTGCTGATCATGCGCCAGGCCGGCGGCGACGTCGCACTGACCATCGATGAACTGTTCGGCCAGCGCAGCTTCGAGCTGGAACAGCAGATCGCGGCCGGCACACTGGCCGAAGGTCGCTACGGCCATTTCGTTGACCGTGCCTTCCATGCCGACGGCCATGACTGGGGCGTGTTCTCGCTCTCGCTGCTGTCGCGCACCCCTGAATTCCGGCAAGCCGCGGCCTGAGGCCGGGCATCGCCCCCTGCATTGAAGATCGAGGTTGAACGATGAGTACTGCTTCGGACGCCACCAAGACCGGCAAGCTGCGGCTGGGCGGCAGCAACCTCTGGCTGTTCCTGCTGCTGGCATCGATGATCCTGTTCGGCGTCAACACCGGCGTCGCTACCTGGCAGGGCAGCCGCCTCGCCGACGCCGGCTCCAAGGCCGCCGACCTGCAGGTGCTGTCGCAGCAGCTGGCCAACCAGGGGCGTGATGCGGTCGGCGGCAACGCCCAGGCCTTCACCGCCTTCAAGGCCACCCGCAACGCGATCGAACAGAACGTGTCGACGCTGCAGGGCCGCTACGGCAAGGAGCCGGGCGTATCCGGTGCCATCGCCACGCTGGGCGAGACCTGGGCACCGTTGGGCAAGCAGGCCGGGCAGCTGGTGGCCAGCGAGCCCGCTGTACTGGCCCTGGCCGGCAATGCCAACAACTTCACCGGCGCAGTGCCGGGCCTGCAGGCCCAGCTGAACGAGCTGGTGCGCGCGATGTCCGCCGCCGGTGCGCCGTCGTCGCAGGTGTACAGCGCACTGCAGCAGGTCGTGGTGGCCGGTTCGATGGCCCGCCGCGTGACTGAAATGCGCGCCGGTGGCAGTGCCGCCGCGACCTCCGGCGATGCACTTGCCCGAGATATCACCGTGTTCTCGCAGGTGCTCGACGGCCTGCGCAACGGCAACGAGGAACTGGGCATCACCGCCGTGCGCGGTGCCGCCGCCGTGGCTGCGCTGGAGCAGTCGCAGCAGAAGTGGGAAGCGATGAAGCAGGACGCCGACGCGATCCTGGCCAGCTCGCGCCAGCTGTTCGCGGCGCAATCGGCGGCCACCGCGCTGGGCCAGGGTTCGGCACACATGCTGGATGACAGCCGCAAGCTGTTCGATGCGTTCTCCTCGTTCGGCTCGGTGTCCGACACCCGCCTGTTCCCGAATTTCTGGATCGGCGTGGTGTCCGGTGCGCTGTCGCTGATCGCGATCATCGGCTTCGTCTCCACCAACGTGCGCAGCCGCTCGCGCGAGCAGGAACTGCGTTACCAGACCCAGGTGGAATTCAACAGCCGCAACCAGCAGGCGATCATGCGGCTGCTGGACGAAATCTCCTCGCTCGGTGAGGGTGACCTGACGGTGAAGGCTTCGGTGACCGAGGACATGACCGGTGCGATCGCCGACGCGATCAACTACGCGGTGGACGAGCTGCGCCATCTGGTGACCACCATCAACGACACCTCGGCCAAGGTCGCGATGTCCACCCAGGAAACGCAGGCCACCGCCATGCAGCTGGCAGAGGCGGCGGGCCACCAGGCCAACCAGATCACCTCGGCCTCGGACCGCATTGGCGAAATCGCCGCGAGCATCGAGCAGGTGTCGCGCAACTCGGCCGAGTCGGCCGACGTGGCTCAGCGTTCGGTGGTGATCGCCGCCGAGGGTGCCGGCGTGGTGCGCGAGACCATCCAGGGCATGGACCAGATCCGTGACCAGATCCAGGAAACCTCCAAGCGCATCAAGCGCCTGGGCGAGTCGTCGCAGGAAATCGGTTCGATCGTGGAGCTGATCAACGACATTTCCGAGCAGACCAACATCCTGGCGTTGAACGCGGCGGTGCAGGCGGCGTCGGCCGGTGAAGCGGGCCGCGGTTTCGCGGTCGTGGCCGACGAAGTGCAGCGCCTGGCAGAACGTACCTCGGGGGCGACCCGACGCATTGAAAACCTGGTCCAGGCCATCCAGGCCGACACCAACGAAGCGGTCACCTCGATGGAGCAGACCACGGCCGAAGTGGTGTCCGGTGCGCGCCTGGCCGAGGACGCCGGTACCGCGCTGACCGAGATCGAGCGCGTGTCCAACGCCCTGAACACCCTCATCAAGAACATCTCCATCGCCGCCCAGCAGCAGTCGGCCGCCGCTTCGGACATCACCCGCACCATGGGCGTGATCCGGCAGATCACCGGCCAGACGTCACAGGGTGCCGGGCAGACGGCAGAGTCGATCGGCCACCTCGCGCAGCTGGCGGCGGACCTGCGCCGTTCGGTCGCCGACTTCAAGCTGCCGGCGTGACGCGGGCAGGGCGGCGAGCAAGGAACCAGTCGATGAAGCATTTCCATTCCCCACGCCAGAACTCGCGCGGCCACCGCGCGGCGGCGAACGGAGCGCGTCCATGAGCAGTCTGCGCGATGCGATGAGCCACGCAGCGCTGGGCTGGGTCAAGCCCGAGCTGGACGAGACCCTGCGCCAGGTGCGCAACGAGGTCGAGTACTACGCGGAAGATCCCACCGATGCCAGCCGCATGCGCATCTGCGCCGGTTACCTGCACCAGGTGCAGGGCACCCTGCGCATGGTCGAGCTGTATGCCCCGGCGATGGTGGCCGAAGAGCTGGAACAGCTGGCCAACGCCATCGGCGCCGGCCGCGTGGCCGACCGTGACGAAGCCTGCGCGACCCTGATGCGCGGCAGCGTGCTGCTGCCTGACTATCTGGAACGCCTGCAGAACGGCCATCGCGACATTCCGATCGTGCTGATGCCGCTGCTCAACGAGATCCGCGCGGCGCGTGGCGAAGAAGGCGTCAATGACAGCGTGCTGCTGGCCTTTGCGCCGGACAGCGTCACCGCCACCGAGGCCGAGCTGGACCATGCCCGTGGCAGCCTGAGCGGGCGCAACCGCGAGCTGCTCGATACGGTCGGCAGCGCGGTGAAGGAAGAACTGCTGCGCATCAAGGATGCGCTTGACCTGCACCTGCGCACCGGCGGTGCGCCGGAACAGCTGCAGACCCAGGCCAACGAGCTGGGCGCGGTGGCCGACACGCTGGGCATGATGGGCCTGGGCGTGGCCCGCGGCGTGGTCGTGCAGCAGCGCGACGCGCTGCGTGGCGTGGTCGAGGGCCGCCAGCAGATCGACGAGAACCTGCTGCTGGATATCGCCGGTGCGCTGCTGTACGTCGACGCCTCGCTGGACGACCAGGTCGCCCACCTGGGTGCCGGTGGCAGTGGCGAGGACGATCCGAGCGCGGTGGAGAACCGGCGTACGGTGGAGGTGCTGGCACATGAAGCCATCGCCAACTTCGCTGCCGCCCGCGAGCATTTCGTCGCCTTCATCGAAACCAGCTGGAACCATGCCGAGCTGAAGGATGTACCGCGACTGCTGGGCGATGTGTCCGGCGCGCTGCGCATGCTCGACCTGGGCACCGCCGCCGACTACCTGCGCGGCGTGCAGCAGTACATCGAAGCCGAACTGATCGGCCGGCAGCGCGTGCCCAGCGGCCGCCAGCTGGACACCCTGGCCGATGCCATGGCCAGCCTGGAGTACTACCTGGAAGCCCTGCGCGACCGTCGCCCGGGCCGCGAAGACATCCTCGAAATCACCCGCAGCAGCCTCGAAGCACTGCGCTACTGGCCGCTGCCCGAGCGCAACGCCGCTGCGCCGGATGCGCGGGTGGTGCTGCCGGTCGAACCGGAACCGGTCGCCCTGCAGGCCGAACCGCTGCAGCCGGAGCGCATCGAGATTCCGGTGCAGCCTGCTGCGCCCGCTGCCGGCGACGTGCCGACGCCGCTGCCGGACTTCACCTTTGACCCGCCGCCGGCCACCCCGGCGCCAATGGTGTCCGACAATCGCCTGATGTTCGGTGCACTCGGCACGGTGGCAGCCGTGGCCGCCAGCACGGGTGATGCCGATGCCTCGCCGTTGCCGACGCAGAATGAGGCAGAGGCAGCGCTGGTTTTCGCTGCGTCCAGCGCTCCCGCGCCGGATGTCCCGCAGTGGGAGCTGGCGCCGTTCCATCCGGAGACCGACGTGGTCGCGCCTGCCGATGACGAACGCAGCCCGACCTTCGCCAGTTTCGATCCGGTCAGCTTCGAGCTGGCTGACAGCGGTCAGTCCGGTGCACCGCAGTGGTCGCTGTCCGAGGCACCGCAGGTGCTTGAGGAAACCGCAGCGCCTGCCATCGACGAGACGACGGACGTCGTGGGTTCGTCCGCGACCGGATTCGATGCTGCACCGGTGTTCGATCCGGTAGCGGCCGAGCAGGATGCGGCTGCCGTGGCCGACGTGGTGTTCCGCTTCGACGCCGACGCGCTGGATAACGCTGACGACGTGCTGTCGCTGCATGCGATGGAAACGCTGTCGCTGGACGATGACGCCGGGTTGCACCCGTCGCTGGAGATCGTTGATGCCGTGGCGCCACCACTGGCCGATGCATCGCCTGCGTCGCAGGTCGAGGCGGATGAGGCTCCGGATGACCTGCCGGTACCGTCGATCACGCCACCGTTGATCGATGCCGCTCGTGCAACGGAAACGTCCGCACCGGCCGTGTCGATGATCGATATCGACACCATCGCGCCGATCGATTTCAGCGAAGCCGACGCCCAGTTCTTTGCCGAACTGAGTGCAGCCGCTGCCGGCTTCAATCCGCAGGCAATGCCCGCCGCGGCGGCACCGGAGGCGGTGGTTGCGACCGACGCCGACGCCAATGCCGACGCGAATGCGGGCTTCGACGCCGGCTTCGATGACGACGCCGAGAACATCGACGAGGACATCCGCGAGGTGTTCCTGGAAGAGTTCGACGATGAGCTGGCCAATCTCGGCACGCTGCTGCCAGCGTGGCGCATGCAGCCGGACAACATGGACCGGCTGCGCCCGATCCGCCGCATCTTCCATACCCTGAAGGGCAGTGGCCGGCTGGTTGGCGCACGCACGCTGGGCGAGTTCGCGTGGAAGATCGAAGGCATGCTCAACCGCGTGCTGGATGGCAGCCGCGCCGCGTCGCCGGCGGTGCTGGCGATGGTCGACAACGCACATGCGGCGCTGCCACAGCTGAACGCAGCACTGCGCCACGGCCAGCGCATCAGCGTCGACCTGCAGGCCATGCAGGCCATTGCCGATCGTGTCGGTGCAGGCGAGGAAACCTACTACGTACCGCTGCCGGGTGCGGCTGCGCCGGTTGTACCGGTTGCCGAAGCCGACGGCGAAGACGAGATCAGCCGCATTCTCGACGCGGAGGCTGCCGTTTCGGCGCTGGCCGATACCGCTGAGGAGGCCGAAGTCGCCGGCACACCGGCCAACATCGACAGCGTACTGCGCGAGATTCTCGAGGCCGAGGTGGAAGTCCACCAGGCCACCCTGCAGGACTGGCTGCGTTCGGCGCAGCAGGCACCGCAACCGGTCAGCGATGCACTGCTGCGTGCGGTGCACACCATGAACGGCGCCTTCGCGATGACCGAAGTGCCCGAGATCACGGCTGTGACCGGCGGTGCGGAGTCCTACATCAAGCGCGCACTGGCCGCTGAGGTGGTCCCGGGTGATGAAGGCGTGGCCGCCCTGGATGCGACGGCGCAGGCGATCACCGCCACCATGGAAGCGTTGCAGGCCGAACAGCCGCGCATTGCGCCGCAACAGGTACTGGCACAGCGCCTGCAGGCGCTGGCCGGTGCGTTGCCGGAAGCGCGCTGGCCGATGGTGGGCCTGGAGGACGACGAAGACGATCTGGCGCTGGATGACGAACCGGCGGTGGAACTGGACGCGGACGCATCGACGGTCGTCGCGCGTGAAGCCGATGCGGTGCCGCTTTCGTTTGCCGCACCGGAGCAGGAACCGGAGGCACATGTCGATACTGCGCACGCCCCGGTCGCCGACGTGGCGATCGAGGCCGGGCTGGAGGTCGGTGAGCTGACCGCCAGCGACGATCTTTCGCGCTACTTCGATGCCGGATGGCCGTCGGTACCGGGTGAGGGGGAGGCGACGCTGCCGGTGGTCGAATCGATCCAGGTGGCCGGCGATGTTCCGGGCGTCGCCGTAGCCGGCGTCGGGGCGGAGTCCGAAAGCCTGCCGCCGCTGTCCGACGGTGCCGGTCTGACCGTCGTGGACGATCTGTCGCCGTATCTGGATGCCAGTGCGCTGCCGGTCGACGACCGCGACGCCGAAGAGATCCCGGCCGGTGTCGGAGCCGTCGCATCTGACCTGAATGCGCCATCGGCCGACTACGCGCACGTCGCTGATGCCGTGGCGTTCGAAACGCCTGCTGCACTGCCACTCGACAGCGAGCTGTCGAGCCTGCAGGATGAAATGGCTGCGCCGGGGTTTGCAGAACCGGTCTCGCTGGAAGCCGCGCTCGAGGCCGGCCTGCACGTGATCGACGAAGAGCAGCCCCTGGCCGACGACGGGCAATGGCCCGTGCTCGGCCTGCAGGCCAGCGAACTCGCGCCGGGCGAGGCGGAAGCCTTTGCCGAGGATGCGGACGTCGGCGGGGAGGCGGCGATCGGTGAAGGAGAGAGCGCCGATCAGCCGTCCCCGGCGACGGTGAATGAGGAGATCGCGGAGGCCGCTGCGCCGGCCACCGCCGAACCGGTGCGCTTCTTCGAACTGGAAGACGCGCCGGGCCAGGCGGACGTCCGCGTCGAAGCCGTCGACGTCGATGCGGTTGCCGCATCGGATGCCGTGGCCACCGACGCGCCTGACGTCGTCGCACCTGAGACCGTGGCAGCCGAAGTCCTTGCCATGCCGGTGCTCGAAGACAGCGCCGATGCGCTCGACTTCAGTGTCTACGATCGCGAGCTGGTGGACATCTTCGTCGAGGAAGGCAAGGACCTGCTCGACCACTGCGATGGCCTGATCAGCGAGCTGCGCGATGCGCCGCAGGACCGTGAGGTGCTGGCTGGCCTGCAGCGTGACCTGCACACCCTGAAGGGTGGCGCACGCATGGCTGGCATCAACGCCATCGGCGATCTCGGCCACAGCATTGAATCGTTGCTGGAAGCCGTTGCCGCCGGTCGCACCGAAATCGAACGCCGCGATGTCCAGCTGCTGGAGCGCGGATTCGATCGCCTGCACCAGCTGCTGACCCGCACCGGTGACCACCGCGTGGTGGAACCGGCGCAGGACCTGGTCGACGCGTTCGAAGTGCGTACCACCACCGATATCGCTGCGGCTGCCGCAGCCGCAGCGAACGTGGCGAGCGTCGCTGAAACCGCTCCGGCACCGGTCGCCAGCCCGGCACCGGTACTGCTCGATGCGCCGTTGTCGGCACCGCTGCCGGCCGAAGGCGTGGTCGATGAAGATCCGCTGGCGCGCCCGCAGCAGGAGCAGGTGCGCGTGCGCGCGGATCTGCTCGACCGCCTCGTCAACCATGCCGGTGAAGTGGCGATCTACCGCTCGCGCCTGGAACAGCAGCTCGGTGCCTTCCGTGGCGCGATGGGTGAACTGGAGCGCACCAATGCACGACTGCGCGACCAGCTGCGCCGCCTCGACCTGGAAACCGAAGCGCAGATCGTCGCCCGCTACCAGCGCGAGCAGGACCAGGCCGATCAGAAGTTCGATCCGCTGGAACTAGACCGCTTCTCCACGCTGCAGCAGCTCAGCCGTGCGCTGAACGAGTCGGCGGCCGATCTCGGGGGCCTGCAGGGCGTGCTCGACGATCTGTCACGCCAGTACGATTCGCTGCTGCAACAGCAGTCGCGCGTCAGTTCCGAGCTGCAGGACGGCCTGATGCGCGCGCGCATGGTGCCGTTCGATGGCCTGGTGCCGCGCCTGCGCCGTGTGGTCCGCCAGTCCGGCATGGATACCGGCAAGCAGGTGCACCTCACCCTGGAAGGCACCCACGGCGAACTGGACCGCAACGTTCTCGACCGCATGGTCGCACCGCTCGAACACATGCTGCGCAACTCCGTGGCCCACGGCCTGGAAGCACCGGAACAGCGTCGTGCCGCCGGCAAGCCGGAAGAAGGCGAGGTCGCCATCCGCCTGCACCGTGAAGGCTCGGAAATCGTGCTGGAAGTGGCCGATGACGGTGCCGGCCTGGACCGCGAAGCGATCCGCCGCCGCGCCATCGATCGTGGCCTGCTGGCCGCCGATGCGCAGCCGAACGAGCAGGAACTGGACAACCTGATCTTCGCCTCCGGCTTCTCCACCGCCGACCAGGTCAGCCAGCTGGCGGGCCGTGGCGTGGGCATGGACGTGGTGCGCAACGAAGTGCGCCAGCTCGGTGGCTCGGTTGACATCCAGTCGGTGCGTGGCCAGGGCGTGCGCTTCACCCTGCGCCTGCCGCAGACACTGGCCGTCACCCAGGCGGTGTTCGTGCAGATCGGCGAAACCACCTTTGCCGTGCCGGTGGCCTCGGTCAGTGGTATCGGCCGCCTGTCGCGCGAACGCTTCGAGGCCGCCGACAGCAGCTACCGCTACAGCGGCGAGGACTACCCGCTGTATGACCTCGGCAGCCTGGTCGGGCAGGCCCCGGCACGCGCCGATGGCCAGGACCAGGTGCCGCTGCTGCTGGTGCGGGCCGGTGACCTGCGCGCTGCCGTGGCGATCGATCAGGTGCTGGGCAACCGCGAAATCGTGGTCAAGCCGGTCGGCCTGCAGATTGCATCGGTACCGGGCATCTACGGTGCCACCATCACCGGCGATGGCCGCGTGGTGGTGATCCTGGACGTCGCGCCGCTGGTGCGCCGTTTCCTGGCCAATCCGACCGCACCGGTACTGGCCAATGCACCGCGCGACGAACGCCAGGTGCCGCTGGTGATGGTGGTCGATGACTCGCTGACCATGCGCAAGGTGACCGGCCGCATCCTCGAACGCCACAACTTCGAAGTCAGTGTTGCCCGCGATGGCGTGGAAGCATTGGAGCGGCTGGAAGAGCGCGTGCCGGACCTGATGCTGCTGGATATCGAGATGCCCCGCATGGATGGTTACGAGCTGGCCACCGCGATGCGCGCCGACCCGCGCTACAAGGATGTGCCGATCGTGATGATCACCTCGCGCAGCGGCGACAAGCACCGCCAGCGCGCCTTCGAGATCGGTGTCCAGCGTTATCTGGGCAAGCCGTACCAGGAACTGGACCTGATGCGTAACGTGTACGACCTGCTGGGGATCGCCCGTGTCCGTGAGTGAAACCCATCCGGCCCCGGCCGTCGCCCTGCTGGCCCGTCCCGGTGCGGCGCGCGAACGCCTGCGCGAAGCGTTGTCGCATGCAGATGTGCAGCTGGTGCTGGAAGATGATCCGAACGGCCTGGAGCCACAGGTCCTGCAGGCCGCAGACCCACAGTTCGTGGTGATCGCGCTGGAAGCTGCCATCGAGGATGCACTGGAACGGCTGGAAGCCGTGCTCTCGGCACCGGGGCTGACCCTGGTGTTCGATGAGGCTGAGCTGGCCGCGCGCCGCGACGGCTGGGAGGCCCAGCGTTGGGGGCGCCATCTGGCCGCCAAGCTGCACGGCCACCAGCAGGTGTTGCCGCCGGGCGCCGAGGAAGAGCCCAGCCTGCAGCTGGAGCCCGGCCATCCGGCGCCCGCGCCGGTGCCGCAGGAGGAAGCCCTGCAACCGCACCTGGAGCAGGCGCTGAGCTGGGCCGATGAGGTTCCGGCCGACGGGCTGTATTCGCCTCCGGCACACCTGCACGAACCGATCGCGCTGGAGCAGGCTCTGGCGGCGCTGCAGCCGGTCGTGCCCGAACCACTGGATCCGCCTTCGCCGCCGCAGGCGCTGGCCGAACCGGCGGCGCCTGCGGCACCACCGATCTCCTTCGATCACACCGCCTGGTCGCTGGTCGAGGAATCGATCGAAGCGCCGGCACCGGCAGACGCCGTGGCGCCGGTCGCCGCGCCGCAGCCCTCCTTCGATACCGATCATTTGAGTCTGGTCGATCTGGATGCCGCCGCCCCGGCCGGTGCACGCGCCGCATCGTTGCTGGTGCTGGCCGGCATCGGTGGCCCGGATGCCTTGCGTCGCCTGCTCGGCGCACTGCCCGCGTCGTTGAGCGTGCCGGTGCTGGTGCACATGCGCCTGGATGGTGGCCGCTACGGCAACCTGGTCAAGCAGATGTCGCGTGTTTCGCCGTTGCCGGTGCAGTTGGCCGAGGCCGGCCAGCATGCCGTACCGGGCGAGGTCCACGTGCTGGCCGATGATATCGGCGTCCGCGCGGCCAGCGATGGCCTGCATTTCCAGAGCGATGCCACTGGTATTTCGCTCGCTGCATTGCCGGCCGAACACACCGCGCTGGTGCTGCTCAGCGGCGCCGACCTGGCCCATGTCGGCCCGGCGCTGGACCTGGCGGCTGCCGGTGCGTGGGTGGCGGGGCAGGTGGGCGAGGGCTGCTACGACCCGGCTGCAGCCACTGCGGTGGTTGCTGCCGGCATGGTGGCCGGTGAACCGCAGGAACTGGCGCAGGCGATTGCCGCGCGCTGGGGTGAGCAGGACGACAACGGAGAAGCACCATGAGCTACGCCAGCAATGACGAAATCCGCGGCGTCCTGATCCAGGCCGGCAACGAGCGCGTGCTGCTGCCCAATGCCACCGTGGCTGAAATGATGTCGCGCGTGCCGGTGCAGCCGGTCTCCGATGCCCCGCGCTGGCTGGTCGGCGAGATCGGCTGGCATGGCTGGCAGGTACCTCTGGTGTCGTTCGCACGCCTTTCCGGGCTGGGCGAAGAGGCGGTGGCCGGCCACAACAAGGTGGTGGTGCTGAAATCCCTCAGCGGCAATGCGCAGCGCCCGTACTACGCGCTGCTGACGCAGAACTTCCCGCAGCTGATCTCAGTGCCGCGCGACGGCCTGCTCGCCGACGCCTCCGAAGAAACCCTACCGCAGGTCGTGCACATGCGCGTGCTACTGGGTGAGCAGAGCGCGCTGCTGCCGAACCTGGACGCGCTGGAAGCGGCGCTGGATTCGCTGGCGGCCTGATCGGGAATCGGCCGGGCCATGCCCGGCGAGGGGAGCTGCGCCTTACCCCAGATCGCCCAACCGCGCCTGCAACGCCGCGATCGCGGCCAGTCCGGCCGTTTCCGTGCGCAGGATCCGCGGCCCCAGCTGCAACCCCTGGAATCCTGCCGCGGCCAATTGATCGCGATCGCGAGGTGACCAGCCGCCTTCCGGGCCGATCGCAATCACGATGCCGCCCGCGGGAGCGGCTTCCAGCGTCGACAGGCGATGCGCGCCCTGCGGATCCAGGGTCAGCCGCAGCGAATCGGCTGGCAGCGCCGCCGCAGCCTGCGCCAGCGACAGCGGGGAGCCCACCTGCGGAATGCGTGCTCGCCCGGATTGTCCGCAGGCCGAGGTCACCACGTTGTTCCAGTGCGCCACCCGCTTCTCGGCCCGTGCCGCATCCAGCTTCACCTCGGTGCGCTCGGCGTTGACCGGAAGGATCGCGGCCACGCCCAGCTCGGTCGCCTTCTGCAGGATCAGGTCCATCTTCTCGCCACGGGCGATGCCCTGCAGCAGGGTGATCGCCAGCGGGGATTCGTTGCCGATGGCCTGCACCGCGTCGATGCGCACCTGCACTTCGCGCTTGCCGGCCACGGTCAGCGTGGCGCTGTAGTCATGGCCGTCGCCGTTGAACAGCACGCAGGTGTCTCCCTCGCGCAGGCGCATCACCCGCACCAGATGGTTGGCGGTCTCTTCCGGCAGGGTCACGGTCTGACCGCTGTGCAGCGCCAGGTCGATGGGGCAGCGGGTCACGCGCATGCAATCGCCTCGTCGATGGCCGCCAGCGTGGTGTGTGCCAGCAGCTCCAGTTGTTCGTCATCCACGCAATAGGGTGGCATCCAGTACAGCACGTCGCCCAGTGGGCGCAGCACCACGCCGCGCTTGAGCGCGGCCTT
The DNA here is from genome assembly GCF_036319965.1 of Stenotrophomonas sp. SMYL41. Classification (NCBI taxonomy): domain Bacteria; kingdom Pseudomonadati; phylum Pseudomonadota; class Gammaproteobacteria; order Lysobacterales; family Lysobacteraceae; genus Stenotrophomonas; species Stenotrophomonas sp. SMYL41. Next base: position 99,476 of record NZ_JAWIRX010000016.1, on the reverse strand, counting down.
GTAGGCCTGCAGGCCCAGCCTCAGGCCCGGGTCAAACGGCGCGCGCTTGTCGCCGTCGCGCGACAGCTCGAACGCCACCACCATGCCGGCCTGGCGCACGTCGGCCACGTGCGGGTGGTCGGCAAACGGCGCCGCCAGCGTGCCCATCACCGAGGCGATGCCCCGGTTGCGCGCGATCACATCGTCGTCGCGGAAGATGTCCAGCGTCGCCAGCGCCGCAGCGCAGGCCAGCGGGTTGCCGGTGTAACTGTGCGAATGCAGGAAGGCGCGCTCGCGCGAGTCGTCGAGGAAGGCGTCATACAGCGCCTGCGTCGCCAGTACGGCAGCCAGTGGCAGGAAGCCGCCGGTCAGGCCCTTGGACAGGCACATCAGGTCCGGCATCACCCCGGCCTGCTCGCAGGCGAACAGGGTGCCGGTGCGGCCGAAGCCGGTGGCGATCTCGTCGGCGATCATGAACGCGCCATGGGCATCGCACAGTTCGCGCACGCGCTGCAGGTAGACCGGGTCATGCATGCGCATGCCGCCGGCACACTGCAGGCGCGGTTCCAGCACCACCGCACAGATCTCGCCGGGATGCTGGTCGAACAGCGTGGCCAGGCCATCGGCCGCCTGCCGCGCGCGATCGGCCGCGCTCTGGCCCGGTTCGGCCAGGTAGGCATCGGGCGAGGGGGCGAACAGGCCTTCGGCCAGCAGCGGCGCATAGACGCGGCGGTACAGCGGGATGTCACCCAGCGCCAACGCGCCCAGGGTTTCGCCGTGGTAGCCATTCTCGAGTGCGATGAAGCGCGTGCGCCGGGGCTCTGCACGGTTCTGGAAATACTGGAAGGCCATCTTCAGCGCTACTTCCACGCCGGCCGAACCGTTGTCGGCATAGAACACCTTGGCCAGCGGTGCACGGCCGGCCTGGCGTGGCGCCAGTGCCAGCAGGCGTTCGGCCAGGGTGATCGCCGGCTCGTGGCCGAAACCGGCCAGCATCACCTGTTCCAGTTGCCCGGCCTGGGCGGCGATGGCGCCACCGATGCGCGGTTCGGCGTGGCCGAACAGATTGGTCCACCAGCTGCTGACCGCATCCAGATAGCGGTTGCCGTCGTGGTCGATCAACCACGCGCCTTCACCACGGGCAATCGGCACCAGCGGCAGGGTGTCCGGATGCTCACGCATCTGCGTGCACGGGTGCCACAGCACCTGCAGGTCGCGCTGCCGCCAGTGGCGGGCCAGCGGGGAGGGGGTTGGGTCTGCTAGCATTTCGGGCTCATGAACATGTTGCTGCCTGCACATTCTATCGGCCCCGGCGCAGCCGCCGGTCGCCGCGGAGATTCCGCATGAACGATGACCGTGCCGGCCGTCGCTTGCCGATCATCCATCGCATCACCGATGAGGAGAACGGGCCGTTCCAGCGCCAGCATCTTGACCTGGAGTTCTCCAACGGTGAACGCCGCCGCTTCGAACGCCTGGTCAGTCGTGGGCACGGTGCGGTGGTGGTGGTGCCGATGCTCGACGACGAAACCGTGCTGCTGGTACGTGAATACGCCGCCGGCATGCACCGTTACGAACTGGGGCTGGTGAAGGGCCGGATCGACGCCGGCGAGACGCCCGAGCAGGCGGCCGACCGCGAACTGAAGGAAGAGGCCGGCTATGGTGCGCGCCGGGTCGACGTGCTGCGCGCGATGACCCTGGCCCCGACCTACATGAGCCACCAGTCGTGGCTGGTGGTGGCGCGCGACCTGTACCCGGAAAAGCTGGCCGGTGACGAGCCGGAGGAGCTGGAAGTGGTGCCGTGGAAGCTGGCCGAACTGGACCAGCTGATGCTGCGCGAGGACTTCTCCGAGGGACGCTCGCTGGCGGCGCTGTTCATTGCCCGGCAGTGGCTGCAGGGACCGCGATGATCAAGCTGACGACGGACCTGCGCGAGACCGCCATCGCCATCGCCCAGGAAGCCGGACAGGCCATCATGCAGGTGTATGCCGATGGCTTCGAGGTGCAGATCAAGGACGACAACAGCCCGGTCACCGCGGCCGACCTGGCCGCCAACCAGGTCATTGAGCTGGGCCTGCGCCAGCTGACCCCGGACCTGCCGATCCTGTCCGAGGAATCGGCGCAGGTGGGCTGGGAGCAGCGCCGCCACTGGGGCGCGTACTGGCTGGTGGATCCACTCGACGGCACCCGCGAGTTCGTCAAGCGCAACGGTGAGTTCAGCGTCAACATCGCCTTGATCTACCAGGGCGCGCCGGCCTTCGGCGTGGTGCTGGCGCCGGTCACCGGCATCGTCTGGCATGCCATGCGCGGCGAGCTGGCCTATCGGCGGCAGGGCCTGCACGACACCGTGCTGCGCACCCGCACGCCGGCCACCGCACCGCTGCGCGTTGCCGCCAGCCGTTCGCACCGCTCGCCGGAAACCGAGGCGCTGCTGGCGCGCATGGGCCGCATCGAGACCATCGCGCAGGGCTCGTCGCTGAAGTTCTGCCGGATCGCCGAAGGTGGCCTGGATGTCTATCCGCGGCTCGGCCCGACCTCCGAATGGGATACCGCCGCCGGCCAGTGCGTGCTGCATGCCGCTGGTGGCGCGGTGCTGTCGGCCGCAACCGGCAAGCCGTTCCGCTACAACCGCCGCGAGACCCTGTTGAACGGCGATTTCATTGCCCTTGGTGATACCAGCCTGCCGTGGCGCGACTGGTTGTCCGATTGAACCTGGAGTCCGCATGAGCGCGCACGACACCCCCACCACCGGCAGCGCCGCCAGCAACGAACTCGAGCGCCTGCTGTCGATCATGGCGCGCCTGCGCGATCCGCAGGGTGGCTGCCCGTGGGACCTGGAACAGAACTTCGCGACCATCGCCCCGTACACCATCGAGGAAGCCTACGAGGTCGCCGATGCGATCGACCGGGGTGACCTCGACGATCTCTGCGACGAGCTCGGTGACCTGCTGCTGCAGGTGGTGTTCCATGCGCGCATGGCCGAGGAACAGGGCGCGTTCGCCTTCGCCGAGGTCGCCCGTGCGATCAGCGACAAGATGCAACGCCGCCATCCGCACGTGTTCGCCGATGTCAGCGTCGACGATGCCGATGGGGTGATGCGCAACTGGGAGGCGATCAAGCGCGCCGAGCGTGCTGCCAAGGGCGAGCAGGACACCTCCGCACTGGCCGGTATCTCGCGCGGCCTGCCGGAATGGCAGCGCGCTGTGAAGCTGCAGTCGCGCGCGGCCAAGGTCGGTTTCGACTGGCCGGGCCCGCTGCCGGTGCTGGACAAGGCGGCCGAGGAGCTGCAGGAACTGCGCGAGGAGTTCGAGCGCGGAGACATCGCAGGCAACAAGGCGCGCCTGCAGGAAGAGCTGGGCGACCTGCTGTTCGTCTGCGCCAACCTGGCCCGGCACGCCGATATCGATCTGGGCGCTGCGCTGCGCGGGGCCAACCACAAGTTCGAACGTCGCTTCCGCGCCATGGAAGCGCAGGCCGACGCGCAGGGCGAGGCATTGGCTGCACTGGACCTGGAGGCGCAGGAAGCGCTGTGGCAGCACGCCAAGGCCGCGGAAAAGGCGTGAAGACGCTCGGCCTGTTCCTGCTGACCGCGTTGGCCGAGATCGTCGGCTGCTACCTGCCGTGGCTGTGGCTGCGCAAGGGGGGCAGCGTCTGGTTGCTACTGCCGGCGGCGGCCAGCCTGGCCCTGTTCGCGTGGTTGCTGACCCTGCATCCCACCGCCAGTGGACGCGTCTATGCCGCCTACGGTGGTGTCTACATCGGTACCGCACTGTTCTGGTTGTGGCTGGTCGACGGCATTCGTCCCAGTCGCTGGGACCTGCTCGGTGCAGCCCTGTGCCTGGCCGGCATGGCGGTGATCATGTTCGGTCCGCGCGCGCCCTCGGTGTAGCGTCGAGCCAGACTCGACCGCTCGCGCGCTCTCTCTCCTGTAGCGTCGAGCGTGGCGCGACTCTACAAAGGCACCGCCACCGGATCATGCGATGCCCTGTCGAAATCGGCCAGGCCGTCCAGACCGCTTTCCCTCCCGGGAAGGCGCATGATGGTGGTGACCCCGCCGCCCGGAGCACGCGCATGACCCGTTTCGCCAGCTTCCGCGAGTTCTATCCGTTCTATCTCAGCGAGCACCGCCATCCGGTCTCGCGGCGGCTGCACTTCATCGGCAGCTGCGGGGTGCTGCTGCTGGTTGCTGCTGCCGTGCTGCGCGGCCAACCGCTGCTCCTGCTCGCTGCTCTGTTCTGCGGTTACGGGTTCGCCTGGGTCGGCCATTTCTTCTTCGAGAAGAACCGCCCGGCGACCTTCCGGCACCCGCTGTATTCATTCATGGGTGACTGGGTGATGTTCGCCGACATCCTGCGTGGGCGGGTGCACCTGTAGCAGGCGGTTGCGGTGCACCGCAACCACTGCCTCGCCCGAAAGGGAAAGGACGGGCCTGGCCGGGCTTCCGCTTCCACGAACCGCTGCGCTGCGGCACGCCTGCGGGCGACCGATCTGGGATAATGGCGGTTCTTGTTTCCTCTGCTGCCGGACCCGGTCATGACCCAGAAGACGCTGCTCAACGATACCCACCGCGCCCTTGGCGCCAAGATGGTCGATTTCGGGGGTTGGGACATGCCCATCCACTACGGCTCGCAGCTGGACGAGCACCACCTGGTGCGCCGCGAGTCCGGTGTGTTCGACGTCAGCCACATGACCGTGGTCGACCTGCGCGGCGAGCAGGTCAAGCCGTTCCTGCGCCGCCTGCTGGCCAACTCGGTCGACAAGCTGAAGGTGACCGGCAAGGCGCTGTACTCGTGCATGCTGAACCCGCGCGGCGGCGTCATCGACGACCTGATCGTCTACTACCTGGGCGACGACTTCTTCCGCATGGTGGTCAACGCCTCCACCCGCGAGAAGGACCTGGCCTGGCTGCGCGAGCAGGCAGCACCGTTCGATGTTTCCGTCGAGCAGCGCCCGGACCTGGCCATCCTCGCCGTGCAGGGCCCGCAGGCGCGCGACATCGTCATCGGCCTGACCCGCGAAGCCGACCGTGCAGCGCTGACCAAGCTGGGCCGCTTCGCCGCCCTGCAGGCGCAGTCCGAAGACGGCGTCGAGCTGTTCGTCGCCCGCACCGGTTACACCGGTGAAGACGGTTTCGAGATCCTGCTGCCGCAGGATGCCGTGGTCGCCTTCTGGAACCGCCTGCTGGCGGCAGGCGTGAAGCCGGCCGGGCTCGGCGCGCGCGACACCCTGCGCCTGGAAGCCGGCATGAACCTGTACGGCCAGGACATGGACGAAGCGATCAGCCCGTATGAAGCGGCGCTGGCCTGGACCGTGTCGCTGGACGAAGGCCGCGACTTCATCGGCCGCGACGCGCTGGAAGCACAGAAGGCCGCCGGCACCGCGCGCCAGATGATCGGCCTGGTGATGGACGAGAAGGGCGTGCTGCGCCACGGCCAGGCGGTGACCACCGCCAGTGGCCTGGGCGAGATCCTGTCCGGTACCTTCTCGCCGACCCTGGCCAAGGGCATCGCCTTTGCCCGAGTGCCGGCCGGCGAGCTCGGCGAGGTCACCGTCGACATCCGTGGCCGGCAGGTGCCGGTGCGCGTGGTCAAGTTCCCGTTCGTGCGCGAAGGCCAGGCCCAGCCCGGCGTGCTCGCCGACGCCTGATCCGAACGTGCCGGTCGTCACTGACAGCAGTGGCGGCCGGTTGGTTACACTAGCCCCGTTTTTTCCACCCCTGCATATCTCTGGAGCAGTCCCATGAGCGAGATCCCCGGCGACCTCAAGTTCCTCAAGTCCCATGAGTGGGCCCGTGTCGAAGGCAATGGCCGCGTCACCGTCGGTATTTCCGACCACGCCCAGGGCCTGCTGGGTGACCTGGTCTACGTCGAACTGCCCGAAGTCGGCGCCGAGGCCAAGGCCGGCGAACAGATCGCCGTTGTAGAGTCGGTGAAGGCCGCCTCGGACGTCTACAGCCCGATCAGCGGCACGGTCGTCGAGGTCAACTCGGCGCTGTCCGACAAGCCGGAAACCATCAACGAAGATGCCTACGGCGAAGGCTGGATGTTCGTGGTCGAACTGACCAACGCCGAAGAGGTCAACGAACTGCTGGACCCGGACGCGTACGCCGAAGTCCTGGAGAACGACGACCACTGAGTCGTCGCTTCCGGGTTCGGACACGGCCACCTTCGGGTGGCCGTTTTTGTTTTGGCGACCGCGTCGGACTCATGACGCGGGGTTCGCTGTGCACCCTCGGCGTGGCATCAGCCGACAGACGAACGGTGCCGATGGACGTGCGCAGTTTTGCGCAAATCCGCGTTTCAGCCCCGCGCCGAGGCGTTCGAATGTGAAAACTTTTCGCCCCCTGTTGCGGTGCCGTTGTGCTGGTGTTGGCGGCGGTGCCGGTGACCATCGCCGATGCGCGCACGCTGTTGTGCCCAACCTGCGCCTATCTGCGCGGAGTGCTTATTTCAAGTGTTTTTTGATCAACGCCTGCATTGGCATCGATGCAGGCAACGCGCGTGCGCGCCGCTTCCACCGTCGTTGCAGGCCGTGCAGAGTGGTGGCGCCGAAGGCGCCCGGAACGGCGCGGATGTGAAAATTTTTCGCGGGGGTTGTTGACAGTAAAAAAAACCGTGATTAGGTTTCGCCTCAGCAGACCTTGCCTGCCCAACCGAGTGCGCAGAATCAATCGTCCGATGCGAAGCAGCCCCTTCAAGACCACCGCGACCCTGATGACGGTGGACATGGCCCCGCTTCCCCCGGAGAAATGCAAGGCAACTCCCGTTCCGATGCCCGCTCCGCCGATCGAGGTGGGCATTGCCGCATCCGTAACGGCGCGCCTGACGCGCCGGCGGTCCCCGCACGCAGCATCCGCGGGTTTGATCCAACTGGGCGTTTCAACTCCCTATCACTGACGAGGAGCCATCCCATGGCAACCAAGAAAGCTGCGAAGAAGAAGCCCGCCGCCAAGAAAGCGGTGAAGAAGGTCGCGAAGAAGGCCGCTGCCAAGAAGGCAGTGAAGAAGGTCGCGAAGAAGGCGACTGCCAAGAAGGCAGTGAAGAAGGCTGCGAAGAAGGTCGCCAAGAAGACCACTGCGAAGAAGGCAGTGAAGAAGGCGGCGAAGAAGGTAGCCAAGAAGTCCGCTGCCAAGAAGGCCGTCAAGAAGACCGCCAAGAAGGCTGTCAAGAAGGTAGCCAAGAAGGCCACCAAGAAGACTGCCAAGAAGGCAACGGCCCGCAAGCCGGCCAAGAAGGTCGCGAAGAAGGCCACTGCCAAGAAGGCCGTCAAGAAGACCGCCAAGAAGGCAGTAAAGAAGACCGCGAAGAAGGCCACCAAGAAGGCTGCCCCGAAGAAGGCAGCGAAGAAGGTTGCCAAGCGCAAGCCGGCCGCCCGCAAGAAGAAGGCCGCTCCGGTCGCTCTGCCGGCAACCCCGGCGCCGCTGATCTAAGTACTTCCCGATAGCCGCATCCTGAAACCCCCTTCCCTGGCTGCCCAGCGGGGAGGGGGTTTTTTTATGCCCGCGTATCGGCGGGCAATGCCAGCGCCGGGGGCGGGAAGCGCTCCACCAGGACGTCGAGGAAGCTGCACAGGCGGGTGGAGTGGCAACGGTCGTCGGGCACACGGTCGAGCCTGCCAGCATCGGCCTGCCGCCACTTGCAGGTGCGCTCGGTTCGAACGACCGGCATTGATGGCCGGCACGTGCCAGTACGCTGAGTGGCGTGCCATGCCTGGCCAGGTACCCCGGCGAGGCACACATCATCAGGCGATAGGCGGGTAGTGCACGCGCCACCAGCACGCTACTGTCGATGCACAGCGCCGCTTCGAAGCCCTCTTCGGCAAAGTCGAGCACACGATCCGCCAGCGTGGCTTCGACCCGGACATCCGGATGACGCGCCCTGTACTCGGCCAGTGCCGGTACCAGCGCATGCGTACCGAAGATCACCGGTGCACTGATACGCAGCGTGCCTGCCGGTGCCAGAGGCGGGTGCTGTGCCTGGGCGTCGCCGCAGGCGCCCTCCCGGCCAACCACGGTCGATGACGCTGACAGTATCCGGGAGGAAGTGATCGCGCTGAACTTCTCCGCCGGGCGATGGCTGACCCAGGCGCTGTTGCCCTGCATGCAGGCGCGGCATGGAAGCGGGTGATCAATTCAGCGGCTCGATGGAACCGCGTGCGGTGAATGCCGCCACCGCGGCGAAGGCGGCACTGCACCTGTGGAGCAAGGGATTGTCGGAGGTGGCCAGGGCATCACGGTGGACGCGATTGCACCGGCTACACATGCCAACAAAAAAGGGCGGCCTGCACGCCGCCCTTTGCGCCTACGGTCGAGCCCGCCAGATCAGCGTGGCGATGCCACCGCACGGTTGCTCGAAGCACCCTTGCCCTTGCGCTTGTCCTGCTGCGCCGGGCTCGCGCCCTCGGCCATCAGGTTGTCGCTGCCGAAGTCGGTGTCCACGTCCAGCCAGCGCTGTGTCGGCAGGCCGAGCGCGGAATCAAGCACGGTCGGCAGCAGGCCGCTGGGCAGGCTGCTTTCGCCGTTCCACATGATGGCGATACCGAGATCGCGTTCCGGCACCAGCGCGACCAGGCCGCGATAGCCCTGCACGGCACCGGCATGGAACACCACGTCGTGGCCGGCGTAATCGAAGGTGCGCCAGCCCAGTGCATAGCCGGCCGAGTGCAGGCGCTCGCGGCGCCAGCCCGAACGCATCTCGCCCGGCGTGTTGATCAGGCTCGAATGCAGGGTGGCCAGCAACGGTGCCGGCAGCACGTCGGGGCGATGGCCGGTGTGGGCCAGCAGCCACTGCGCCATGTCGCTGGCGCTGGCGTTGACGCCAGCGGCCGGAGCAACGCGGTAATAGGTAGGCTTCGGCATCAGCGAGACCCAGCCATTGCGGCTGCGCACGTGCGGACGCGCCCAGCGCGAGCTGGCCTGGATGCCGGCCAGGCCGAGGCTGGCATCATTCATGCCCAGCGGCTTGAAGATGCGGCGCTCGACCGACTGCTCGTAGAAGCTGCCGGAGGCCGCATAGACGACGTCGCCGATCAGGCTGAAGGCTACGTTCTGGTAGGCGTAGCAGTCGCCCGGCAGGCACTTCAGGCTGGTGTTGGCCAGTTTCTGGGTCAGCGCGTAGTACTCGGCATTGCCTTCGATGTCGCGGTCGTAGGCGTTGTACGGCAGGCCGACGCGATGGCTGAGCACGTCGGCCACGGTCAGGCGGTCAGTGGCTTCCGGCGAGTTCAAACGGAAGCCCGGCACATAGTCGGTGACCTTGCTGTCCCAGCGCAGCGTGCCGTCGTTGACCAGCAGGCCAGCCATGGTGCCGGCGAAGGCCTTGGACAGCGAGGCCAGCCGGAACACGGTGTGCGCATCGACCGGCAGCGGGTTGTTGACGTCGGTGACGCCATAGCCGCGCGCGCTGAGGATACGGCCGCCCTGCACGATCGCCACCGCCATGCCCGGCACGCGCTCGCCATAGGTGAGCTGCTGCGCCATCGATTCGATGTTGGCGACGTTGAAGCCAGCCGCCGGCGCCTGCACCTGCGGCACCAGGCCGGTGCGGTAGGCCGCCGGCTGGGTGTGGGCGACGCTGGGAGCCGCAGCGGATTCGATGTTGGTCGGCATCGGCGGCAACGCCGGCGGTGTCTGCGCGGTGGTGGACAAGGCAACGGGCATCAACATGCCCAGCAAACCGGTGGCCGCCGAACGGATCGGACGACGCAGGCTGTTCTTTTTCATCGGTTGGACCCGTGCGCGACTGCTGATGGCGATTCTAGCGCCGCTTTTCCCCTGTGCACAAACAAAGCGAAGATGAATGCGCATCTCGTTGAAAAAGTTGGAGTTTTGGCGCCCGCGAAGTGTGTGTCGGAACGTGTCATCCGGGGCCGGCCTGAGCGGTCTATCCGCAGGCCCATCCGCAGGCGGAAGGGCGCCTCGCGCTGGCGATGTTGCAGTGCATTGGCTAACGTACGCGCTTCACCGCCCCGGAGCCTGCCATGCCGCTGTCCAACCGCCATCTGTGGGCGAGAGGCGCTGCGTGAGCGCGGCACCGGGCAAGGGGCCAGTGCGCGAACTGATGGCGGCACTGCGCGAGTCGCCGGCGCTGTGGTGGTCGTTCCTGTACTTCTTCTGCCTGCTCAGCGGCTACTACGTGCTGCGTCCGGTGCGTGAGGCCATGGCGGCCTCGGCGGACCTGGAAACGGTGTTCCCGCCCGTGCTGATCGCCTGGTTCGCCAGCCACGGCATCGCATTGAAGGACTTCGTCCTGCAGTTCCTCTTCTCCTGCGTCTTCGTGATCATGCTGGTGCTGCAGCCGGTCTATGGCTGGCTGGTCAGCCGCTTCCCGCGCCGTGTGTTCCTTCCCGTGGTGTACGGCTTCTTCATCGTCACCCTGCTGGGGTTCTACGCACTGTTCGACAGTCACGTGCCAGGGCGGGGCATGGCCTTCTTCCTGTGGGTCATGGTGTTCAACCTGTTTGCGGTGGCGGTGTTCTGGAGCTTCATGGCCGATGTGTTCTCCAACGCACAAGCGCGTGCCTACTACGGCTACATCGGTGCGGCCGGTACCGTTGGCGCGTTCCTCGGACCGTTGATCACCAGTGCGCTGGCGCAGCGCGTGGGCATCGCCAACCTCATGCTGGTCTCGGCGGGATTCCTGGTCGTGTGCCTGTTGTGCATCTGGAGGCTCCGGCACTGGGCGGTGCTGCGCGAACGCGAGCAGCAACTGGTGTCCGGCGAGAAGCCGATGGGTGGCAGTGTGCTGGACGGCCTGAAACTGATCGTGCGCGAGCCGCTGCTGCGCTGGCTGGCGGTGATGGTGGTGTTCGGCGTGGGCGTCGGCACGCTGCTGTACAACCAGCAGGCCAGCATCGTGCGCTCGGCCTTCACCGACCCGGCGGCCAGTACCGCGTTCTTCTCGCGCATCGACCTGGCGGTGAACGCGCTGGCGCTGCTGATGCAGGTGGGCCTGACCCGCTGGCTGCTGTCGCGCCATGGCATCGCGCCGGCGCTGCTGATTCCGGGGTTCGCGATCCTGATCGGCTTCTCGGTGCTGGCGGCCTCGCCGATGCCGCTGATGGTCGCGGTGGTGCAGGTGATGACCCGCGCCAGCGAATTCGCACTGGCCAAGCCGGCGCGCGAGACCATCTACACGCGCGTGGACCGGCAGTGGCGCTACAAGGCCGGCGCAGCGATCGACACGGTGGTGTACCGCGGCGCGGACCTGGGCTTCACCTGGATCCACAAGGCGCTGACCCTGTTCGGTTCGCATGTGGTGTTCATCGGCGGCGTGCTGGTGGCCGGCTTCATGACCCTGGCTGCGTTCGGCGTGCTGCGCGAAGAAAAGAAGCTGCCGCGTGATCGATAGAGCGCCGATTGATGCTTGAAGGCCGTGCAACTATAGGCTCATGCAGGGTTGTTGATTGTCTGGTTTCGGGGAGAGTGGGATGATCAAGGGGAGCGCGAAGGACCACGTTCTGGACGAGGCTCAGTTGGAAGCATGGGTGTTTTCGGTACTGGAGCTGGTCAGCCAGCTACGAAATGGGAACCTGGAGAGAACGCTCTTCGCCAACGCCCTTGATGAGGAGGAGGATGTCGGAGGATGGCTCAAGGGCAACCTCGGGCTGATGAACTTCTCGGCGCGTGGATTTGGCGGTCGGCTCATCTTTCCGCACGTTATCGGCCCCAGCTCCCGAGCGTTGGCGAGGGTGGTCGATGCAGCCCGACGCGATCTGGAATTTGATGTTCTTACCCGCACCACACACGGAAAGTTGAACGTCCTTCGCCGCAGCAATGACCTGAAGCCAGACGCCTGGTTGAGTGCTGTTCCCCAACTCACCGCGGGGCGGTTGAAAGGCGGGTCTCGAGCCGGCAGGGGAGGTCAGAAGAGGCGGCAGGGCCCTGGCGGAGGCGAGGAGCAACTCCGTCATGCCGATCAGTGTGCAGGGTACCCGCACAAGCGATCGGTCTACCACGACTCGGAGTTCCTGCTGCTCAACTACTTTGATCTGGCACTTCGGCGGCTCTACCGGTTCTCCCATTGGAGGCGGATGGAGGGGGTGTTGTATCTTTTTACGGAGCGACGCCCTTGCAGTGATTGCTGCCATGTCATCATCCAATTGCTGCGTCGCTATCGCAGGATCCAGTTGGTGATCGTTCGGGCAACAGGAGGGCGCGGCTCTGACGAGAACATGCTGGAACGGTTGTCGCAGCATCCAAGGGTTCATCTGCGGAAAGTGGTGGTCCAGCCAGTAGGTGTGGAACTCTCCTCGCCATTATCCGTCGTGGAGACGGGGCCCTTGGCGCTTCCGTACCCTGATGGGACACCGCGTAGAGGTTGGTCGCCCAAGGGTGCAGAAATGCGGCGTTGACCATCACCATCTGGAGGCTGGATTTGATATGCAAGTGATCGCCCTGTTGCTGACCGTGCTGGTCGCTGTGCTGCACCTGTACTTCCTGGTGCTTGAAATGTTCCTGTGGACCCGCCCGCTGGGCCTGAAGACCTTCCGCAACACGCCGGAGAAGGCCGAGACCACGCGCGTGCTGGCGGCCAACCAGGGCCTCTACAACGGCTTCCTGGCGGCGGGCATCGTGGTGGGGCTGGTGATCGATCAGCCGGTGCTGGTGACGTTCTCGCTGGCCTGCGTGGTGGTGGCCGGGTGCTATGGCGCCTACAGCGTGAGCCGCCGCATTTTCATGATCCAGGCGGTGCCGGCGATCCTGGCGCTGGTGTTGCGAGCGCTCTGAAGTCGGCGCGTGCTGGCAGGCGTCGCCGCTCAGCGGCTGATGGCGCGCATGAAGCCCAGCCACATCGGCACGGCATGCAGTGCCGCACCCAGCACGAACAGGCCCGTCAGCAGGTGTACGCGCCAGTCGTTGATGCGCAGGAAGACGAATTGTTCAAGTGCGCGGCCCACCCAGAACACCGCCATGAAGCCCAGCAGGACCACCCCCAGACGAGTGTCGACCAGGTCCGGGGCAAAGATCAGCGCGATCAGCCCCATTCCCAGGAACACATAGATCACGCGCAGATTGAGGATCTGCATGATCGCGCGGTTGGCTGTGCCGAGCTGGGCGAGCTCGCGTTTCCAGCCGAACAGCCGCCAGAACGCCAGATGGAAGGCGGCAAACCCCAGACTGTGAATGCCTGCCAGGCGCACCAGTAGTTCTGTGGTTGTCATGGTTGATCAGCCTGTGCGCGGAGGGCGCGACGATACCCACATTGCGATGGTCGCATGGAACACCTCGGTCCCTGCCGCATCGGTCACGCTGACCCCCACCGGCAGGTCGTAGCCGTCCGCAGCACTGACGATGGACAACATTGGCGTCGCCACGGCCTTCAACGTGCCCAAGGCCTTGGCCTGGTATTTCACTTCCATGCCCTTGGGGATCCAACGCATGTCTGCCGGCAGGCTGGCGTCCACCATCACTCCGCCGACCAGTTCGGCCAGGTTGCACATCGCGATCGCATGTACCGTGCCAATGTGGTTGTTGATGCGGCGGTGCTGGCGGATCACGCCTTCGCAGCGGCCTGGCTCCAGTGCGGTGATGATGGGCGCGATGCTGGCGAAGTAGGGCGCCTTGAAGCACACCGCGCGCGAGAACAGCCAGTTGCCGGCGGGCCAGCGCTGCAGGCGGTGGTAGAGCGAGAGCAGGGGCGTGGACATGAGGGGCATTCCTGTCGGCTGATAAAGCGACGGCGGGCCAAGGCCCGCCGTCGAGGCAACGCGTTTCGCGGGCGATCAGGCGGCCTGCGAATGCGGGTCCTTGTGCTGGCGGTCGTAGTAGCTGGCCGCGCGCAGTTCGTGGGTGTCGAAGTCGTCCACGGTGATGGTGTCCAGGGTCAGCGTGCGCAGCTCTTCCAGCAGGCTGCGCTCGTCCTGGGTGATCACGCCCTCGGCCACGGCTTCGTCCAGCTGCGCCTTGAAGTCCAGCGCCTCGATACCCTTGCTCTTCAGCGCCTTCAGGAACTTGCGCTCCACCGGCTCGGCCATGATCGCCTTGCTCAGGTAGCTGTTGATGCGGCCACCCGGGTTGTTCTCGCACGGGGTCAGGAACACGCCACTGGCCAGGCGGTCGCGGGCTTCATTCGGCGCCATCAGCAGGGCGGCGACGCGGCGGCTCAGGCGGTCGCCCGGAGCCTCGGCACGACGGCCCAGCGGGAAGATCAGCGCCCACATCAGCCAGCCGATCGGACGGATCGGGAAGTTGCGCAGCGCAGCCGACAGCGACTCTTCGATCTTGTGCACGCTGTCATGGAAGGCCCAGGCCAGCAGCGGCTGGTCGGCCTGCGGTGCGCCTTCGTCGTGGTAGCGCTTGAGCATGGCGCTGGTCATGTAGACGTGACTCAGCACATCGCCCAGGCGGCCGGACAGCGATTCCTTGAACTTCAGCTTGCCGCCGAGGGTCATCATCGAGATGTCGGCCATCAGTGCGAGGTTGGCCGAGTAGCGGTCCAGCTTGCGGAAGTAGCGGCGGGTATAGGCATCGCCCGGTGCGGCACCGAAGCGCGCGCCGGTCAGGCCGAACCAGAACGAACGGACGGCATTGGAGATGCCGAAGCGGATGTGGCCGAACAGGCTGCGGTCGAAGTCCTGCAGGCCGGCGCGGGTATCCGGATCCTGCGCGGCCTTCATTTCCTTCAGCACCCACGGATGGCAGAGGATCGCACCCTGGCCGAAGATCAGCAGGCTGCGGGTCATGATGTTGGCGCCTTCCACGGTGATCGCGATCGGCGCGGCCTGCCAGCTGCGGCCAGCGAAATTGCGCGGCCCCAGGATGATGCCCTTGCCGCCGATCACGTCCATCATGTCCGAGATCACTTCGCGGCTCATGCTGGTGCAATGATACTTGGCGATCGCCGACGGTACCGACGGCACGTCACCACGGTCGACCGCCGCAGCGGTGGCCTGCGAAAGTGCGCTGATCTTGTACGCCTTGCCGCCAATGCGGGCCAGTGCTTCTTCCACGCCCTCGAAGCGGCCGACCGACAGGCCGAACTGCTTGCGGATGCGCGCATAGGCGCCGGTCACGGCGGCGCCGGCCTTGGCACCGCCGCTGGCGGTGGACGGCAGGGTGATCGAGCGGCCCACGGCCAGGCACTCGTTGAGCATGTTCCAGCCCTTGCCGGCCATGGCTGCGCCACCAATCAGCTGGGTCAGCGGAATGAACACGTCCTTGCCGCGGATCGGACCGTTCTGGAACGTCGAGTTCAGCGGGAAGTGGCGACGGCCGATTTCAACGCCGGCGGTGTCGCGCGGCAGCAGGCCCAGGGTGATGCCGATGTCGCGGGTATCGCCGATCAGGCCATCCGGGTCGTACATGCGGAAGGCCAGGCCGATCAGCGAAGCGACCGGGGCCAGGGTGATGTAGCGCTTGTCGAAGGTCAGCTTGACGCCGAGTACCTGCTCGCCGTTCCACTCGCCCTTGCAGACGATGCCGTAGTCCGGGATCGAGGTGGCGTCGGAGCCGGCGAACGGACCGGTCAGGCCGAAGCAGGGCACTTCGCGGCCATCGGCCAGGCGCGGCAGGTACTGGTCCTTCTGTTCCTGGGTGCCGTAATGCACCAGCAGTTCACCCGGGCCCAGCGAGTTCGGTACGCCGACGGTGGAGCTGACCACCGAGGACACCGAGGCCAGCTTCTGGATGACCTTGTGGTGGGCCAGCGCGGAGAAGCCCAGGCCGCCATATTCCTTCGGGATGATCATGCCGAAGAACTTGTTCTTCTTGATGAAGGCCCACAGCTCTGGCGGCAGGTCGGCGTGGACGTGGGTGATTTCCCAGTCGTTGACCATGGTGCACAGCTCTTCCACCGGGCCATCGAGGAAGGCCTGTTCTTCGGCGGTCAGCTGCGGCTTGGGATAGTTGAGCAGGATGTTCCAGTCCGGATCACCGGTGAACAGTTCGCCCTCGAAACCGACCGAGCCGGTTTCCAGCGCGATGCGCTCGGTCTGCGACAGCGGCGGCAGCACCTTGCGGAACACCTTCATCATCGGGCCGGTCAGCAGCGGCTTGCGGATGAACGGCAGCAGCAGCGGCACGGCGATGACGGCCAGCACGGCGGCCGCGACGATCGTGGCGGTCTGGTTGACGTAGGGAATGAACCAGCAGGCGGCCAGCAGGGCCACGCTGATCAGCGTCCAGGTAACCAGCCGCATGCGGTGGTAGGCGACGAACGCGCCTGCCAGCAGCAGGGCGAGGAAGGGAAGAACGATGCTCATGAGCGTGCTCCGGTGACGTGCTCGTTTGTGGCGGACGAAGCCGCAGCGTCCGCTGCGGGCAACACGTCCAGATAGTCCAACACAGTAGCGGTAAAGGCGTCGTTGTCATCGCCGGCGACCATGTGCGTGGCCTGCGGCAGCTGTACATGCCGCGCATGCGGCGCCAATGCCAGGAATTCGGCCACGGTCTGCGGCGTGACCAGGTCGCTGCGGCCGCCGCTGACCAGCAGCAGTGGGCATTTCACCTGGCGTGCGGCTTCGGCCAGTGCGTCCTGGTGCTGTTCGCTGTCGCGGGCCAGCTCGGCCACCAGGCGCGGATCCCAATGCCAGCGCCAACGCCCGTGGCCGTCCTCGCGCAGCAGTGCACGCAGCGACTGCTCGGATTTGCGCGGACGATGCGGCATGTACGCCGAAATCACGTCAGCGGCCTGGGTCAACGAAGCGAAGCCGTCGGGATGGGCCGTCATGAAGGCCAGGATGCGCTCGACGCCGGCGGTGTCCCAACGCGGGGTGATGTCGACCAGCACCATCGCCGAGAACAGGCCCGGCCAGCGCGACTCGGCCAGCAGGCCGAACAGGCCGCCCATCGATGCGGCGACCAGTACCGGCGGACGCGGCTGTTCGCCGGCCAGCACGATCAGGTCGTCGGCGAACTGTTCACCGTGATAGGGCAGATCGGCAGCATTCCAGTCGGAATCGCCATGGCCGCGGGCGTCGTAGGCCAGCGTCTGCAGCCCAGCGGCGTTCAACGCGCGGGCGGTGGCATTCCAGGCATGGCGGGTCTGGCCGAAGCCATGCGCGAACAGCACGCGGCCGCGCCGGCCATGGTCGCTGGCGGTCGCCGCAAGGCGGGCGCCATGGGCGGCGTCCAGGCGCAGGTCATGGAACGCAGCGGAAGTTGGGGACGTAACCATACTTGCTAGTATGGATCGCTTCGGGGGGAAGTCAATACTGCAGGGTATGGTGCGCTGCGGAAGGCGCCTGAATGGACCCTCCTCAGGGTCCTGCGACGCTTTCGACCGCAACCGCGTACTGCAACGAACCCCGGCGTATGGTTAAATCAGTCCATGAATCAACCTGACGCTTCCGCCGGCGAACCGCGCGCCGGCCGCAACAGCCGCCTGAGTGCCGAAGACTGGGCCCAGGCGGCCCTCGATCTGATTGCTGAACAAGGTGTCGGCGCCGTCGCGGTGGAGCCGCTGGCACGGCGACTGGGTGTCACCAAGGGAAGTTTCTACTGGCATTTCCCTTCGCGCGATGCATTGCTGCAGGCGGCGCTGGAACGCTGGGAACTGTTCGAACAGGAACAGGTGTTCGGCAGCCTGGAAGACGTACCGGATCCGCGCGTGCGCCTGCGCCAGCTGTTCCAGATGGTGGCGCATGAAGTGCAGCCGCACATCATCTACAGCGAGCTGCTCAAGGCACTGGATCATCCAATGGTGCGGCCGGTGATCGACCGCGTCTCGCAGCGACGCCTTGATTATCTGGTCGCCTCGTTCCGCCAGGCCGGCCTCAGCTCGACCGACGCACGCCATCGTGCGCGGCTGGCCTACGCTGCCTACGTCGGCTTCCTGCAGTTGTCGTTGCAGCTGCAGCAGCCCAAGCAGGCACGCGAGGATTTCGAAGCGTACGTCGAGCATCTGATCGAGACGCTGATCCCGAACGGATGAGTGCCCGGGAATGATGCTGAAGGAAGGCCGCGGCGATGCCGCGGCTTTTTTTCGCGCGCGGGCCAGCGTGCTTCCATGCACCACAAAGAACAACGGCCCCTTGCGGGGCCGTTGCTGCATCAGCTGATCAGACTGCCGATCAGAACTTCTGCTTGTACTGCATGTACATGAAGCGACCGATGTCGTAGCCACCGTAGTAGGAGTACTGCGAGTTCGGCGCCGAGTACATCTGCGGGCCGTAATGATCGAACACGTTACGCGCACCCACGGCGATGGTTGCATTCCACGGGGCGTTCCAGGAGACCTGGACGTCGTGGAACATGGTCGAACCACGCTTGTTCATCGGCTGGTCGCGCACCGGATCCGGCGAACCGAAGTCCGGCAGGCTGCACTCGTCGCTGTAATAGCAGCGCTCCTTGACGCTGGAGAAGTAACGGGTGCCCCAGGTCACGCCCCAGTCGCCACGCTCCCAGCCCAGCACCAGGTTCGAACGCAGGCGGAAGTTGCTGCCGAAGCCGTTGAGGATCGACACCGGCACCTGCTGCGCGTTGGTGGTCTTCAGCACGTTCTTGGTGACGTAGCTGTTCTGCAGGTTGGCGTTGAAGGTACCCCAGCTGTCGGTCTCGAAGCGGTAGGCCACGTCGAAGTCGAAGCCTTCAGTTTCCTGGTAACCGGCATTACGCGGTGCGTAGGTCAGGTTGATCACGTTGTGACGGTTCGGGTCACGGGTGAACGAGTTGCAGCGCTCGGCGATGCCAAGCACGTAGCAGTCGTTCAGCTGGTCATCCGGGCTGTCGGTGACGATGGTGTTGGTGATCTTGATGTTCCACCAGTCCAGGCTCATGTTCAGGCCCTGGGCGAAGGTCGGGCTCCACACCAGGCCGACCGTCTTGGACTTCGACTTCTCCGGGGTCAGGTCCGGATTGGAGACGGCATTGAACGGATCCGGCGTCTGCTCATCCGGACCGCTGGCCGGCACATAGCCCTGGCGCAGCTGGCGGAAGGTGCTGGCGGTCGGGCCGATGGCCGCGGCACACCGGGCGGCGACGCCCGGCTGATCGGTGGAGCCGAACGAGGTGTCGCACGGATCGGTGAAGTACGCGAAGGTCTGCGAGCTGCCACCGTACAGATTGTCGATGGTCGGCGCACGGAAGCCTTCGGCGTAGGTCGCACGCACCAGCAGCTGGTCGATCGGCTTCCACTTCAGGCCGAACTTGTTGTTGGTGGTGTTGCCGAAGGTGCTGTACTTCGAATAGCGCGTCGCGGCGTTGAAGCTCAGTTCCTTGGCACCCGGCAGGTCGGCCAGGATCGGAACATTCAGCTCCAGGTACACTTCGTTGACGTCGTAGCCGCCACCGGTCGGGCCGGCGGCCAGGTCGGTCGAGTAGCCGGTCTGCGACAGGGCGTCCGGATTGTACGAACCCTTGTCTTCGCGGTACTCGTAACCCAGCGCGAAGCCCAGGTCGCCGGCGGGCAGGGTGAACAGGCTGCCGGCGATGTTCGCGTAGTAGGTCTTGGTGGTGACTTCACCGGTGTTCTTGGTGGTCGGGAACAGGAACTGCTGCAGGTCCGGGTTGCCGGTCAGGCCACCGTCACCGGTACGGCCATACGGAATGGCCGGGTTCCACGGCAGGCAGCCGCCGGCGCCCGGGCCATAGATCGGATTGGAGCCGTCGACCAGGCCTGCAGCCGTGCCGCACTCGACGCGGCCGGTGGCCGGGTTGTAGAACGACGGACCGGTGGCGGCATTGACCGCCAGCACGTTGTAGTTGCCGGTCTGGCTCTGCTGGTTCTCAGAGTTCTGGTAGATGTAGCCCGCTTCCCAGTCGAAGTACTTGTCATTGAACTGGAAGCTGCCCTGCAGGGCGCCGGTGAAGCGGAAGGTGGTCAGCTTGTTGGTCGACAGGCGCGGCACTTCCCAGCCACGGCGCATGAAGCCCATGTCCTTGCCGAAGGGGTTGTAGTAGCTGTCGGCATCCCACGTGGCACCCAGGCGCTCATACGAGGCGGTCTGCAGCGGATAGCCTGCGACCTGGGCCTGCGACTCACGACGGGTGTAAAGCAGGTCGGAGACGAAACGGACGTTGTCGGTCAGGTCGTACTGAACGTTGGCGAACACCGAGCGACGCTTGGTCGGCGTCAGCAGGTGCATCTGCGTATTGGAGTTGCTGGTGTCACCGGTGATGCCGGCGAAGTCCTGGTCGTGGTACTGGTTGACGTCGCGGTAGTCGCCACCACGGTTCAGCACCAGCCAGTCATCGGTATCCGGATCGATGATGGTGCCCCACTGGCTGACCGGGCTCCAGTTCTGGGCCGGGTGGAAGGTGGTGCGCGGATAACGGCTGAACCAGCGGTCCTTGGCCCACACTTCCTTTTCTTCGGCGTATTCGGCGCCGATGGTGATCGAGCCACGGTCACCGGTGAAGCCGGCCACGAAGTCGTAGCTGGTCTTCTGGCCGTCGCCTTCGCCGTACTGGCCGACGTAGGCGTTGGCTTCCAGGCCCTGGAAGTTCTTGCGGGTGATGATGTTGATCACGCCGGCGATCGCGTCGGAGCCGTAGATCGACGACGCGCCGTCCTTCAGCACGTCGATGCGCTCGACGATGGCCGACGGGATCTGCGACACGTCCTGCAGGCCGCTGACGCTGGCGCCGAGGCGCTTGCCGTCGACCAGCACCAGGGTGCGCTCGGCACCG
Organism: Stenotrophomonas sp. SMYL41; assembly: GCF_036319965.1. Lineage (NCBI taxonomy): Bacteria > Pseudomonadati > Pseudomonadota > Gammaproteobacteria > Lysobacterales > Lysobacteraceae > Stenotrophomonas > Stenotrophomonas sp. SMYL41. The sequence continues at coordinate 78,934 of NZ_JAWIRX010000016.1, read as the reverse complement.
AGGTTGCGCAGGTCGATGTAGAAGCCACCGACGGCTTCACCGGAGGACAGCGGCTCGGAACGGCTGATGGCCGGGCTGCCGGCGGCAGAGATGTTCTGCAGGACGTCGGCCACGGTCTTGAAGCCGCTCTTCTCGATCGAAGCGCGGCTGATGCTCAGGACGGGCTGTGCGGTTTCGGTATCGACCTGACGGATGCGCGAACCGGTGACCTCGATACGGTCGAGGTTGGTGGCTTCCTGGGCGTGGGCCGTCGCGGTGGTGGCACCGGCGACAAGCGCGATCACAACTGCGTCACGCAGCTGGCTTGACTTGAGTTTCATTGGCTCTCTCTCTCCAAGAAATCTTGGCTGGGGTTAATGCCCGGCGGGGGAGCGAAAAAGCGCTCCCAAATCGCGAGGCTGACCCGATAGTAACGGGCGTTCGCCAAGAATTAAAGCTGTGTTAATCAAGTCTGTGATTTTGGTAAAAATGCGCTTTATCCATGCCAATCAATAGGTTGATGGTATGGATATGCGTTCCTGCCTCGATTGTTAACGCAGGATGATGGAAAAAGTTTCGACTGATATGTATCGCACTATGTCGATGTGTTCGGTTTCATATCCCAATAGCGTTATCCATCTGCCGGTGCGTGGCAGGCGCACACATGCGAAGGGCGCCCTTCGGCGCCCTTGGGAACATCGCTACTGAACCTGCGTGCGGGATCAGAGATCCTGTTCGTAACGCACATACGGCACGGTGCCGTCGTCGTTGCTTTCGTTGCGCGGGGAGAACGGATTCTTGCCGCGGCTGATCACATTCTCGGCACCGACGGTGAGCTGGCCGGACCACGGAGTACGCCAGGTCAGGCCGATGCCCAGGCCTTCCCACTTGCCGGGCTTGCCCGGGACGTCGACCACGCGGCCGATGATGCTGCCGGTGAAGTTGCCGTAACCGGCGCCGATGCTCAGGCTCTTGCTGTCCCAGCGATCGACGATGGCTGGCGAGGCATCGGCCAGCGGAACCAGACGCGCCTTGGCGTAGGTACCGGCAATGGAGACGAAGCCTTCGCGACCGATGTTCTTCTGCGCGAACACGGTCAGATCGTTCTGCTCGGCACGCAGCGAGGGCGTCTTGTTCGGGCCGGACAACCAGGCGGGAAGGGTTTCACGGCCGCTGCCGGCGGTGATGCCCAGGCGGCTGTTGCCACGGTTCAGTGCGGCGGTACCGCTGAAACGGCGGCTGTTCAGATCGTCCTCGTCGCCCAGGCTGGCCAGCATGCAATGACTGGCCAGTCCGCTGATGCTGGTCCCGCTGCTGCTGTTGCAGAGCAGGCCGAGCGAATCGCCTGAGGAGAGGCCAAAGGCCGCGTCCAGCGAATTGCGGCCGAAATGCCAGCGGGCGCCGGCGGCCTGTTCGCCAGTCGGTTCCAGGTACAGCAGCGCCTCGACCTTGCCGCTGCCCTTGTTCCATACCGGCAGCACGGTGCGCGTGTCCTTGCTCTGCGCATGCACGCCCGTGATCGCGCCAAGGGCGATCAGCAGGGCCAGCGGTAGACGCAGGTAGGTACGCATCGGACCAGTTCAGACAGGGACGGACAACGGAAGTTCCCGCGGGGACGGGAACCTGATCCTAGGGTGTTTATGAATTCTTAACAAGCCTTGATCCTCCCCAGGTACAAGACTGCCGTTTACTGAAGTCGTTCAGGCGCCGGTACAGCCCCCTGGGCGCCGTGGAACAGTATGCCGAACTCCGTCAATGGAAAGTGATACTCGCGCCCGCAGAATTCGCAACGGACTTCGACGGCGCCGGTGTCCTCGGCAGCCGCACGGGCCTCCTCTTCCCCCAGCGACTGCAGCATGCCGGCAACCCGCTCGCGCGAGCAGGAGCAGGCAAAGGACAGCGGCTTGCCGCCCAGCAGTTCCGGCCGCTCTTCGTGGAACAGGCGGTGCAGCAGCTGCTCGGCCGGGGTGGCCAGCAGTTCCGCCTTGCCCAGGGTCTCGAACAGGGCGCTGGCGCGGGCCCAGCCGTCCTCGTCGCCTTCGTCGCCCGGCAGCTTCTGCAGCAGCAGGCCCGCGGCACCGCTGCGGTCGGCGGCCAGCAGCAGGCGGGTCGGCAGCTGCTCGGACTGGCGGAAATAGTCCTCGAAGGCCTCGTCCAGTTCCGGTGCGCCCAGCGCCACCAGGCTCTGGTAGCGCTGCGGCTCGCGCGGATCCAGGCCGGGATTTTCAATGGTGATGGCGAGGATGGCGTCATCACCGAGGCTGGACAGGTCACGCGGCGCGTCGGTGCCTTCGCTGAGCTGGGCGATGCCGCGCAGGGTGCCGCCGGCGGTGCACTCGGCGAACAGGGTGCGCAGGGCAGTGCTGCTGCGCAGCTGCACTGACAGGCGGCCATCGATCTTGGTGTGGCCGGTGAACAGTGCGGAGGCGACGCAGGCCTCGCCGAGCAGCTCGGCAGCGGCGTCCGGGTACGCGGCGTGGGACAGGATTTCCTGCCAGGTGGCCTGCAGGTGCACATGCACGCCGCGGACGCCGGCGTCGGGAAGCAGGAAACGGATCAGGGAATCGGAGTTGGCGGTCATCGGCTCACATCGCGCGTAAACGGGGGCGGTTGCCGGATAATGCGCCGACAACCAGACAGAAGAAGGATGCACCAGTAATGGGGGCAGTGGGAGAGCAGCACAAGGTAGAGGCGGTGGTGGCCGCCCCGCGCCGGCGGCGCTGGAAGCGGCTGCTGTGGCTGCCGGTGCTGCTGGCCGCCTTCAGCTGCCTGCAGGTGCTGGTGCTGCGGTTCATCGATCCGCCGGTGTCCACGGTGATGCTGTGGCGCTATGGCGAGGCGCTGGGCGAGGCCGACTGGTCCTATCGGCTGCATTACCAATGGCGCGACATCGAGCAGATGGCGCCGAGCCTGCCGATCTCGCTGGTGGCGGCCGAGGACCAGCGCTTCCCGGATCACAACGGCTTCGATCTGCAGGCCATCGAAAAGGCCCGCGACCACAACGCCAGGGGCGGACGCCTGCGCGGTGCCAGCACGATCAGCCAGCAGGTGGCCAAGAACCTGTTCCTGTGGCAGGGCCGCAGCTGGGTCCGCAAGGGCCTGGAAGTCTGGTACACGGTGCTGATCGAGGCGCTGTGGCCGAAGGAGCGGATCCTGGAGATGTACGCCAACATCGCCGAGTTCGGTGATGGTGTATACGGCGCGCAGGCGGCAGCCCAGAAATTCTGGGGCAAGGACGCGGCCCGGCTGAGTCCGGCCGAGAGCGCGCGACTGGCGGCGGTACTGCCGGCACCGAGGCGCTACAACGCGGCAAAACCAGGGCCGTATGTGCAGCGGCGCGCGGCATGGATCCAGCGCCAGGCACGCCAGCTGGGTGGCGCGTCATACCTGTCGGAAGATTGAGGGCAGATGCCCTCGAGGCGGCGGGCCATGCGCCTGCAGGCAACGTACAATCCGGGCATGAACCGCGAACGCCTTACTTTCGTCATCGCCGCCTACAACGAGGCCCTGGCACTGCCGCTGCTGCATCCACGGCTGTGCGCGGTGCTGGACGACATGCCCGACATCGACGGCCACATCCTCTATGTGGATGACGGCAGTCATGACCGCACATGGGAGGTGATCGCGGGGCTGGCCCAGGCCGATGCGCGCGTCTCGGCGCTGAAGCTGTCGCGCAACTTCGGCAAGGAGGCGGCGCTGACCGCAGGCCTGGATCTGGTGCACGAGGGGGCGGCGATGATCCTCGATGCCGACGGCCAGGACCCGCCGGAGCTGGTGCCGCAGTTCGTTGCGTGCTGGCGCGAGGGCCATGACAACGTGTACGGCACGCGCATGGCCCGCGATGGCGAGTCCTGGATCAAGCGCGCCACGGCAGCGATGTTCTATCGGGTGATGGGCCGCCTGTCGCGGACGCCGATTCCGGCCGATACCGGGGACTTCCGCCTGTTGTCGCCGCGCGCACTGAGCGCCCTGCGCGGGATGCGTGAGCGCCACCGTTTCATGAAGGGGCTTTTCAGCTGGGTAGGCTTCAAGCGGATCGCCGTGCCCTATCACCGCCACGCGCGCGTGGCCGGCACCAGTAAATTCAGCCTGTGGCGGCTGTGGAATTTCGCCCTCGAAGGCATCACCGGATTCTCGACCGTGCCGCTGCGGGCCGCCACCTATCTGGGCCTGGCAACCGCAGCGGTCGCTTTCGTGTTCGGCCTGTGGGTGATCGTGAAGGCGGCGTTGTATGGCGACCGGGTGGCGGGTTGGCCGACGATGATGGCGGTGATCCTGTTCCTGGGCGGGGTGCAGCTGATCGCGCTGGGCTTGATGGGTGAGTACCTGGGACGGCTGTACGAGGAGTCCAAGCAGCGGCCGTTGTATCTGGTTGACGCGTGGCTAGCATCCGCCGTGGCAGACTCGGCCCTGCAACCCACCCTCGGAGGGCAGGCAGATGACGACGGTACGGCAACTGTTGGACGGCAAGTCTCCTGAAGTACATGCGGTCGCGCCGGACGCGGCGGTGATCGATGCGATCCGGTTGATGGCGGAGAAGGGCATCGGTGCGGTGCTGGTGATGGACGGGCCGCGGCTGGTCGGGATCCTGTCCGAGCGTGATTACGCGCGCAAGATCGTGCTGCGTGATCGTTCGTCGCGCGATACCTCGGTGGAGGAGATCATGACGGCGCAGGTGGTGACCGTGTCGCCGGGCGAGAAGGTGGAGCACTGCCTGCAACTGGTGACCGACTACCGCATCCGCCACCTGCCGGTGGTCGAGGGTGCTCAGGTGCTGGGGGTGATCTCCATCGGTGACCTGGTGAAGTCGGTGATCGATGCGCAGCGGAAGGAGCTGGACCAGCTGCAGCAGTACATCGTGGCGGGGTGAGGTGTTGCTGGCGGGCCTGCGGCCCGCCGGCCCGCTTTTCGAAGCTCAAAGCCAAAGCCAAAGCCAAAGCCAAAGCCAAAGCAGCGCCTTCCTGATGCGGGGGACACGCCCCAAGTACACCCCTGTAGGCTCGATGGCGCCTTGCTCGTGTGCGTTGTCCTGCGCACACGGCAAGACCGGGGTTGGGCGTCGTACCCAACCCGCCCGAGGCATGCCTCGGGCCCATGGCGCCAACGGTCCTGCACGCCCATGCCCTCAGCCTCTGGACACGTCCCACGGGTGCGGTGGGTTGCAGCGTCGGTGGACTGCCTTTGGTAGCGGCAGGCAGGACCGTGAGGCGCATGGATGCGCCGACCGAGCCTACAGGGACGTATTTACGGCGTGTCCTGCCTGTGGCCTTGCTCCGGCTCTACGCGCGGAAAAACGAGGCGCCGCGAACACCCGCTTCTACTTCGCATACTGCCCACCGCAGTCGGCATCCTTGCCCGGCCCCAGCTCGATGGTCGCCAGCAATGCCGCCGGCGGGGCGATGCTGCCCAGTGCCAGGGCCACCGCGCCGCGGATGCCCAATGCTTTGAAGTCCGGGCGGAATGACGGGTCCTTGAAGGTGCCGGCGATGTGCAGCGGCGAGCGCAGCACCAGGATGCTCTTGTCCTTCGGGCGCGGCTTCAGCAGCAGGTCCAGGGTCTCGTCGCGCAGGCTGACCGTGCCTTCGCCGATGAGGATCGTGTCGGTGGTATCCACCGCCAGCGCCTGGCTGGTCATCAGGCCGTCGCGCACGCCGAAGTCGGCGAAGGCGCAGCGCAGGGGGATCTGCTTGTCGCCGGTCACCAGGAATTTCAGCGACTCGGTGATGTCCAGGCCGGCCAGCTCCATCACCAGGTTGCCGACATGGCCGCGGCCCATCGCCAGGCCGACCTTGCCGCTGCTGCTGCCGAGCATCGCGGCGATCGAATTGCCACGGCCACTCAGGTCCACTTCGCCGCCGATGCCGCCCTTGGCCTGCTCGGCCAGTTTCGCGTCCGGGAACAGCTGGCCCAGCTGCACGCCGCGCACGCTGGCCTTCAGTGCGGTGCTGATCTGCGGGTGGCGCGCGTCCATGCGGATCGTGCTGCGGATATCGCCGCCGGCGACGCCGAAGTTCAGCGGGTCCAGCCGCAGCACGCCGTCATCCAGCAGCAGGTGTGCATCCATGTCGTCAAGCGGCAACGAGGGCGCGTTGATGCGGTGGGCCTTCCAGCGCACGTCGGCATCCATCGCACGCAGCTTGCCGAGGTTGTAGGGGGTATCGGGCAATACCCGCGCGCTTGCGGAGATGCGCGCAGCCTCTGCCTTCTGTTCCGCGTTCGCCGTTTCACCGCCACCAGTCTTTGGTGGGGCGCCGACAAAACCGGCCAGATCGTCGAAATCCAGGCGCTTGGATTCCAGCGTAGCGGTCAGCCGCGGACGTGCTCCGCCCACTTCGAACTGCAGGTTGCCACCAAGGTCGCTGTCGCCGACCTTGCCGGTGAAGGCGTCGTAGCGCCAGACGTTGTGGTCACGCTTGAGGCGGCCGTTCAACGCGTAGGGAGGGGACGGCGGAATGGCGATGCCGAGCAATGGGTAGAGGTCGGCCAGATCCTGGCCGCTGAGTGCGAACTGCAGGTCGAACACACGCAGCTGGAAGGGATTGGTCAGTGTGCCGCTGGCGACGGCGTGGGTGGCGCCGGCGCGGCCGTCGAGGTGGATGCGGAACGGGTGGTTGCTGTCGGTCAGCTCCAGTGGTGATTCGGTGCCACCGCGCAAGGTGAATGGGTTGCCCTGCCAGTGTCCCTTGCCCTGAACCAGCAGCGGTGGCGCGGCGTCTGCCTGCTTTGGCTTGCCACTGTGCACGTCCACGCGGATATCGGTGCGGCCGAGCGCATCGAGGAACTGCAGGCGACCGTCATCGATGCGCAGCCGTTTGAGCTGGGGGCTGGTGCCGCCAGCGCTGTCACCGAGGAAATCCCAATTGCCTGGTTCGCCCTTGCGAGGGGCGGTTTGCAGCAGCACGTCCGGCCGGGTCAGGCGCACTTCGGGCAGCTGCAGGCTGCCGCGCAGCAGGGGCCAGACCCGCACGTCGATCTCGACGCGGTCGGCACTGGCCATGTTCGGTTGTTCCGCCCAGCCTGCATTGGCGAAGGTGATCGCATCGGCCCGGATCGTACTGGTACGGCCGAGGTCGACATCCAGGCGACCGATGTGCAGCGCACGGCCGGTACGGGCCTGCACTGCGCGCTCGACCGGGCCCTTGAACCAGTTCCAGTCCCACAGCGCGATCAGTACCAGCAGCGCGGCCAGCAGGAAGGTGAGCAGGGCCAGCCAGCGCTGGCCTCGCGGGCCAGGGCGGCGGAGGCGCCAGCGAGGCGTGCGCCTTGCAGCAGGGGAGGCGGCAGCATTCACGCTGCCATGGTTGCCCCCTCATCGTCGACGGGGCGCGAAGCGTCCATGTGCGTGGCGTGCACACGCCGCGCGCGGGCAGCTGCTACAGCACCTGCATGGTGACCGCGACGAAGTGGCAGACGCTGCCACCGATCACGAACAGGTGCCAGATGGCATGCGAATAGGGGATCGATTCGCGGTGGTAGAAATAAGTACCCAGCGTGTACGACAGGCCGCCGGCCAGCAGCCAACCCAGCGTCCAGCCGTCGATCGAGGCCAGCATCGGCTTGACCGCCACGATCACCAGCCAGCCCATGGCCACGTAGATGGCGGTGGACAGGCGCTTGAAACGGCCGGTGTAGAACAGCTTGAACACCACGCCGGCCAGGGCCAGGGTCCAGATCGCGGCGAACAGGCCCCAGCCCCACGGGCCACGCAGGCCGATCAGGGTGAATGGGGTGTAAGTGCCGGCGATCAGCACGTAGATCGCGCAGTGGTCGAACACCTTGAGCCGCCCCTTGGCGACCGGGTGCTGGATGGCGTGGTAGAGGGTGGAGGCGGTGTACAGCAGCAGCAGCGCGATGCCGAACACGATGGCGCCGGCCAGCTGCCAGCCATCGCTGTAGATGGCGGCCAGGGTGATCAGCACCGCGCCGGCACCCAGCGCGAACACGGCACCGAGGCCGTGGGTCAGGGCGCTGGCGATTTCTTCGCGGATCGAAGCAGCGGAAGTCGTGGACATGACGTAGGCATCGTTCGCGGGGAGGGGGACCCGCACCCCCCTATCATGGCCGCGATGGGCGACATGTGCACGCCCGTCACCGTATGGTCGGTGAATCCCTGCGTTGCGTGGATGAACCGCCCGCGGCGGCTGGGGTCGGAACCCTTTCCTGGCGGAGACGGCGCCGACCCCGTGGCATCAGCCCACCGAAACGGTATGCGCCGCTTCGCGGGTGGCCGAGAAGCGCACATCGGGCGAGCGTTCCTGGGCCAGCTGCAGGTTGACCCGGGTCGGTGCCAGGTAGACCAGATGGCCGGCCGCATCCAGCGCCAGGTTCAGCGCGTTCTTCTCGCGGAACTCTTCCAGCTTCTTCTCGTTGCTGCAGTGGACCCAGCGCGCGGTGGTCACGCTGACCGGCTCGAAGGTGGCTTCCACACCGTACTCGTCCTTCAGGCGGTAGGCGGCCACGTCGAACTGCAGCACGCCGACCGCACCCAGGATCAGGTCGTTGCTGGTGAGCGGGCGGAAGAACTGGGTCGCGCCTTCCTCGGACAGCTGGGCCAGGCCCTTCTGCAGCTGCTTGAGCTTGAGCGGATCGCGCAGGCGTGCACGGCGGAACAGTTCCGGGGCGAAGTTGGGAATGCCGGTGAAGGTCACCGCTTCACCTTCGGTGAAGGTGTCGCCGATGGAAATGGTGCCGTGATTGTGGATACCGATCACATCGCCCGGCCACGCCTCGGCAGCGATCTCGCGGTCACTGGCCATGAAGGTCAGCGCGTTGGCCAGCTTCATTTCCTTGCCGGTACGTACGTGGAAGGTCTTCATGCCGGCGCTGAAGCGGCCCGAACAGACCCGCATGAACGCCACGCGGTCGCGGTGCTGCGGGTCCATGTTGGCCTGGATCTTGAACACGAAACCAGTCAGCTTGTTTTCTTCCGGGGCGATCTCGCGACCGGTGGTGGAGCGCGCCTGCGGTGCCGGTGCGTGTTCGACGAAGAAGTCCAGCAGCGGCTGCACGCCGAAGTTGTTGACGCCCGAGCCGAAGAACACCGGGGTCTGCTTGCCCTCGCGATAGGCCTGCAGGTCGAACGGGTGGCTGGCGCCCTGCACCAGTTCCAGTTCGTCACGCAGGTCGGCCAGCATCTGCGCACCGATCTTCTCGGCCAGGCCGGGGGCATCGATGGACGGGAAGATGGTCGAGTCCTGGCGGGTGAAGTTGCGGCCCGGTTCGTACAGGTGCACTTCGCCGGTCAGCAGGTGGACCACGCCCTTCAGGCGCTGGCCCATGCCGATCGGCCAGGTCACCGGGGCGCACTGGATGCCGAGCACGGTTTCCACTTCATCCAGCAGCTCGATCGGGTCCTTGCCCTCGCGGTCGAGCTTGTTGATGAAGGTCATGATCGGGGTGTCGCGCAGGCGGCACACTTCCATCAGCTTGATGGTGCGTTCTTCCACGCCCTTGGCCACGTCGATCACCATCAGCGCCGAGTCCACCGCGGTCAGCACGCGGTAGGTGTCTTCGCCGAAGTCGGCGTGGCCGGGGGTGTCGAGCAGGTTGACGATCTTGCCTTCGTACGGGAACTGCATCACCGAGGAGGTGACGGAGATGCCGCGCTCCTTTTCCAGGGCCATCCAGTCGGACGTGGCGTGGCGGGCGGCCTTGCGGCCCTTGACCGAACCGGCCATCTGGATCGCGCCCCCGAACAGCAGCAGCTTTTCGGTCAGCGTGGTCTTGCCTGCGTCAGGGTGGGAAATGATGGCGAAGGTGCGGCGGCGCGACGCTTCGTTGGCGACTTCGGACATGGCAGTGGCGCCCGCCCGGGGCGCTTTTCAAAGAGATAAGCGCCCGATTATACCGGCCGGGGCCGGTCAGCGCCCGGTACCGCCTTCAGCCGCGCCCTGGCGGGCGAACTGCAGTTGGCCCTGTTCGGCGAAGATGCGCACCGGCACCGAGCGCAGGTTCATGCCCCGGTTGACCTGCACCACGAAGTGCAGGTGCGGCGCGCTGCTGTAGCCGCTGTTGCCGGACAGACCGATCGGCTGCCCGGCCCCTATCGCCTGGCCGCGACGCACACGCATGCCGCCGGCCTGCAGGTGGCCGTACAGGGCCATGCTGCCGTCGCTGTGCAGCACGCGGATGAAGTTGGCGCGGGCACCATCACGTTCGCGGTCCTGGCCGTTGCCACGGAAGCCATCCTGGATCTGCATCACCGTGCCCTCGCGCGCGGCCAGCACCAGGGTGCCCTCCGGCAGCGCGAAGTCGACCGCGTCGCGGTTCTCCTCGTCGTCATGGCTGAAGCGTCCCTGCGGCGCCTGGTCCACGCGCAGGCGGGCCGCGTCGAACGGCAGGCGGTAGGCGACATCTTCGGCCTGTGCGGCCGGGTTGCCCGGCACCGACTGCAGGCGCAGATCGAGCATGCGGCCATCGATCGGGGCGGGCAGGTGGCCGACCACCAGGCTGCTGTCGCCCTGGATCAGCGACTCGACCGGGAGGCCTTCAACCGGGTGCCCAGGGGCGGCGCGCAGCTGGATCTGCAGCGGCCCCGCCAGCCCGTTGTCGATGCGGGCCTGCCACTGCCCGCCGACCGGCTGCAGGCGCAACCGGGCCATGGGGGCGGTGACCTCAGCGCTGGCTGCGCGGGTGGCCGGGACAGGCGAGGGAACCAGTCCCCACCCCTGGCGCCAGTCGCCGGCGTGTGCGGTCGCGCTCGCCAGCAGAGTCAACAGCAGGCAGGACAGGGGCAGGCGCGGCATCGGCGTTTCCAGCGAAAAGGACCGCCGGGACTGTAGCTGATCCTGAACGGGACGACCGCGACGGCCTTCGCATAGTGTTCCTGAAAATATTCATCGCTTTATCCGTATGAAGGGATTGACAGTGCGGAAAAGGGCTGGCATCGTGGCTCCACCATCGAGACCGGCAGAGGGACAGGCCCTTTGAAGCCGGGGCAGCCCGCAGGCGCGCAAGCGTCTGCGTAGGTGCCAAATCCTGCGGGGACCGTGGCGTCCACCGAAAGATGGTTCGAACCATGCACCACACGTGCATCTCGAACGTGGGCCCCGCGAAGGCTCGATGGCCGATTCCCCAACCGGATCCCGCCATGAGCTTCGCCGCCAGTACCGCCATTCGCCCCGAACCCTTTGTCCCCGTCAGCGTGCCGGTCGAAGACCGCGTGCATGCCGAGCGCGGTGAGTTCGCCGCGGTGCTGTCGATGCGCCACGCAGGCCCCAGCCCGGTGCGCCTGCGCTATGAGTGGGTCGGCCCGGCCAATGCACCGGTGGTGGTGCTGGCCGGTGGCATTTCCGCCCACCGCCACGTGGCGTCCAACGCACAGTTCAGCGAGAAGGGCTGGGCCGAAGACCTGGTGGGCAGCGGCCGGGCGCTGGATCCGCAGCAGCTGCGCGTGCTGGCCTTCGATTTCATCGGTGCCGACGGTGCACTGGATGTGCCGATCGATACCGCCGACCAGGCCGATGCATTGGCGCTGCTGCTGGACCACCTCGGCATCCGCGCGCTGAAGGCGTTCGTGGGCTACTCCTACGGCGCGCTGGTCGGCCAGCAGTTCGCGATCCGTCATCGTGCCCGCGTGCGCCAGCTGGTGCTCGCCAGCGGCGCGCACCGACCGCATCCGTATGCCGCCGCCTGGCGCGCACTGCAGCGCCGCGCGGTCGCGCTCGGCCAGCTGCAGTGCGGCGAAGACCATGGCCTCGCCCTGGCGCGGCAGTTCGCGATGCTCAGCTACCGCACGCCGGAAGAATTCGGCGAGCGCTTCGATGCCGCGCCGGAGGTCATCAATGGCCGCGTGCGCGTGGCCGCCGAAGACTATCTCGACGCCGCCGGTGCGCAGTACGTCGCGCGCACGCCGGTGACCGCCTACCTGCGCCTGTCCGAATCGATCGACCTGCATCGCGTTGATCCCACCGCGATCCTGCCGCCGACCGTGGTGGTGGCGGTGGAGGGCGACCGCCTGGTGCCGCTGGCCGACCTGGTCGGCCTGGTCGAAGGGCTGGGTCCGCGCGGCAGCCTGCGCGTGCTGCGCTCGCCCTACGGCCACGACGCCTTTCTCAAAGAAACCGATCGCATCGACGCGATCCTCGCCACCGCCTTCCGCACTTCTGGAGAGTCCGCATGAGCCTGCACGCCAACGAGCCGTCCTGTAGTCGTACCACTGCCGCCGTCCGTGCCGGCATCGATCGGGACACCGCGCATGGCGCGGTCACGCCGCCGATCGTGCTGTCGTCGAACTTCAGCTTTGAAGGCTTCGGCAACAAGCGCCAGTACGACTACACGCGCAGTGGCAACCCGACCCGCGACCTGCTCGGCGAGGCGCTGGCCGAACTGGAAGGCGGCGCCGGCGGCGTCATCACTGCGACCGGCATGGGCGCGATCAACCTGGTGCTGAACGCGCTGCTTCAGCCGGGTGACACCCTGGTGGTGCCGCACGATGCCTACGGTGGCAGCTGGCGCCTGTTCAATGCGCTGGCAAAGAAGGGCCACTTCGAGCTGGTCACCGCCGACCTGACCGATCCGCGTGCGCTGGCGCAGGCGCTGGCCACGCAGCCGAAACTGGTGCTGGTGGAAACCCCGTCCAATCCGCTGCTGCGCATCACCGACCTGCGTTTCGTCATCGATGCCGCGCACAAGGCTGGCGCACTCGTGGTGGTTGACAACACCTTCCTGTCGCCGGCCCTGCAGCAGCCGCTGTCGTTTGGCGCGGACCTGGTGCTGCACTCCACCACCAAGTACATCAACGGACACAGCGATGTGGTCGGTGGCGCGGTGGTTGCGCGCGATCCGGCGCTGCACGAGCAGCTGGTGTGGTGGGGCAATGCGCTGGGCCTGACCGGCTCGCCGTTCGATGCCTTCCTGACCCTGCGCGGCCTGCGCACGCTGGACGCGCGCCTGCGCGTGCACCAGGAAAACACTGCGTCCATCGTTGCCCTGCTGGACCAGCATCCGGCGGTCGGCGCGGTGTACTACCCAGGCCTGGCCGATCACCCGGGCCACGCCATCGCCGCGCGCCAGCAGAATGGCTTCGGCGCGATGCTGTCGTTCGAACTGGCGCACTGTGCCGGTGATGATCCGCACGCGGCGGTGCGTGCGTTTGTCGACGGACTGCGCTGTTTCACCCTGGCCGAATCGCTGGGCGGCGTCGAAAGCCTGATCGCGCATCCGGCCACCATGACCCATGCAGCGATGACCGCCGAAGCACGCGCAGCGGCTGGCATCAGCGAAGGGCTGCTGCGCCTGTCGGTTGGCATCGAGGCCGAGCGTGACCTGCTGGCGGACCTCGGCGCTGCGCTGCAGCGCGCCGAAGCCGTGATCGATGCGGCTGCGCGCCGCAAACAGGTGGTGGATGCATGAGCGCGCTCGCCGCTGAAATTCCCGTGCTGGGCGCAGGACGCCTGGCGCTGCTGGGTACCGGCACGGTCGGCTCGGCCTTCGTGCAGCGCTACCAGTTGCTGCAGGCACGCGGGCTGGAACTGCCCAGCGTGCAGTGGCTGGCCAATTCACGTACCGCGCTGGAGATTGATCGCGACCTGGTGCTGCCATTGGAACTGGCACGTCGCGCACCACGCGATGGCCAGAGTTCGCCGCCATGGGCGAGCGCCGAAGGGCTGGAACGGGGCGACGTGGTAGTGGATGCGACGGCCAGTGAAGACGTGGCCGCCCGCCACGTGCAATGGTTGGCACGCGGCGTGCACGTGGTGACCGCCAACAAGCTGGGCCGTGGCGCGCAGCTGGCCCGTGCGCAGGCCATTGCCGAAAGCTGTGCCGACAGTGGCGCGCGTTATGGCGACAGCGCGACCGTGGGTGCTGGCCTGCCATTGCTGAGCAGCCTGCGCGCGCTGGTGGCCGGTGGCGATCACATCCACGCCATCGAAGGCGTGCTGTCCGGTTCGCTGGCGTGGCTGTTCCATCGCTATGACGGCCAGTCGCCGTTTTCGGCTGCGGTGCGCGAGGCACTGGCGGCCGGTTACACCGAACCCGATCCGCGCCTGGACCTGTCCGGCGAGGACGTGCGCCGCAAGCTGCTGATCCTGGCGCGCAGCAGCGGGCTGGCACTGGATGCGTCGCAGGTGCAGGTGGATTCGCTGGTGCCTGATGCGCTGGCGGCGTTGCCGCTGGAAGATGCCGTGGCTGCGTTGGAGCAGCTGGATGCGCCGCTGCAGGCGCGTTGGCAGCAGGCACGTGACAACGGTCGCGTACTGCGTTTCGTTGGCCGTGTTGACGGCGAAGGTGCGCAGGTGGGCCTGCGCGAGCTGCCGGCCGATCATCCCTTGGCGCAGGGCGCAGGCACCGACAACCGCGTGGCCATCCACAGCGATCGCTACCGCCGCCAGCCGTTGTTGATCCAGGGGCCGGGCGCGGGCGCGGAAGTTACCGCAGCCGCGTTGCTGGATGACGTGCTGCGGATCGTGGGTTGATCACATGGTTCCTGTAAGGCCGAGCGCATGCTCGGCGCTACAGAAGCAGCCGTCGGTCAGCGGGACTTCAAGGCCTTCAACAACGCGGCGTTGAACTGCTTCGGGTCCTGTACCTGCGGCGAATGGCCCAGTCCGGCGAACTCGACCAGCGTCGCGCCGGGAATCGCTGCGGCCGCTGCCTTGCCGAGTACCGGATAGTTGCCCAGCGCCGCCTTCACCGCAGGCGGTGCCAGGTCACGGCCGATCGCAGTGCGGTCCTTCTGGCCGATGAACAGCGTGGTCGGCACCTGCAGGTTCTTCAGTTCGTACACCACCGGTTGGTTGAACACCATGTCCGAGGCCAGCGCCTGGCTCCATGCAACGGCCTGCTTGCCCGGGCCTTCGTACATGCCCGACTGCATCCGCGCCCACGGTTCGTAGGCGGGTTTCCACGTGCCGTCGTAGTACACGTCCAGCTGGTAGCGGCGGATGCTGTCATAGCTGGTTTTGAGTTCTCCGGCATACCACGCATCGACGCTGCGCCAGGGAACGCCCAGCGCTTTCCAGTCCTCCAGCCCGATGGGATTGACCAGCGACAGCGTGCGCAGGTCCTGCGGGAACATCAGCGCGTAGCGCACCGCGAGCATGCCGCCCATCGAGTGACCGACCAGGTGCACCGGCGTATCCCCCAACTGCAGCTGCTGCAACAGGGCATGGGTGTTGGCAGCCAGCTGCGCAAACGTGTACTGATAGCGTTCGGGCTTGCTGGACTTGCAGAAACCCACCTGGTCCGGAGCGATCACCCGGTAGCCTGCGTTCAACAGCGGCGCGATGGTCTGCTGCCAGGTGGCGGCGCAGAAATTCTTGCCGTGCAGCAGTACCACCACGCCGATGGCGCGGCGTTTGGGCAGGACGTCCAGGTAGGCCATCTCCAACGGCTGCCGCTGCGACTCCAGCGCGAAGGTCTTCACCGGATAGCCGTAATCGAAGCCTTCCAGCCGCGGGCCATAGGTCGGCGTGGCAAGGGCGGACAGTGGCAGGCAGGCAAGCAGGGCAGCGGCGATCACGCGCATGGGGCAATCCGGGGCAGGGGAAGCCCGAGCCTAACCGGAACGTGGTGATGGTGTCGTCCGATCCAGAGCCGAGCCCATGCTCGGCTGCTCCTGCCCCATCAGCCGAGCATGGGCTCGGCTCTACAGCTCAGCACTCGATGACGTTCACCGCCAGGCCACCGCGGCTGGTTTCCTTGTACTTGTCCTGCATGTCGCGGCCGGTATCGCGCATGGTCTTGATGACCTTGTCCAGCGACACCTTGTGCTTGCCGTCGCCACGCATGGCCATGCGCGAAGCATTGATCGCCTTCACCGCGCCCATCGCGTTGCGTTCGATGCAGGGGATCTGCACCAGGCCGCCGATCGGGTCGCAGGTCAGGCCGAGGTTGTGTTCCATGCCGATTTCCGCAGCATTCTCGATCTGGCTCGGGTTGCCGCCCAGTGCCGCAACCAGGCCACCGGCCGCCATCGAGCAGGCCACGCCCACTTCGCCCTGGCAGCCGACTTCGGCGCCGGAAATCGAAGCGTTTTCCTTGTACAGGATGCCGATCGCCGCCGAGGTCAGCAGGAAGTCGAACACGCGCTGTTCGTTGGCGCCGGGGCAGAAGCGGTCGAAGTAATGCAGCACCGCCGGCAGCACACCGGCGGCGCCGTTGGTCGGTGCGGTCACCACGCGGCCACCGGCGGCGTTTTCTTCGTTCACTGCCAGCGCGTACAGGTTGACCCAGTCCAGCGTGGTCAGTGGATCGCGCATCGCCGCTTCCGGCTTCGACGACAGCTCGCGGTACAGCGCCGGTGCGCGACGACCGACCTTCAGGCCACCCGGCAGCACGCCTTCCTCGCGGATGCCACGCGCGACGCAGGACTGCATCGCGCTCCAGATCTCGCGCAGGTTGGCGCGGATCTCGTCTTCGCTGCGCCAGCACTTCTCGTTCTCGAACATCAGCTGGGCGATGCTCAGGCCGCTGCGTGCGGTCTGCGCCAGCAGCTCGTCGCCGCTCTTGAACGGGTAGGGCAGCGGGGTCTCGTCGGGCACGATGCGGTCATCGGCCGCGTCGTCCTGGTTGACCACGAAGCCGCCACCGACCGAGTAGTAATCGCGGGTGGCGATCACTTCGTCGTCGGCGTTGTACGCGGTGAAGCGCATGCCGTTGGTGTGGTACGGCAGCTTCTGGCGCTTGTTCATGCCGAGGTCGCGCTTCTCGTCGAAGGCGATCTCGTGCTGGCCCATCAGCTGGATGCGCTTGCTGCTGCGGATGCGCTCCAGGGTGGCCGGGATGATGTCCGGGTCGATCAGGTTCGGCCGCTGGCCTTCCAGGCCCAGCAGGATCGCCTTGTCGGTGCCATGGCCGCGGCCGGTCAACGCCAGCGAGCCATAGACATCGGCGCGGATGCGCGCGACCTCGTGCAGGCGGCCCGGATCGAGCAGCCAGCGATGGATGAATCGCTCGGCGGCCTTCATCGGCCCGACGGTGTGCGAGGAACTCGGGCCAATGCCGATCTTGAAAACGTCGAACGTGCTGACAGCCATGGATGCCAAACTGCGGGTACCGGACAAGCGGCTATTCTAGCGGCTTGCCGGGCCATCCGATGGCTGCGGCGCAGCATTTCCGCCACGGGAGCCTGACCGGTGTTGACCCTGATCCAGCGTGACGATTGCCACCTGTGCGACCTGGCGCTGGCCGAACTGGCCAAAGCGCGGGCGCCGGAGTTCGAGTCGGTGTTCCTCGATGACCAGCCGGCGCTGGAAGCGCGCTATGGCGCGCGGGTGCCGGTGCTGCGCGACGAGCACGGCGAGCGCGAGCTGGACTGGCCGTTCGATGCGGCCACGGT